>NZ_JBGONQ010000092.1:0-1008 GCF_041439145.1 Vibrio sp. 1F255 | reverse complement strand
TTGATCTTATTCTTCGTGCTGAAAGATTAGAATGCGGTGTTCATGGCACGCTTACGCTTCATCAGCTTCATATTGTAACCTATCAACTTCGAGCCTAAGTCCGGACTCAGAACTCTCGATTACTTCCTCAAAAATAAAATCAAGCTTGTGGGTGATGTCTCTGATCATCCCTTTTCTTATTTCGATATAAAACCGCATTAATACTCCTTTCACATAACGCCAAATTAAGGTGTGAACAACGCCAACAACCCTACCTAAAGCATTGCGCCATAAACACTAAACTTGCTTGAAGTGAAAGCGCCGAGCGTTGTGAATCACTCTTAAATTTATTGTTATATGCGTGGTGACATTGGCGCGAAAGGTATTTCGCATATTTTCAAGTAAGGCCCCTCACCAAAAGGAGACTCTGCTAATTCAATTTCTCCATGCGACGTATAAACGTCAAACAGAGCATTACTTTCCACCAAATCACCTTCAAGCTCAATGACTCTATCATTTGCGCTACTACACCCTCCACGCTGCCCTCGTTTGAAGGCTAAATACATTTCGTGCATCGACTTAACTGCAAGCGCACAATGAATCTGTTCATGACGATAGAGCTTCTCAAGATATGGACGAAACTCCTCAGCTGACTCATCTGAAGTCTTAGGCATTTCGAACTTCGGAAGTGTATAGGTAACTTCAAGCTCAAATTCATGAATTTCGCAAGAATCATCATCCGTATGGAAGTCGTATTTCCACGCGGTGTAACCGTCAAAGCCTTCATTTACGAGAAACTCAGGTCTAGCGTTAAATGAACGCTCAATTTCTTCAACACTATTCCCGCTAATCTCATACACTTCAAACTTTTTCTTGAAGGGAAAGTCTAGCTTGACGTCAGCATTAGCCTGACTAAACGCCATTAAGCAATATATTGAAAGTACTACTTTTTTCATCATCATCCTTGAAGCATATAACGAATGACATGGATTCCCCCTACCGAGGATCTGCCACACTTATGTGGTACTT
>NZ_JBGONQ010000090.1:0-1036 GCF_041439145.1 Vibrio sp. 1F255 | reverse complement strand
CTAATTAAGATTGATGAATTATTGTGAAATTTAGCCATGGATAGCCTTAATAACACTGACTTCAAAAAGCTTGCGAGCCAGCAAAAAACCATTCAGATGAAGATGCGTTTACTTGCGCTCGCACACTTTAAAGACGGCCTCTCTCGTACACAAATTGCAAAATCTCTCAAAGTCAGTCGAACCAGTGTCAATAAATGGGTTCGGATTTTTTTTGAAGAAGGCCTAGAAGGACTTCAAGAAAAACCTCGGACTGGTAGGCCTGCATACCTCACCGATGAGCAGCGGGCTCAACTCAGTGCCTTCATAAAAAAAGAAGCTGAATCACCTTCTGGTGGCCGCCTTGTTGGAAGCGATATACATGACTACATCGTTAAACACTTTGACAAGCACTACCACCCTAATTCCATCTATTATCTCCTCGACCACATGGGTTTTTCTTGGATAACTTCTCGTTCCAAACACCCTAAACAATCACAGCAAATACAAGACGATTTTAAAAAAATTCCAAATCGAAACGATCCTTAAGATCCCCGGCCATATTGGGCTAGAGAGTGTTGATGTCTGGTTTCAAGACGAAGCTAGGTTTGGTCAGCAGAACACAACAACACGTCTTTGGGCTACTCGTGGAACGAGACCTCGCGTAGTAAAACAGCAGCAATTTGAATACGCTTATTTGTTTGGCTCAGTGTGCCCATCGAGAGGGATTGGTGAGGCAATGGTCGTCCCTTGGGTTAACAAAGACATCATGATAAACCATCTAGAGCAGATATCTAAAGTCACAGAAAAAGACCGTCATTCAGTGGTAATAATGGATGGCGCAGGATGGCATACCGATGATATTGCTAACCCATTTGATAATGTCAGTATTATCAAATTGCCGCCATACTCACCAGAGCTTAACCCTATAGAGCAAGTGTGGAGTTGGTTAAGGCAACACTATCTAGCAAACCAAAACTTCATTGATTATAACGATATTGTTTCGAAGGTCTGTAGCGCTTGGAATGGATTTCTTGAGTGCAAAGATCGCGTCACAAAA
>NZ_JBGONQ010000089.1:0-1044 GCF_041439145.1 Vibrio sp. 1F255 | reverse complement strand
GGCTTTGTTGCGTAATTAAATTTAAAGATAGAACAACCCCGTTTCGCGTATTTCTTAATCAATACGACAAGTTTCAGGCATACCTAACCCAGTAAGCTTGTTCAACGCTTTTATCATCGCGTAAGTTTCACCCACCTGGGCATTGTAATTTCTTAAGCTCAATCGTCCTCCTAGCAACTGTTTAACTCGATACATCGCTGTTTCTGACAATGAACGTTTGTGGTATCCATACCGCTCTTTCCAATACTTATTTGAGCCGTATAATTTCTGGCAACCCACGGCGAGATTTCGAGGATGACCACGCTCCCAGAAGGCTGCCCCTTCTCTTGGGGGAATAAGCGCAACGGCTCGCTTCATCTTAATAGCAGCGCGACACGCTCTCGTGTCGTAAGCGCCATCACCAGACACCTCAAGGATGCTTCGACGTGTTTGTTTCAGTAGGTTCGGGAGTACTTCACCATCTGTAACCGTTGATAAACTTAGCTCGGCGGCAATGATCTCATGAGTGCTTGTATCAACTGCAATATGCAGCTTTCGCCAGACTCTCCGCTTGCCATCCGTCCCGTGTTTTTTGACTTTCCATTCACCTTCGCCATAAACCTTAAGGCCAGTTGCATCAATGGCTAGGTGTTGTATCGCTCCTCTCGCTTTAGTCTTAAATGAGACCTCAACTTGCTTGGCTCTACGACTGATGCAGGTGTAATGCGGACAACTTAACGGCACATGGGCTAACCTAAATATCGAGTCGATAAATCCTTGCAGCGCTCTCAGTGGCATAGAAAAAACTCGTTTCACCATGAGTGCTGTCGTAATAGCTAAATCACTGAACCGACGTGGCCTCCCGCGCTTATTCTGTTTGCTTTGCGCCCACCCACTTATTGCTTCTTCATCGATCCAGAAGGTCAGAGAACCACGGTTAATGAGCGATTGGTTGTATTGCTTCCAGTTGGTTGTTTTGTAACAAGGTTTAGGCATAAGGCTACGAGAGAGAGTGGTGGTAGCTGATCAGATCGTAGGTTCTTGATTTAGTTCCATTGAATTACG
>NZ_JBGONQ010000088.1:0-1102 GCF_041439145.1 Vibrio sp. 1F255 | reverse complement strand
CCTTGGAACTTCAAACATTAGTAATATCGCCCTGTAGGTTCATGGGGCGTTTACGATGAAGCTTACAAAAAGTATACAAATTCTACAGGCAATTACACTAATGTACATTTCGAGTGTGCTGATTATGCGCTTGCGTCAATGCGTTTAGAATTAAATAAAGAAAGGTTGTTATCATTAATTGAAATGAAAATAATCCACCTATACAAAACATATGAAATTCTACTCAAAGAACTTTTGTTATGTGCATTTCCAAATTTCGACCAAGCTTCACTGTATAAGTGGGATAGTGTTAAAACTTTGATGAATGAACATAGAATTCCGTTTGGTTCATTAAATGAATACGCATATGTAGATCAGTTGAGGAAAGTTAATAACAATATCAAACATTCTTCTTTCGTTGAAAATAATGTTCAAAATACGGTCCCTAGCCTGAAAGGGATTGAGAAATATGACCACGAAAACTTAGAAGACTTTTACCAAAGTGTAAAAGGGCAGATCAAACCTTTCTTAAATGATGTAGCAAGTGGCATACAAGATTACCTCTACAATTTTCCATCGGAAAGAATAGAAGGAATTGTGGAGGACTATAGCTTAAGGATGGAATCGAAAGAATTAGAGATTTTTGCAGAAAAACTATTAAAGTCAGCCGAAGAAATAAAAACAGGTGACCTTATTTAGTTTTCACATAACAAATAAGGATTAAGGTGTTGCGCAGCCAACACTAAATCCCGAGTGTTGAACAAGCCCGAAGCCACTTTATTAAGTAAATTGTACGATTGAACTTGAAGGGCACATCGCTTTGAGGCTTTTCTCAAAGCGAGCGAAGCTAAGATAAGGTTGCGATAGCAATCATATCAATCAGTTAGCTATTTTTCGTTTCTTTCGTCGTTACATCTCCTCTGCTCTCGTCAATGCCATTCTCCTTGTTATCAATGCCTTTCGGCTAGATGGGTCGACTTACTCCAACACACGCCATCTGATGCTGACAGCAAGGGCATACTCGTATTGCTTTGGTGTAAGCGTGCCATGAACACCGCATTCTAATCCTTCAGCACGAAGAATAAGATCAACTCTCCAACCCAAAGGAGAGTTGAAATGGCAA
>NZ_JBGONQ010000087.1:0-1131 GCF_041439145.1 Vibrio sp. 1F255 | reverse complement strand
AAGCATCAGCTGACCTAACGGTTAACCCAGTTAACGACCTGCCAGTCCCTCAAGATCAACAGTTCAGCGTTGAAGAAGACGGCACACTCATCTTCACTGATGCAGACCTGTTAACAGGCGCAACGGACATTGAAGGCGACAACCTAACTGTTGAAGGTGTGACCTACGATGGCGGTGACGGTATCCTTACTGATAACGGTAATGGTACTTACACCTTTGCGCCAAACGAGAACTTCAATGGTGACGTAAACTTCGGTTTTGATGTATCTGACGGTACCGATACGGTCTCTGCCAACATCGATGTGAGTGTAACTGCCGTTGATGATGCACCGGTGTCTGGTGACCTAGCGTACTCAATCGATGAAGACGGTTCGATTCGTCTAAGCCAAGAGCAGCTGCTTTCTCAAGCCTCTGACGTGGAAGGCGATGACCTGACTGCTAGCGGCCTAACGGTTGGCGGTGATGCAACCGTTACTCAAAACGATGATGGCAGTTTCACGATTACGCCAGATGAGAACTTCAATGGCGACATTGATATCAGCTTCGATATCTCAGATGGTACCAATACCGTTCAAGCTTCTGCAGACCTAACCGTTAACCCAGTTAATGACCTGCCAGTACCTCAAGACCAACAGTTCAGCGTTGAAGAAGACGGCACGTTAATCTTTACTGATGCTGACCTATTAACAGGTGCGACTGATATTGAAGGCGACAACCTAACGGTTGAAGGTGTGACCTACGATGGTGGTGACGGTATTCTTACTGATAACGGTAATGGTACATACACCTTTGCTCCGAATGAAAACTTCAATGGCGACGTCAACTTCGGCTTCGATGTCTCTGACGGCACCGATACGGTCTCTGCAAACATCGATGTGAGTGTAACTGCCGTTGATGATGCACCGGTGTCAGGCGATTTAGCGTACTCAATCGATGAAGATGGTTCTATCCGTCTAAGCCAAGAGCAACTGTTATCACAAGCATCTGATGTTGAAGGCGATGACCTTACTGCTAGCGGCCTAACGGTTGGTGGTGATGCGACGGTTGTAGCTAACGATGATGGCAGTTTCACCATCACGCCAGATGAGAACTTCAATGGCGACATTGATATCAGCTTCGATATCTCAGATG
>NZ_JBGONQ010000086.1:0-1146 GCF_041439145.1 Vibrio sp. 1F255 | reverse complement strand
TGATCAGATCACAGGACTTGGAAAAGGTTCAACTAATTTAGGCAACAACGCCCTTCCGAGCGGTAGAGCCACATATACCCTATTTTTGCTATAGCCAACAATATTGCAAACTACCGAAAATTAGAAACTTGGTAAGGCATACCAAACCGAAGAACTTAAAAAAATACTAAGTGAACGAAATTATATCGCACCAGTTTAAGGCTTTGGCTTTGTCTGTTGGTCACGGTGTAAGTGATCACATTCTAGACAGATTAATTCACTTTCAAGGTAATAGAATGGTGTGCCATTATCATCATGTTCTACTTCCATGTATTCATGGTATGTATGCTCAGTGGACTTTTGGCAGTACTCACAGTTTAAGATGTAATAGTTCATTCGTTGATACCTCGTTATATAGCTTGATGAAAAGCAGTAGCATTAGGAGTTTCAGATAGCTTTGGGTATTCGTGACACCAAACTTAAAAGTTGAAGAGTGATACTGATATAGAAATTAAAAAAAACAGGCGAGTTAAATTTAAGTCGCCTGTTTTTAGAATAAAATCACCTTAAGCTTCAGCTAACTCAGTTACCGTATTTTTCCTAGCCATAAACGCACCAGAAAAAATCATTGCAGCACCCACCGCAATATAAATATAACATTCGTTTTTAGCATCTGTAATTTCAGAACCAGCACCAAAAGCGGTTAAAAATTCGCCCATGGCTTTCTCTGTTTCTAAAATATCGTTTAAGTTAACTCCACCAATCAGAACAGAAATGACACCTAATACAATTAGTACAATACCAATAATTTGTTTTACATTCATTTTTAATACACCTGCAAGTTTATAATTACACCTCATAAGAGGTCAGTTTAAATTTAAAAAACATCTCATAATTCTATTCACTAGAATCAATGATCTTTTATTCTCTACGGTTTCATACCCACGGATAGCAGTCAATAATTAGATACAACCCTATTTCAGACATCAAGTATATATGGCTTCTCCAATGCAATTACTTTAGCAACACACTTTTAAAGTTTCATTACTGTCCCGAGAATTATTAATATACACAGCATCGTAGACACTTTTCATCTATTAGTGGCTTTGTTGCGTAATTCAATGGAACTAAATCAAGAACCTACGATCTGATCAGCTACCACCACTC
>NZ_JBGONQ010000085.1:0-1185 GCF_041439145.1 Vibrio sp. 1F255 | reverse complement strand
CTTACTACCGTTTTTGTTTTTAGTTCCCGCTAATCCGCGATGAACCTTTTTATTTTGCGGATAAGCGCCAGCAAGTAAAACAAGAACAATGAGAGTTGCGATCGTTGAGTGTCTTTTTAAGTAACTGAGCGATGACTCAGTGGTTTCGTTGCGAGTTAGTTCGTAGAAGAACTGTCTGAATCCAAATCTGGTTTTTGCTGCGCCTCTAAACGAGCCACTTCGGCATCAAGCTCTGCTATTTTCTCTGCCATGAGTGCGTGACAGCGATTGGCCAACTCTCTCGCATCGCTAAGCTTGTATCCGGATACATCGATAGGTTCCAACATCTCGGTGATCACAATGCCATTATTGGCACGATTAAAGTCGATCTTATTGTGCGTGGTGCTAGTACACATCGGGGTGATAGGCACACCAGCTTCAATTGCCATTCGGAAAGCGCCTGTTTTGAATGGCAGTAGTCCACGCCCTTTACTACGGGTTCCTTCCGGGTAAACCCAAACAGACAGATCTCTCTGATGAATCGCTTCCGCCACTTGCTTGATGGTATCGCGTGCTTTGGATTTGTCTTCGCGGTTAATCATGATGTTACCGGTGATCCAATACAGCAGGCCAAAGAAAGGCACGTACAACAAATCGCGTTTGCCCAATGAAACAGTGCGTGGTCTTAGCATTCCTGGATCGGTCACAAAATCCAATATGCTTTGGTGGTTAGAGATGTAGACGCTGTTTTCTGGTGTCGGGGCATTGTCTAGGCCGCGTTGCACCAGTTTTACACCGATGATCTTTTGGAGTTGGTTGAACCAACGACAGAAAACGTACACATGCTTGGGGTTCTTGGGGCTAAACAAGCAGTAAACAAAAGCACATTGAGTGGTGAAAATAATAAACACCGTAGCCAAAATAATACGAAGAACAGCAAGCACAATTCACTCCTTACTCACCGCAGATGGCAGTGATTAAATAGTTTTAGATGCTTGAAGTTTTCACTCTATTTAACCGAATTGCAACAATTAACTGTTATAGGGTTCTGTTTTTAGATCTTTATATAAAACAAGGACTAACAATGGGTGTTTGACACGATTATCGAGCTTACACGTGTTCACCAGTAGCGAGGCATGTTCACCAATACTGGCGTTGTTGCCTAAATTAGTTGAACCTTTTCCAAGTCCTGTGATCTGATCATTT
>NZ_JBGONQ010000084.1:0-1251 GCF_041439145.1 Vibrio sp. 1F255 | reverse complement strand
TGTGGGATGAAAACACAGCCAAAAATTAATCATTGACGCCATAGTCGTTTGTTATATTTTTATTGTTTGACAGACTTTATTAGCTTACCAAGTTGCTCAACACCATCAAAAGTAGATGGTATATGATCAGCGTTGGGAGCTATCCCTGAAAATATTATGCTTTCAAATTTATCCAAAGAATCTTTGTCTTGTTTCTTCATATCACCTGCATACTCAGAATAGTTATGTATGAAGCGACAAAAGGTCATTCTAAGATCTATTTGTAGCAATTGAGACTGTAAGGATTTGTAATTAGTCAGAAGAACTCGAAAGTAATATACCAGAATAACGACAAGTGAAACTGTAGGTAGAGCGACCAACATCATTATCCTCGTCAATTCAGCACCTTTTTCAATATTCGCTAGCACATATGACACTTCGAAAATGAGGGGTAATAGAATGAGAATAGATACTAGCCTTAGCCACAATAGGACGTTCTTAATTTCTTTCTTTTTCTGCTCTGCTAGATTGTTAAAACCATCACTCAACCCAACGAAATTGAAAGCATCTTTATATGTATCAAGAGATTGCTTTAAATTAGATGCTCGATCTTCTCTTTCTTTGAGCTCCTTGTCCCATGATTTTTTTGTATCTTCGAAGCTTGACTTAGCCAAGTGTAGTTTGCGGACACTTTCGACAGCAGGACTATTGGCGATTTCCTTTAAGATAGCAATAGGCATTTCACTAATTGCGAAATGAATATCAGATTGCCCCTCATCGGAAAAACTTGTTGAGTTCTCAGAACAAAAGCGTCTAGCCCTCTCTAAATCTCTATGAATGTCATTTGGAGTGGACAAATGAAACTCTAAAAGGAACCTGAACAACAACCCCATCGCGCTATCTAATTCTTCCTTATCCAAACTTGCAGTTCTCTCCCCCAAAAAATGAACTAGATGCTCCCCAACCCAACCAATGTTTATTTGGCAACGCGAATCCCACAAGTCAGGGCTACTTATTATAGCCTTGCAGACAACAAGCAGGTGTTTGCTGCGGTTACTTTCAAAGTCTGACTCGTAAGTTAACCCATCAACTCTATTGATGAACTTAGAAATTACTCGTTGAGTTGTTTCATTTTCAAAAAACTGGTTCATAAAACTCCATTAAAAATATAACGAATGATATGGACTCCCTCTACCTGACACTCTGCGTGCCATACTTACTTAGTACACGCTGAAGAACTGGAGGTTACTATGTCCACCATTCAAACTATTG
>NZ_JBGONQ010000083.1:0-1322 GCF_041439145.1 Vibrio sp. 1F255 | reverse complement strand
GCGAACGCCGAGGGATTTTAAATCCCTTGTGTCTACCAATTCCACCACCAGGGCAACGCAATCTTGCGAGGCCGATTACTGAAAAGTAAAAACACCATCTCTCAGCGACCTAAGCCGTGAGAACGAGGTGTACTTTAACGGAAGGAAAAAATTCGTCAACAATAAATTTTATCTTTTAATTCAAGTGATTAATTATCGAACTCAAAAGAATAAATTTAGTGCAGCTTGTACGGTTCTTATACTTGGATTTCTAATTTAAACGGACAAATCACTGACAACCATTGATTCAAATACCAATTGAATGCGGTGATTTTATTGTTTTAAACCAAGCAAATGGCGTTTTCATGTGCTTTTCACATTCAACGATTAGAGTTTGAAGTAACTCTTATTAAGAAGTAAACATGTGAAACCACTAAAACGATATCAATATGAGCGCTATGCCGTTCTTTGTAACCTCGCCTACCCTAGAGTTTTTAAGCAGACTCGCTATGGTTTTGCCCCTAATGGACAACGCATCATCAAGAACCAGTTTGGTAAAACCATGATTAGAGTGTTGTGGAGTAGCGACAAAGATGAAGTGGTTGTGGTAATCAAAGGATCGCACAGTATCTCAGATTGGCTACTAACCTTTGCTCTATGGACAAGAAGCTGTAAGAGAATTGGGCTCAATTATCGTGTGCATGCGGGTTTCTACCATCTAATGTTTCAAGAAAGCCAGCCAAGTCGTAATGAAGATAAGCTTGGCTTAACCGTTATTGAGCGCTTGGAAGCCACGCTCACACCTCTCATCGAACAAGGAAAAAGAGTGTCTATTACTGGCCACTCTTCCGGAGGCGCTATCGGTTGTGTCTTCGCTGATTACTTTGATCAAAAGTACCCAGGCTGTATTAAACGAATAGTGACTTTTGGCCAACCCGCCATTGGTGATTGGAGCTTTCGAAAGCACTATCGCATGAGTAAGAAGACCTACCGAATTTGCTGTGACATCGACATCGTGACCTTCATGCCACCGGTTCCTTTGCTCTATTGGCATGTAGGTAAAGTGCTTTGGCTTTATAACGGACGAATCTATGAGAACACTCCTACATTAATCCGCCTTGGTCGCTCTATCTTTAGTTGGCTGATAAGACCTTTCTCTTACCACTTGATGAGCAAGTATATCCGTAACAAAGATTTCTTTGATAAGTATTGAAATGGGTACGTAGGAAGCTTTTAGCGGGGCCAGAAACGAAAAAACCAGTCACTAGGACTGGTTTTTTCTGAATTATGGAGGCGCCTCCCGGAGTCGAACCGAGGTCCACGGATTTGCAATCCGCTGCATA
>NZ_JBGONQ010000082.1:0-1412 GCF_041439145.1 Vibrio sp. 1F255 | reverse complement strand
TAATGCCGATCAGTTAAAGCCAAAGCGATCGGTTGAAGGATCCTTCAGAGCTGTCAAAATCCAAGTGTATTTAATGCACTTGGATTTTTTTATGGATGTTTCTCAAGCTCTAAACATAATTAATGATTGGAAACCTAGCAGCGTTGAGACTTTGTCTGACTTGCTTCCAATTGAACTCATCGACGAAGCCTATTCTCTTACTGATACTGTCACGATGAGAAAGAGGAAATTAACTTTAGAATCCATGGTGTGGCTGCTTGTTGGAATGGCTATCTATAACAGTAAATCCATGAAAGATTTAGTGAACCAACTTGATATTGTCGACCGTACAGGTAAAGCTTTTGTCGCACCGAGTGCGTTAACTCAACGTCGAAAGACGTTGGGTGAAGACGCAATTAAAGCGGTCTTTGAGCGAATGACTACGTCATGGTTAAACAGTGCAAAGTTACCCCAATGGAATGGATTAACGCTGCTTGGCGTCGATGGCGTTGTTTGGCGAACGCCCGATAACCCGCAAAATGAAAAGGCATTTTCTCGACAAAAAGGGACACAATATCCGCAAGTGAGAATGGTCTGCCAAATGGAATTAAGCAGTCACATTATCACGGCAAGTGCCTTTGATAATTACAATACAAACGAAATGGTATTAGCTGAAAAACTGATAGAAACAACACCAAACCATAGCGTAACAATGTTCGATAAGGGGTTCTATTCTTTAGGTTTATTACATAAATGGCAAGACTCTGGCTCAGAGCGCCATTGGCTTATCCCCCTCAAGAAAAATACACAATATGACATTGTTCAATCTTTAGGGCGAAATGACAAACTTGTTCAATTACACAGTAATCCAAGAGCTAGAAAGCTATGGCCTGATTTACCAAAGTCGATAACCGCTCGACTTGTCACTCGTAAAATTAAAGGAAAAGACTACCAAGTATTAACCTCCATGACGGACTCCCTGCGTTACCCATCAAAAGATATTGCAGGCCTTTATGAGCATCGTTGGGAAATAGAGCTGGGCTACCGAGAGCAAAAACAATACATGCTTGGAAACCGTCTTACGCTGCGAAGTCGTTTACCAGAGCTGGTCAAGCAGGAGTTATGGGGCATCTTGCTTACTTACAATTTAATCCGATATCAGATGGTCGAGCTCTGCTTCAATTTAAAGGGAAATTACCTTCCTTATCAACTGAGTTTTAACGGCACGTTAGCTCATGTATCAGCGTTACTTGTAGGCTTACCTTATTCAACACCAGGCGCAATACCTCGTCAGCTAAAGGGGTTCCACAACATGGCTGAAAGCTTAATACTTGAAGGGCGAAGGGAAAGGACATTCCCTAGAAGAGTTAAACCCAGACCACAACGGTATGCTAAGAACAAAAATGCCGTTCACTCTTAAGTGAACGGCATTA
>NZ_JBGONQ010000081.1:0-1466 GCF_041439145.1 Vibrio sp. 1F255 | reverse complement strand
AACCCATCAACATAAGTTTAGCGGATGTTTGACAACCGGGGGAATCCATGTAGCCGCATTAAGTGGTGAACAACGCAACCACCCAAACCTAAACCTTGCCACTTTTAGCACTGAAGCTGACCTAAGCTGAAATTGCCAAGCGTTGAGAATCCGTCTTAAATGCTTTGTTATGTTTTACCACAAGTGACTGACTTTCTTGAGAAAGAACTACCATTTTGGACTAGATTTCTGAACCAAACCACAATCTAGAAACAAGCTTGGCCACCAAATGCGGCCAACCTAAAACAAGTATGAACACTTCCCTGCCCAATGAGGCAACCTGACTTACATTCAACAAGTGCCCTCGTCTCTTCTCACAACAGCGCCAAACAATGGTAAATTGCCGAGGCAACTGCCAAGGTAGGATGCTAATTGGCAAAGAACCTAGAAGCGACTTAAAGCCAGATAAACTTGAATCTAGCCAGCTCGACCTGACAATGAAGCAACCCACGAATATTGGCATGTTTTACGGCCTGAGTGATTCAAGAATTTAGGCCGACAATACGGGTTTGCTGAGTCTATTAGGGACGAATTGCCTAAGGGACAAAGAACTAAAGCCTAAGATATTTAAGCCATTGAAATACAAGTAAACATAACATTTTAATATCGTGCAGGCACGAACCCATACTTTCAGCATATCCCAAACACATTACTTAACCAACTGAAAAATAAGTATATAATACAGTATAAATCCAATTTTTCAGGTGCAAACCGTGCAAACACACATTGCTTCCTAATCAAGGCACGTTATCACTGAAGAACTTCCATTTGGTTATCGACTATTAAATAGCTTAGAAACACTTAAACAACGTATTCGTGCGTAGCTGTGATTGAAGACCAGTCTCTAGTGGTCTAGAAGTTTGGGGACAAAGTTAGAACTCTAGGCATCAGGAAAGGTAAGTTCCTGAGTTTGAACCTGAGTTCAATCCCTATCTGGTTCATTTTAGTGCAATTATGAGTTACGAATGCCATCAGTGTCTTCCTTGTTCGCATAAATAAAAATATGGGGAAACTCTATATCAGTGGCCAGTTTTAGTGAACCACTACAACCGGATCACGCCAAAGGAAGACGCCTACCAGAACACCCAGGGCGCGAGCACACTTTGTTCAATTTATAACCCAAAGAAGACTCGTGCCCGATAATCATCGTTCCAAGCAGCCTTCTTCAACTTCACTTTTTGGCTTGGTGCACCACATTCGCATTGCTTCAGCATGTTCATCACAAAGCGTCTAAACAACGCTATATTTTCTACAGCACCATCTAGCGTGATCCGTGAGTAATCCTCTTTAAAAACAACATCTAATACGTAATGCTGGCTGTTTTCAATACGCCAATGCTGACGAATGTAGTGGCCTAGCATTTTGTGATTCGGCGACATAGAGCTTATGTAATATGAGGTGTCTACACTTCCTTTTCCGTTGTTCAC
>NZ_JBGONQ010000080.1:0-1487 GCF_041439145.1 Vibrio sp. 1F255 | reverse complement strand
CGATCCACTGTTGTCAGCGGGAGCTATTGTTGACAAAAGAGGGAGTCCATGTAGCCCTGTTAAGGGGTGAACAACGCTACCACCCACACCTAAAGCATTGTGCCATAAACACTAAATTTGAAGTAGAAGCAAAAGTGCCAAGCGTTGTGAATCCCTCTTAAATTGCTTGTTATATTTTTTGCCTATGTTTATTGTCAGTGCTTTTTCAATTGAATGCCGAGCCTTTCCTGAAGCTCCTTAAATCGACGGTTACTTTCTTCTTTATCCTTGCTTGGAATACCTGCGTCCTGTGCTATTTCTTGAACTGATTTGGATAGGTTGTTTTTTAACTCTAAGAACCTATCCAATTTAGCCTTATCGTCTAGGCCGTGGCGAATACAACAAAATGCCGCAGCGTCAACAAATGACGACACCACAATTCGTGACATCATGACTGAATAAGAGCATGCTTCAAAGGCAATTAACTGCCTCGCTTCTATGGGCATCTGCAAGGACATCATGAATGATATCGTATCTTCTGCAGTCATATGACTCGCGCCACTTAAGCGATGATATATCGAGAAGTAATCTTCAACTTTACCTAAAGCTTCATAACGTTTAAATAAAGAATTCCACCAAAGATCATTGTATTCATTAGGCTGTACTGAGAAATTGGTTTTTGCCAGTTCCACATATTCCTTATAAGGGCTTAAAGATCTAATTCTCCCATCAATTAAGGGTAATATCTGCTCTTCATACTCTTTACCTGATATTTCCTTTTTCCAGTCATCAAGTTTTCGCATATGTTCATCGTACCACTTAGCCATGAAAGCAGTAATGGTCCGTTCATCTCCAAACATTGCCATATACATTAAATTTATTGATGCTTCTTGAACAACACGACCTAAAGCTTCAGCACTTGTAAATGAATCTGTTGCAATACAAATAAGCATACCTTCTATTTGTTCATGTATCCTTCCTAGTAAATTAAGATGTGTATGAACAATAAAACCATCTTTTTCAGTTTTATTGTCTATATTGGCAATGTAATCAAATGATAATTCATTTGCTTCTGCTGCGCTTTCAAGCGCAACTTGGATTGACGTCAAATTGAATTTTTTATCCAATCCTTTCTTTTTCCGAAATTTAGAAATATGTTTCATAGTTCACCTAAAAATATAACAGCTATATTAGACAGAATAATTCTGCATTTTGTCCCTGAAACAATTCTGTCTAGTTTCCAAGACTCGCTGCACTTAGTCTAATAATTCATTTAATAACATCATCTTACCTACTTATCTTTGTATCAAATATGACGAAAAGCAGAAATTTTCCATATAGTTCCGGCAAAATGCAGAAAACTCCCCAATATGTGAGTAAACCGCAGTTCAGGCTATGAAGGTTGTATCTTGGAAGTTGTATTCTCAAACAAAAAAAGCGCCGACATGATTGTCTAATGCCGTTCACTTAAGAGTGAACGGCATTTTTGTTCTTAGCATACCGTTGTG
>NZ_JBGONQ010000079.1:0-1589 GCF_041439145.1 Vibrio sp. 1F255 | reverse complement strand
ATTAAGCCTTTTTTCTATCTAAATAAACAAGTTAGCTCTTAAGATCCTGTCTATGTATCGGTCTATGCTTATACAGCTATGTACATGAGTATATTGATAAAACCGTTTAGTTATGAACAGTTCACCGCTATAGCTAAATGTATTTTGTTTGATTCAACGGAATGCTATCAATGAGTGATTTATGGATCCTTTAACGCAGGGCGTGTTAGGCGCTTCTTTGTCACAATCTGCCAGCAAAAAACAACATTTGGTTGTTGCTGGGGTATTAGGGCTGCTCTCCGGGTTAGCACCAGATTTGGATGCACTGATTAAGTCTCAAAGTGACCCTTTGTTGGCTTTGGAATTTCATCGACAATTTACCCATTCACTCTTCTTTATTCCCATTGGCAGTTTGATCTGCGCTTTGGTTCTGCATCACCTGATTGCAAAAAAACGTGGGCTTTCTTTCAAACAAAGTTGGCTGTTTTGTGCTCTGGTACTCATGCACTGTTAGACGCTTGTACCAAATCGAAATACTGACTGATTTTCTGTTAGGCTGTTAGGTAAATGAGTGATAGTTCTGCGTCTAGCAATAGTCGAGAGATACAAAGTGAAATTTTCAATACAAAGATTCCCTACTAACAGTTTATTTTGTTATTGAGTAAATTTTGTAGAATAGACTACTAGAAAATAGACATTGATAAAAATAACGATGATAGATTTTCTGTTAGTAAATGAGGCTTTGTATGACAAAGGGTATTTATATACATAATATTTGGCGTGTTATTGTGTGGTACAGAGCATCCTGAAGGGATAATCGGTAGGCGGGGCCTATACTATCTGAATCGTCACCGTCTGATTAGGTGCTCATTAACTCTCTATCATATTATTTAATACTCTACAGACAGTATGTTTATTGGAGTCATGCCGGTTTTTCACGTCATGGGGTATCTTGATGTATTTGATGTATCTGTCGGAAGACAACAAAGTTCATCAATCACATTAAATCTAAACAGACGCAATAGAGCTTGTCACCTTATCTCTGTCACACATAATCGATTGGTGATAACAACAATCGATAGAGATAAGCAAAAACTCTTTTGTCCGAGAATCATTTAATATCTCACTTCTTTATTTATTGTTGCGATGATTAAGGTTTGAGTCTTCGCATCATTTAGGTGATTGTCCGTTAAGGTGTGATTTTTCGTTGATTTTGTATAGCTTTTGGTTGAATTCAAAAGATGTTCATTTACGTGGGTAGCGCACTTAAAGGTATCACTAACTTTCAAGGCAGTGTGGCATATCGTATTAATCAAGTGTCCAATATCTTCGTTAAGAGCGTTTGAGGAGGGAACAATATTATATCGAATAGTCCGTTCATTATTTGAATTTGTATTTGAAGCTGAATATTACCTATGAAACAATTGGTTAATCTTATTGGTATGTTGATATGGTGTTGTTTTGCAGGGTAACAATTCTAATAAAAATCGAAAAGATAATGACCATTCTTTTTATGTTCTCTTCATTATCCTCGGAACGACTCTAGGTGTTCTGGCAGGGCGGGATCGCACTTTGTTAACAAATATGATCTAATAGTGCTAAATCCACAA
>NZ_JBGONQ010000078.1:0-1683 GCF_041439145.1 Vibrio sp. 1F255 | reverse complement strand
ACGGCTAGCTACATATGGTGTCGTTGATCTTCAAGCTGATTTGATCAACAACGCCACCAATACTGTTTATTTGGATCCAACTCTTCTACCCATTCAGGATCTTGACGCGACTCTAAATAGAGTTGTAGGCCGTTATAGGACATGAAAGCTGCAGGGCCGCCGAGGTGCTCGAAATAGTCAAAATACTCATCTTCGAGAGCACAAAGGTGGGCTAAATCTTTAACCTTGTTAGCCAGCGCCCACTGAATGGCAAATACAGGCGCTATTGAGCCTGAAATATTCACCTCTTCGACGTTTGGGTTAAACATTGAATTAGCTTGCTCAAGCAGTATCTCTTCTTGTTCAGACTCTTGTTGTAGTACCTCTTCGACGATCTCCGAGCGCTTGGTATTAGAGACATTCTTGTTCAGCTTGGTGATTCGCAGTGCGTAGCTAAATCGGTCTGATGAAACGATGTCGACAAGCTGCGACAACAGCTCTTTGTCTACGCCTGCTGCCTTGGTGAAATAGTCGATACATGAATTGATTGAGGCATAACGAGTACCGTCAAACTCAAAGCCACTGGTTTCGTCGTATACCTCAAGTGGGATGTCATCAACCGACAAAGGCCAGCCTTTATAATCGACGCGTTGTTTGGCGATTTGATACATCTTCCAAGCGCTGCGCCCAAACCCACCGAGCGTCGAACCCGAGAAATCAGAATCAATAAGCTCTTGCTCCGTCCAGTTCTCACCGATGCCAAGGTGCTTAGCGTACTTGTCTATCAGAGTGTGTTTTATCTGATCGCGCACTGACCAAATTGAGGTTAGGTCTTTCGCATATTTCACACTCACGCACTCTTTACACGCTGGCAGCGCTATCGGCGCATGACCAACCTTGGCAAAAAGCGAAGCGGTTTTAGGAAACTCAACCGTGTGATTAGAAGGCTCACCACAAAACCAACAGGTGTGGCGCAGGTTGAATGGGATGTCTATGTAGGAGTATTGAGTCATTGAACGTCTATCGGCTGAGTGTTGAGGTTGGGGCTATTACGGTAAAACAATTATCTCTGTTCGGGGCAGAGTCGAGGAATTAAACAGGTTATTGAGATGGGAAGTCACCCTGTTTTCTACCTGTCATTCGAGCTTCTATGTACTTGGGGGAGGGGCTCTAAAAAGTGCGTACGATAATACATTCAGCAGCACTTAAGATTAATGCAAAATCATGAATCAGTTAAGTACATATTAAAGCGAATGAATTTATCGTCTTGATACATAATGGATATATCAAATCTAGAGAAACGAGACAACACATGAAATAAACAAGAGCGCTCAAATGTAGATAAACGAGCTAAAAAGGTTACTTGTGAAATTAACTTTCCAGCTGTGGAAAAATTATCATTAAGATTATTAGCTAAAACACATAAAAGTGTTTGTAGGGGATTGTGGTTTAAATCCACTTCTTCAGCCTTTGATAGTATCAACTGTGAGTTGAATTCCTTTTCTAATTCTCTGACTAATAATAAAAACTCTTCCAAGTCTGTAATTTGCAAGTCGGCATTCCAATCCGTTAGCTGTAACAGGAAATTTTTGAGGTCGATTCGTTGTTTTAAAGAAGTGGATAGTAAACTCTTTAGGCGCTTTTTAATACAGGGCGGGATCGCACTTTGTTAACAAATATGATCTAATAGTGCTAAATCCACAA
>NZ_JBGONQ010000077.1:0-1716 GCF_041439145.1 Vibrio sp. 1F255 | reverse complement strand
ATCGGGCACGAGTCTTCTTTGGGTTATAAATTGAACAAAGTGTGCTCGCGCCCTGCTTTTTAATAGGCTTGTATTTGGCTTTGGTAGCGCTCTTTTTTATAAAGCTTTGAAGGAGAGAATTGACCTTTTGACTTGATAAAGGGTGTTTGTTTTCAAGTCTCTTAAACTCTAGATGCAGTAGAGCATTCAGAGAAAAGTCTCTAAATTGGTTTAGAGCTGCGCTTGGAGGGGACAATATAGTTTTCAAGTTTTCAAGTTGGTGCCGAGAGAGGGACTCGAACCCTCACACCAAAGGCACTAGCACCTCATGCTAGCGTGTCTACCAATTTCACCATCTCGGCATTTATATTTATTGAGGGATACTCTCTGATAGAGTCGTTTCGGCAGTTACTGGACTTTCCCATTTTGAAACATTTTGATTTGAGGACATATTACCTAAAATTAAACTTAAGCAAAAAAAGACCAAAGCAGAAAATGTAGTCATTTTTGTAAGAAAGTTACCTGAGCCGGATGCCCCGAAAACTGTATTGGATGCACCAGCACCAAACGATGCTCCCATCTCTGAGCCTTTACCTTGTTGGATGAGAACTAACCCAACAATCAAAATTGCAGACACCAAGTATAGAATCGTAAGTATAGTTTCCATTGTATTTGCATCACCTTATGTTAGAAATCGAAGGATAACTGAGTTTACGCCCTGTGTATAGATAAACACTGCGCCGAACCTCTTACTTGATTGAACCATAGGTAGCAGCTTGCATTATTACGTGTAGTTATCAGTGAAGAATAGGGCGTAAGAGCAAAATAAAAGTAAATTTATCGATGACGAACCGAGTGTAGCATAATCGGAACTTTAAACGATACACTGTATGTTGTGGGAGCTCAATCATCTATTTGATTTATGGAATATTTGTATGAAATTAGAACCAAATTAAATTACGGTTTTGAAAAAAGTCAAAGAGTGACTCTGCTGTCGATCGCTTGTTGCTCTTGAGCTAAACGCTCCTTTTGAATTGTTTTTATTACTTCCCAGCTCATACCGGACTCGATACCGTTGACTCGCTCAGTGTACTTTTGCTCTGCTCTAGCGAACACACTTTGTACATCAATTTTACCTTCGTTTTCCATGTGGTAGAGCATGCAAAGGTAGACCCATAAAATGTCTCCTAACTCATCCTCTAGATAACATTTTTTCTCCGATTCTATCTCTGTTTCAACCTCTTTAAGCTCTGCATACATAGCTTCCAAGTAGGTAACGCTACCTTGGGACCACGTTCCTCTTTTGTCTCTAGCCACTTTGGTCGTCACAACTTCTATAAATTTTGAAAGATCTTTCATAGTTATTCTCATCAACAAAAAATAGAATAATAATTTAAAACAGCATATAAATCAGAGATAATTTAAAGCTAAAAAATACATCACATAAGCCGTAATATGAGAAGTAATATTCTAAGAGCAATTTTCAAACTATCAATGCAACGGAGCAGAGCTCTCCCTCGTGTAGAGGGGGGAGTTAATCGGATGAATGATATGGGGGATAACTTAGAAAATTATATCAGAGATGCCTTTCTCGATGAAGCTGCTGAAAGAGAGCAAGTATTTAGTTACTTAGGTTCAAGTTCTAGGCCACCAGATCTTATCCTTCGAGAGGGGGATGCGATCAGGGCGGGATCGCACTTTGTTAACAAATATGATCTAATAGTGCTAAATCCACAA
>NZ_JBGONQ010000076.1:0-1773 GCF_041439145.1 Vibrio sp. 1F255 | reverse complement strand
AGTCTCCCACCTATCCTACACATGTAGGTTCAATGTTCAGTGCCAAGCTGTAGTAAAGGTTCACGGGGTCTTTCCGTCTAGCCGCGGGTACACTGCATCTTCACAGCGATTTCAATTTCACTGAGTCTCGGGTGGAGACAGCGTGGCCATCATTACGCCATTCGTGCAGGTCGGAACTTACCCGACAAGGAATTTCGCTACCTTAGGACCGTTATAGTTACGGCCGCCGTTTACCGGGGCTTCGATCAAGAGCTTCGACCGAAGTCTAACCCCATCAATTAACCTTCCGGCACCGGGCAGGCGTCACACCGTATACGTCATCTTACGATTTTGCACAGTGCTGTGTTTTTAATAAACAGTTGCAGCCACCTGGTATCTGCGACTCTCGTCTGCTCCATCCGCAAGGGACTTCACTGATAAGAGCGTACCTTCTCCCGAAGTTACGGTACCATTTTGCCTAGTTCCTTCACCCGAGTTCTCTCAAGCGCCTTGGTATTCTCTACCCGACCACCTGTGTCGGTTTGGGGTACGATTCCTTACAATCTGAAGCTTAGAGGCTTTTCCTGGAAGCATGGCATCAATGACTTCACTACCGTAGTAGCTCGACATCGTATCTCAGCGTTAATAGCGGTCCGGATTTACCTAAACCACCCGCCTACGTACTTGAACCTGGACAACCGTCGCCAGGCCCACCTAGCCTTCTCCGTCCCCCCATCGCAATTGTAAGAAGTACGGGAATATTAACCCGTTTCCCATCGACTACGCCTTTCGGCCTCGCCTTAGGAGTCGACTTACCCTGCCCCGATTAACGTTGGACAGGAACCCTTGGTCTTCCGGCGAGGGAGTTTTTCACTCCCTTTATCGTTACTCATGTCAGCATTCGCACTTCTGATACCTCCAGCAGCCCTTACAGACCACCTTCAACGGCTTACAGAACGCTCCCCTACCCCACATACCCTAAGGTACGTAGCCGCAGCTTCGGTGTATAGCTTAGCCCCGTTACATCTTCCGCGCAGGCCGACTCGACCAGTGAGCTATTACGCTTTCTTTAAATGATGGCTGCTTCTAAGCCAACATCCTGGCTGTCTGAGCCTTCCCACATCGTTTCCCACTTAGCTATACTTTGGGACCTTAGCTGGCGGTCTGGGTTGTTTCCCTCTCCACGACGGACGTTAGCACCCGCCGTGTGTCTCCCGGATAGTACT
Organism: Vibrio sp. 1F255; assembly: GCF_041439145.1. Classification (NCBI taxonomy): domain Bacteria; kingdom Pseudomonadati; phylum Pseudomonadota; class Gammaproteobacteria; order Vibrionales; family Vibrionaceae; genus Vibrio; species Vibrio sp. 1F255. The sequence continues at coordinate 568 of NZ_JBGONQ010000076.1, read as the reverse complement.
TACTGGTATTCGGAGTTTGCAAAGGGTTGGTAAGTCGGGATGACCCCCTAGCCTTAACAGTGCTCTACCCCCAGTAGTATTCGTCCGAGGCGCTACCTAAATAGCTTTCGGGGAGAACCAGCTATCTCCAGGTTTGATTGGCCTTTCACCCCTAGCCACAAGTCATCCGCTAATTTTTCAACATTAGTCGGTTCGGTCCTCCAGTTGATGTTACTCAACCTTCAACCTGCCCATGGCTAGATCACCTGGTTTCGGGTCTAATCCTAGCAACTGTACGCCCAGTTAAGACTCGGTTTCCCTACGGCTCCCCTAAACGGTTAACCTTGCTACTAAAATTAAGTCGCTGACCCATTATACAAAAGGTACGCAGTCACACCACGAAGGTGCTCCTACTGCTTGTACGTACACGGTTTCAGGTTCTATTTCACTCCCCTCACAGGGGTTCTTTTCGCCTTTCCCTCACGGTACTGGTTCACTATCGGTCAGTCAGTAGTATTTAGCCTTGGAGGATGGTCCCCCCATATTCAGACAGGATATCACGTGTCCCGCCCTACTCGTTTTCACTGAT
>NZ_JBGONQ010000075.1:0-1775 GCF_041439145.1 Vibrio sp. 1F255 | reverse complement strand
TCACAATAATTCATCAATCTTAATTAGATCACATTTTTACTTTAATTGGTATTACACAAAAGATTTTCCCGTAGCCCACAGCTCTTAGCTCAGGTGTTCCCCAAAACCAACTCATGATTAGGACTACATCATTTCTGATTCCAGCTGTGAGGTGACTCGAGCATGATTTCAAACGTATGTAGCTTTAAGTTTAGCATTCAGATACTCGAACCATACGCGCTGTAAGTTAGATTTATGAGACTGAACTGACCCCTTATTAATACTTTGAGTTATAAAAGCCTTACACCCCATCCTAATTACTCTGCGCTGTAGATGTTTCCTTTATTAAGTGAGTGGCTCTCAGTATTAGTTAACAGCCTTTCGTCTACGAAATCTGACTTCTGCTCTATCTGTGAATCTATAGGATACGTGTAATTAGGGCTCTATCATGGAGGCTTCTGCTAAGAGCGCTATAGCCCTTAATGAGTCGACTTAATAGCTCTTATTATACATTCAGCTTAAACCACTCTCGATAGCATCAAGCGCTTTGTTAGAAGCATTTCAAAGGATGGAAGCGGAGTAGATTCAGCTTGAAAGGTGAGAGTTGTTAGGTTGCGTTCCAAAGTGGTGCTGGAGGGATATGTAAGTTAAGACATAGAGTGTCCCTCGTATCCGTATCTACACGTGCAGGGAGGTTCTTCCCCCAACTGATTGTGATGTTCTCTGGTTCTAGGGGATGGTAATTTAGGATGTTTACCGGTCTCTCTTCGATTCTGATGTGCTTGTTGACTCGATATGAATTAGTTGTGTCGACAACTTTGCTCAGAACATGTTGATTTCTTGCTGGTTAGTTCAAGCTATGTTTTGGTTATTGCGACTAAGATGAAGCTAGAAGGTCACTACTGTTTGCTTAGTAGAAATAAAAATCCCCCAAATCATTGGCGGATAGTTTTGTGATTCTTTTCAGAATTAGATAAAGCCTTAAACCTAATGGGTCGAATTATGAAATTGAGTTTTAACTTTGAAGATGCGAGCCAGATCTTTGTGGGATCTTTTGCCTTGGCCGTGCCGATTTCTTTTTCTGAAGAGGCTTGGAAGTTAGGGGAGACTTTACCTACCGCTAATCTATTGCTGCTATTTTTACTGTCTGCGGTGTTCTTAGGCTTCTATACGTATGAGAGTGTCTTTCAAAAAGATGTTGTTGCTCGGTTGCCGGTGTTTATTTTCAGAATAGTGATTGCTTATGTTATGACGGCATTGGTCGTTGCTTTGGTACTGACTTGCCTGGACAAATTACCTCTATTGAGTGATCCCATCGTATCGATCAAAAGAGTGATTGTTATTTCAATGCCAGCCTCTATGGGCGCTATTGTAGTGGATAGTTTTGATAAAGAGTAATCTGTGTATCAATTTGGATTGAAGTGTCTTACAGAGCTTTTCAGCGCTTACTTGATTCGTTATTTAGCTTTCTTACCTCCAAACTTAGTATTGATTTTTTCAACCGATCTCCTAGTCAATAAAATGAGTAGCAACGTACTGTGACTGACTCTTACGTGAATGTGTCGTTTGTTGTTGGGAGATTTTGAAGAGCATTAAGTAGCGAAGATTTGTAGCTTTGGAAGGATATAAAAACGGTTGGTTTCTGAATTGAATATGGTATTTGAAAGGTGAGGGTAGTTGTATTAATAAGTTAGGATCTTTAGATGCAAAAAAGCCGCATCAATGATGCGGCTTCTTTTAATTGGCTCCCCTTGCAAGACTTGAACTTGCGACATACGGATTAACAGTCCGCCGTT
>NZ_JBGONQ010000074.1:0-1966 GCF_041439145.1 Vibrio sp. 1F255 | reverse complement strand
GTCTAGATACCGCTTCACAGATGGCCTCTGCGTCATTGGCATCGTTCTTCTCATTTTGTCGATATGGAATAACGAATTTGGACGCCATAATTTTCGGGTTATGACCTAGTTTCAGTAGCTCTCTCGCCCAGTGGTGTGCACCAGAGCACGCCTCCATACCGATGAGGCAGGGAGGTAACTTCGCGAATGTGTCTAAGAGTTTGTTTCTTTTGACAGTTTTGCGTAGGACGCACTTGCCATATGCATCAACGCCGTGAATACTGAACACATTCTTGGCAAGGTCAACGCCAATAGTTTGAATGGTGGACATAGTAACCTCCAGTTCTTCAGCGTGTACTAAGTATGGCACGCAGAGTGTCAGGTAGAGGGAGTCCATATCATTCGTTAGCCGTCATGGAGCTTGCTATACTTAAAGTGATAGAATAGTATCACTCTAGTATTCCTTTGGAGCAGCTTTCATGAAAGTAGAACTAGTTACATCACTTAAACGTCAAGCAACCAAGATCCTCGCTGATCTCCACGACACTAAAGAACCAGTATTAATTACTGAGCATGGTAAGCCATCAGCGTATCTAGTTGATGTTGATGATTACGAGTTTATGCAAAATCGTTTGGTTATTCTGGAGGGCATTGCACGAGGCGAGCGTGCACTAGCTGACGGTAAAGTGGTAAGTCATGATGAAGCCAAGGACAAAATGTCAAAATGGCTGAAATAATCTGGACTGAGCCAGCGCTATCTGACCTCAACGATATCGCTGAATACATAGCACTTGAAAATATTGTAGCTGCAAAGCAGTTGGTACAAACGATCTTCTCTAAAGTTGAACGCCTAGAAACTTTTCCAGAATCAGGTCGTATTCCGCCCGAACTAGAACATTTAAGTTATCGTGAAGTTGTCGTTAATCCGTGCCGTGTTTTCTATAAACAAGACGGTGACAAGGTCTTTATTCTGTTTGTTATGCGAGCTGAAAGAGATTTGCGTAAGTTCCTGTTGAGTAGGCAATAACCTTTGGGAATGAACGGCTAACAAACGCTTCAAGACGGATTCGCAACGCGTGGCATTTTTACTATGCGTTGATTTTAGTGATTTAGGTGGTATGCGGAAACACCATATTGCGTTGCTCACCACTTAAGCGGGCGTTAAGTGTCAGTGTTTATATCAGATAAAGGGAAGAAAATGGGCAAGTATTACCCTCCAATATTTGGTGAAGAAAAATTTCATTGTATTTTATGCGGTGTGTATGCAAAGCAAACTTGGGTAGATTTAAGGTGGAGCAATTATCAAGGTTCTCACACCACGGACTTTAAGTTTAGCCAATGCTCACACTGTTATGACAACTCGTACTGGTATAAAGATCGTATGGTTGTACCATCTGAAGCACCAGTGCCTCCCGCTCATAAAGATTTACCAGAAACTTGCATATCTGAATATGATGAAGCAAGAGATATTGTTGCACGTTCTCCAAGAGCTGCAGCCGCTTTACTTCGTTTATGCGTCCAGAAGTTAATGGTTGAACTAGGAGAAAAAGGTAAAAACATAAACGATGATATCGGTGCCCTTGTAAAAAAAGGATTACCCATCGAGGTTCAACAAGCTTTAGATTACTGCAGAGTTGTCGGTAACAATGGTGTACATCCGGGAGAAATAGAGTTAACAGATAATCCTGATATTGCACATAGCTTATTTGAAATGGTTAATTTCATAGTAGAGGATCGCATATCTCGTCCCAAAAAAGTTGCTGAGCTCTATGGCAAGTTACCTAAAGGTGCTTTAAAAGCGGTAGAAAAAAGGGACGGATAGCTAAAAACACTTAACAAACGTTAAAGAGGGACTTGGCACGCGTGGCATTTTCATTTTGCGTTGGGTTTAGTGGTTACGGCACTATGCGGTAGCTTTTGTATTGCGTGCCCGCGGCTACATGGATTCCCCCGGTTGTCAAACATCCGCTAAACTTATGTTGATGGG
>NZ_JBGONQ010000073.1:0-2342 GCF_041439145.1 Vibrio sp. 1F255 | reverse complement strand
CGGCGATAAAGTCGAAGAAACCTTTACCGTCTCTTCCGTTGATGGCACACCGTCGACCATCAAAGTGACGATTAATGGCACCAATGACCGCCCTACTATCTCAGGTACCTCAAGTGGCGCGGTGATCGAACAGGGCTTGAACACGGCAGGAAACCCCGATGCGACAGGGAGCTTAATCGCGACTGATATAGATAAGTCCGACACCGTTACGTGGGCAATCAATCAACCCCAAGGTCAATGGGGAACGCTGTCGATTGATCAGCATGGTCATTGGCACTATCAGCTAGACAATTCAACCGGCGGTGCCGCGGATAAACTCGCGGCTGGTGAACATCAGTCTGAATCATTCTGGATCACCGCTACCGATTCAACAGGAGCGACAGTCCCTCATAAAGTCGTTATCGATGTGCAAGGCAGCAACGACAAACCAATTGTCAGTGCGTGGACTCAGCTTCCTGCGGGTAAAGAGGATCAACCCGTAACCATCAAGGCTTCTGACTTGCTAACACATGCAAGCGATGTGGATAGTAGCGATGTATTGCACGTGACAAATTTGCAAGCGACACACGGTAGCCTGACTGATAATAAAGATGGCACTTATACCTTCACGCCAGATAAAGATTTCAATGGTGAGATTCGACTCACCTATGATGTGGTTGACGGCCATGGGGGCAGCGTCAGCACTCAAGCTAAGTTTGATCTTATCGCAACTCCAGATAACGCGATTATTACCGACGCACAAGCCAATGCAGACTTACGGGGAGTAACTGAAGATCGCGGCTATATAGATACCCACTACCAACTGCATTACGACGGCAGATTAAACATCCAAGACCCTGATAAGGGAGAGGCACAGTTTGATCCGAATATAGGCTCACAAACCTATCAAGGTATTGGCTACGACACCAAACTGGGTGGGCACATACTGCTCATGCGCGACGGTCACTACACCTATACCCTCGACAACCGCAATATACAGAACTTAGCGCAAGGCGAAGTTAAACACGATTCAGCCATTATACGCTCAGCAGATGGTACAACACACACGATAGAGCTAACGGTTCATGGTACCAACGATGCCCCAACCATCAATGCTCAGTCCCACTCAGTGACTGAAGGTGGAAGCGTTCTAAATGGACAAATGGTTGGCCAAGATATTGATACCGGTGCGGCCTTGACTTACAGCGCACCGCAGATTGATGGCTTGGTGGTTAATCCGGACGGCAGTTATAGCTTCGATCCTGCTCACTCTAGCTATCAATCGTTAGCATCAGGTGTCACGAAGACATTGACTGTTCCAGTAACAGTCACAGACGAGCATAATGCGAGCAGCACTCAAAACCTCTCAATAACGATTACAGGGGTTAATAATTCTGCCGTTATCGGCGGTGTCTATACTGGAGATGTTCATGAAGGGCATACCTATACAGCACCAGATGGTACAATGTCTGGTGGCTACGTCGATGATCGCTCACCAGATCATATGCATGGAAACATCGGCAAATTATGGAACGACGAAATACACACTGATGGTCACCTGAACATTGTTGATCCAGACTCCGGTGAAAGCCATGCCCAAACCGGCGTTTATTACGGCACTCATGGTCGTGTCATACTTCAGAGTAACGGAGATTGGAGCTACTACGCTTCCATAGGCCAAGACGCAACAGGTAGAAAGATTGATCACCTCGGCCAAGGTGAATCGATAACGGATACTGTCACCGTCAAATCGGCTGATGGCACCACTCACGATATTGTTGTCACCGTTCATGGCGATAACGACCGTCCGTATTGTTCTGGTGAAGTGCAACTGAACAGCGGTAAAGAAGATCTTGCTCAAACCATCACAGCAACCGAGCTAATCGCTAATACTGTTGACGTAGACGCCAACGATGCAGGTAAGCTCACTATCGCTAATTTGCATGCTGACCATGGCTCGATTCAAGACAATCACGATGGAACCTTCACCTTCACTCCAAGCCACAATTACAACGGCAGCGTCCACTTCACCTACGATGTGAAAGACGCGCATGGTGGTACAACACACACTGGCGCATCAACGACGCTCTCGGCTGTTGGCGATAAAGCCCAAATCGCTGGCGTTGATACTGGTTCAATAACCGAAAACAGCGCGGGTGTCGACATGTCACCCGACTATGCTCACTCAGGCATCGCCACACTTGACAATACAACACTCTATGCTGATGGCAAGCTGACCATCACAGACCCCGATGTAGGCGAGTCAGGATTTGAACGCCAAGGCAGCAATGGTTACGACTATCACGGCACCTATGGCGATCTAATCTTACTCACCGATGGCACCTGGCATTACCATGCCGATG
>NZ_JBGONQ010000072.1:0-2459 GCF_041439145.1 Vibrio sp. 1F255 | reverse complement strand
AAATGATCAGATCACAGGACTTGGAAAAGGTTCAACTAATTTAGGCAACAACGCCGTTTAAAGTTGTTAAATCAAACTTCGACTATCGAAAGGCTTAATGAGATTAAAGGAATAAACGCACATTTTGACGAAACTGCTCTTTTGGTAAAGAAAAGTAAAACCGAAATACTCAATGACTGGTATACATCGCTTCCAAAACTCACCAAAGCAGAGGAATTCTTATCTAACCTGAAATAACCTCTTGTAATCCGTTAAATGCTAATTTAGCAACTCATATAACACAGAAATGTCCAGAAACGTGCCAGAAGCATAACGATCCCATCTGCATAACGATCCCATCACAGCTTGAGTACTTACTTCGCTTACCGGGTTTAAAAACATAAACAGATAAAGGTAATACCTTTTCGTTGAGTGTAATTTCTCTCGACGATGGAAAACCAGACTCTATATTTTTATCTCTGTCACTCATCAATCGAGACATTAACCCTTTAAGGTTTACCTCAAAACTATGACCTGAATAACCTTCCCGGCGTTCATAAAAACGTATAGGAAGAGGAGCGTTAGGAATCAAAAAAGACAATCGATAATATAAATCAAATAAAATATTTGTTCGCAGTGCTGAGCCTTTGAAGATCTTATGTCGTGGTATGCGCAAGTTATGACACACTTTAATGCTCGTTGAATCGATAAACTCAATGTCTGTAGGCTCTCCCTTCACATGAGTGAAGAAAGAACAACAGAAGGCATCACTTCTAGAAAGCGTGTGTAGCTGAGTAAAGTAGGGAAATCATGTCTATAATATCGACAGATTAATCCGAGATAGAAATTCTTAAAATCACGATGGTGAGACATGTGAAAGGCAATAATAATGGTCATTATTTCATTTTCAGACATACGGCCTTTACAATTTCGCTTCCGTTCACCATCTTCAATCTGAAGTTTTTGCTACTGAGATAGAAAAGCCTGGCATAAGTCTTCGACATGACAGAATAAGTCTACTAATTTACGCATAGCTGGTTCCTTAGTGATGAGTCCTTCTTGTTCGAAAGATCTGATCACTGAACCAGCCTTTAGTTCATTTTTTCTTATTCCGAGTTCAGGTTAAGTAATATCGGTTACCCAAGGTTGATTGGGAGAGTGTGGGTTGAAGTTTTTATCCAGCTTGTTTGGGGTAACGACACCCTCAGTTCCCGACTTAGATCTTGGCTTTCTGTACCCTCTTTTTGGCTTGCAGTCCTTCTCGTTTTATCAGTCCGATAAACTAGCCTCCAGAAGGGGGCTTAGCTTAATATATTAATCAATGGGGTTTGCATGTATAAGCCTTGCCGGTTTTCACTATTAGGTTTAATTCAACCATATCTTCAACTAGCGTCTTTGTTTCGATGTACGGTAATGAAAGGTGATAGGACAGAGTGCTGATTTTTAGCCCTAGTTTGTATCTTCTGATGTGATTACATATCGAACTAAACCTTTTAGTCTCACTATACTTAAAGTCGACATCCAGTTTTTTACACATATCTGCGCATGACCTTGTAAATTGTCCTCCTAACTTTTTTATAGTATTGGGGTGAAGTTCAACGCGAGTATCACAAAGTGAACAGGTAACTATCGTCATGTAGACCAGTTTTTTGTCACCACTGGTAATCATGACAGTATCGATGTTGTTTTTATTGAGCATGTTATAAAGGTAGATGATGAGGTAGGTATCTGCAGCTTCGGGCACGCTCGGGACGAGCAGTGTTATTTCGTTACCATAGCATCTTAGGTTGTTGGTATTATTGGACGCAGCAAGACAGCAAACCGATGGTTTACTAGGGAGGGGTGTTTTACTCAAGGGATACTGGTCTGCGTCGACAACGACAAGGGTTTTGATGTCCATAAATCCTCACTTACGGGATTTGTAGACAATATCATCACAAACCCCGTTTAACTCATTAAACGAAAGTGTGATGATATTCCTCTTCGGCAGTCGCCTAATTGTTGTGGCGATCGTCCGGAACGAAGTTGTTCTCCGAGTTACTCATCTACCTTATATTATAGATCAGTATTCACGGTAAGTCGTTGGTTGGTCATTGAGTACCAGAATGCTCGCAACTCTGGTTTGTGATGCGCAATAAATGGCATTGTTCCGCAGATGCATGCCAGACGAGGGGATGATTAGAGCTTATCTATCCTATTGCTTTTTTTTAAGGGACTTAACGTCAGTACCGCGTCTAATGATATTTCAACAACACCTATTAGCCCTGCAAAATTGCGTAAATGTAAAATTAATCAACCTTTTCCACTTGTAACACACGGTATTTCAACCGCCTTAATGTGCTCATAATGCAACACTCCCCCATTCTTTACCCTCCACGAATTACATCACGGCTCTTTACTAAAATCAGATTTTACAGTGCTTAAGGGCGTTGTTGCCTAAATTAGTTGAACCTTTTCCAAGTCCTGTGATCTGATCATTT
>NZ_JBGONQ010000071.1:0-2561 GCF_041439145.1 Vibrio sp. 1F255 | reverse complement strand
AACATCACTTCACGCTACCCCTTATTCCATATGGGTTTTTCATGATCTTGCCCTGGGATATTTGTCGTTTCCCCAGTTATCCATTAATTTATCTAGATGGATTTCTTAAACGGTTTAGCTTGTAAATCAATAAGTTGCTCTCCAGTTATTTCAGTTTCATCTTTAGGTAATGATGTGAAGAAGGTTTTCACTGAGAGCTTTTTAGTTGCGTCGTCGATTTCCATAATTTTATGAAACAGACTTAACTGAGCACGATATTGTCGTAGTGTGTTAATTTTGACGCCTTCAAGTTTTAACGCTTTAAACCAATGCAATAAAATGTGCTCATTGATGGGAAACGTGTACATGGCTTCGATTTTGCAATAGCTATCCCATTTACGTAGTACGAACGACAACATCTTTAATGTGTTGGTACTGAGCCCACCACGATTGTCATCAAAGGTTTGCAATCGTTTCACGATCCTAGGTAGTTCACTCCAATCGGGCGCGAAGCTGTCCGTTAAATCGGGAAGTTGGACTTTGAATCGCTTAAGCTTCTCTTTTTGTTTCGACCATTGCTCTTGAGTTTCTTCCTGAGAATTTAAATATGACAGCGTCACTTGATTTTGTTTTATAACTAACCCTTGATTCGCCATTTCTAAGTCCTCAAACCCGACAGTGTGATATAACTATAATTATATCACACCATTTTTGTAAGCTAGTTTCGTATACAGACAATAGAAATGTTGTTTGAAGTGTTCTAAAACATGTACTTTCAATGAATTGGTCTACAAGGCTCTTTCCGGGCCGTAAAGGTGCTCTAAAAACATTATCTCTATTACCTTAACTATGAAAGTCCTGCATTTCATAAAAGAAACCAAAAGCACTATGTAATATAAACTCTTGATCCAAAGCATCTTTCAGGATACGAGTACCGCAATAATGATCAACACGGTCCTCAACTTCAGTAGTATAGGTAATTGGGTATAGAAATAAGTCATACTCTCTCTTAATTAACTTTAAGTGCACTAAATAGTGCATAGTTTACAAACATTCTGGAAACTGCTTTTATCTAAAGTGTATTGACAAACGATCGTTTATATACTGCTCGGCTTCTAGCCTTCGTGATGAAAGGACTGGGAACACCGCCACATACAGCAAGCTCAACAGGAGTTCTACATCATCGAGTGTCAACAACCCCAGCAGTTTGTCAGAAATCGTATCAAGCCAAAATTTCAACTTAGATTGTGTAGAGTCAAGATGTTCGAATTCGCAATTGAATGAATGACAGCGAGCAAAACCCATACAGATAGTACTATAAAAAAGTTTCCAAGGGTGTGGGGCTAATTCAGACGCGGTTGGCAATTGTTCAATCATTTTTTTTATCAGTTGTTTTTCTGATGACGAGAATTGGTTGAGCTCACTAACCCCCAAGTAGATTATAGAATCATGAATGTAGGTCAATACTTCTGGCCAAGTGCTATCTTGGATAATTTCGAGTGTAATTGGCTCATGTTTTTTTGTGCATTTCGTGTAAGTCATTTTCATCATTCGGTATTACCCAGATTGTCTTTTGTAGTTACTATTTAACCCAAGAGTAATTTAGCAGTTGTAACTGACACTTTTCGTCTAGTTTTAAATTGCTTCCTTTTCTGCTTAGTTAAATCCTATTTAGACGAAAAATGTCCCACTGAATTATATATTATACTGTTCTACAGGACAGGTGTATCCAGTTTATTATATAAATTAAAGGTGTTATATTCATGAATAATGAAAACTACTACCAACCAAGTGATGAGATAGCCAAGGCATTGAAGTGCGTTCAACGAACAAATGTTGCATCACCATTAATTGTTTCGATCAATGTAATCGTGTGGTTGAGTTTAACATTATTCTTTCTAGTCGGGATTTATCATTTTATAACAAATTTTTTGGACTGGTTTGTGTGGTTTCCTCATGTGGTCATGCCTATTTTGGGTGTATTAATCTACATAGAGATCCCTTCTTTAATAGTTTGTATTTTAGTTCTTCGTAAATTGCGTATTCAGAATCCGAACAAAGAAGCATTACGATGGGTAAAAAATAATGCCTCAATACTTGAACTATCTAGTGGGCAAATAGCAGCCATAAGCCAATATTTAAAATAGGAACATATTATTCTCTATCAAGTGATTTAGAATAACTATATTAAGATATAAACACAAAGGAACGTTGTAACATCTCAATCTAATTTTACCGTTTATTAGTCCCTTATACCGGAACATTGCGATCTCAGATATTGAGCAAAAGTGATGCTTTCCCCTCCCCAAGAATACAGGGGGCAACTCCACAAACGAGATCGTCAAAGGAGCTAGCATAAATAAAGGAAGCCACTACATGATAATCCGTATATCGAGTCATTGTTACGCACGGTGAAGTACATCTATCAAGGGCGTTGTTGATCAAATCAGCTTGAGGTTCAACGACGCCATATTTGACTAATCGTTAGCTTCTAACAGGCATACCTAGTCCTATGACTTTGTTTATAGCTTTGACATTCGCCATGATTTCTCCCACTTGAGCGTTGTAACATCTCAAGCTCA
>NZ_JBGONQ010000070.1:0-2967 GCF_041439145.1 Vibrio sp. 1F255 | reverse complement strand
CAGACATGGTGCCTCCGATGCATTTAAGTACCACATAAGTGTGGCAGATCCTCGGTAGGGGGAATCCATGTCATTCGTTAACTTACATGGAGGTACATCAAAATTGAAAACTAAATTAGGTAGCTGTATTACAGTTATTTTTGATCTGGAATTTTATGTTCCTGAAAAGTCGCGAAAGGAAGTAGGTTTTTGTTATAACCCATGGGATAAAGCATCCCGAATTCTAGGCGGTGGTTTTTTAAGTATAAACGGCTTTACTGTCGACAAAACCCACGATGATGCTATTCCAAAAAAAATTAAAAGCTATTGGCTGTGGGAGCACGAAAATAATGAGCGTGTGCTCCTTGAGCGAATACTTGATGTTTTAGTTAAAGCCTCAGAAAAAGTCAGCAAAGCACACAATGGTACGAGGTCAGCTGTTTTGTGCGGTATCGGTATTTCATCTTCAGACGTGCCGATCTTGTTCGAGTTATTCAAAAGGTACAAGTTACTATCAAATCAGCAAGCCTTTGAATTACAGAATAAATTTCGAGTAATGGATTTGTCTCAGATAGCAACTCCTTTGTTTAACCTAAATACAGGCTATATGTATCCTGCACCTAAAAACGGGTTAATGAATAAGTTTGTAAAAGGACTAAAATTTGAGTCTGGTTGTGGGGTTTGGGATATGTATGAAGACAATAATTACTCCCTAATTGAGAGCAGAGTAAAAAGTGAAATCTCGGCAACGTACTTGTGTTACAAGAGTATTATCGAAGAATCTCGCAGGCTTAAGTCAAAAGAGGTCGAACTAAAAAAGCTGACGAAACTGTTTGAGAATGTAAGTTAACAAATTGCTTAAGAGTGATTCGTAACGCGTGGCATTTTTACTTTGCGGTGGCTTATGGTGATTAAGGTGCTGTGCGGTAGCTTTTGTATTGCGTTACTCACACCTTAGCAAGGCGTTATATGACCAAATGTCAGCAATGACCTTACAATAATAGGAATAAGCAATCTATGTATGATGTCTATTGCATTAGCGCTGGGCAACTGACGCTAAAAAAAGATGATAATGTAATTAATAAAAAAAATAACTACCTGAATTATGGCCTTTTGTCTTTAGCTTCAATAATCAAAAAATCTGGTTTATCGCCCATTCAGTTACACGGTCATTTCTCATCACCAAGAGAGTTTGCAGATTATTGTGTAAAGTTAGGAATTGTTAATACGCAATTTCCAGTATTTATTTCAATACCTAGCTTCTATGCAATTGGTTGGGTAAATGATTTTACAAGAATCTTGAAGGTTGAACTGAATATTCAAGATATTGTTATTGGTGGTCGTTGGGTAATCGATGGGGAAAAGCATCAATTAGCAAAATTATTACCATTCGCAGATAAAATAATTGACGGTTTGGGTGAAAATCAAATTTTAGCTTTTCTCGGAAGAAAAATTGAAAATATTTCTGATTATGTTCCGCTTCAGTATGATCTCGTTGACAAGAGAGAGCTTTATCAACCAAGTATTGAGGTTTCTCGAGGTTGTGGGATGAAGTGCGATTTTTGCCAAGAAAGATCTGAAAAATTGCAACCATTGAAATCACCATTAACTATCTCTGCTGAAGCATCGAATACTTTACTTGTAGATGATCTTATTCCTATGTCTCCGTACTTTGAAGCGTCAATGTTCAAGCCTACCTTACCTTGGCTTGAACAACTGACCCAGCAAAGAGAGCTTCACTCTCATGATTACCTTTGGAGAACAGAATCTAGGGCGGATACTTTCCCTCTTAAGCAAATATCAGCCCTTTCAAATGCAGGTATGAAAGTGTTAGATCTTGGCCTAGAAAGTGGGAGTCCCATGCAAATTAAGCGTATGGGTAAGTCGAAAACACCTGAACGGTATTTGGCTCGCGCTTCTAGACTACTTGAGCAAGCTCATGAAGCTGGTATCAATGTAAAGGTTAACGTCTTACTTTATGCAGGGGAATCAAGTAAGACTATTGATGAGACTTATAAGTGGTTGGACCAACATAGGAATTATATAAAGGGTGTCTCAGTTGGTCCTGTGTTGGCTTTTGGTTGGGACAATAAAAAATCCGATTTCATAAATAGTTTGTTTTCTCTGGGGGCTAGTGTAAATGACGAAGCATCGTTCACTGGTGTTACTAGCCTCAATCTAAGCTCTTCGATAGGTCATAAAGACTCATTACGGCTATCTAAAGAAATATCTAGAGACTTTATGACTGCTAAAGATTATTTTGATTTAAAATCTTTTTCATATTTTTCGCGTAACTATACTTTTAACGACTTTATACAAGATATTAAAGCTGAAAAAGGAAATTACTCATTTGATGTTAATCATGTATAAATGGTCATATAACAAGTTGCTTAAACGGAAAAATAACAGTTGGCCATCGCTTCGCGATTATAGCCAACCATTATTTTCCGCTTAGCAAGGCGTTATGGCGCAATCTAGATTTGAAGTCAGTCGCAACACCTTGATAATTATCCTCAATAAATCGCCGCATAGTCATAGAATTCAGGTGACGTACATAGAGTGAGACTTAAATGGACAAGGCAAAATTCATTCAACAGCACCTAATTGAAAAGGGTGTTCCAGCAGACTTAACTAGGCCAACCCCGTTTATTTGGTCAAAATACAAAGACGTATCTAAAAAGCCTTTGGTATTCCAATCTCCAATGAAAGTGCTCCTAATTCATGGGTTATTAATGGGGCTAGTTTGGGGCTCTTTGATGTGGATAATTACTTGGAATACAGAGCCTGAGCGTTGGAAAACTTACGTTGTTTCATCTGCTATGTTCGGTATTGTGATGGGACTAATCAATGTATTCAGAATCGTCAAGGCTCGAAAAAAATTGGGTGAAAAGAGTTGGGAAAGTTGGTGTAAGCAAAACTACGAGTAAGCGCCATAACAAACGACTATGGCGTCAATGATTAATTTTTGGCTGTGTTTTCATCCCACAT
>NZ_JBGONQ010000069.1:0-3000 GCF_041439145.1 Vibrio sp. 1F255 | reverse complement strand
ACGCTTACCTTTCGCAAGTCCTTGCAGGGCAAGGGGCTTCGTAATCTTGCCCTGACAAATATCCCCTGCAATTTAGAGATTTAACCGTGCTCACCGTCGCTTATGGTACCTTACTTAGAGAGTCAGAAATTGGTGCGATACGCAAAAAGCACATAACAATATTGGATAATTGGGACATTAACATTGAACGTGTTTCATCAAAAACCAGTATTAGCCCAGAGCCGAAGCGGTTAACGGGTCGCTTTGCATCCATTCTTAGGACGTACTTAAAAGAATACTGTAGCAACCTTGAAGACAATGAATTTATCTTTAGTTGGCTCACGCCTAAAGGGTTGAGGCCAGCAGCGTACAGAGAAACGCCGATGTCTGGCATGACCGTTGATAGAATATACCAACGTGCTCATCAATTCTTAGAACAATCAGGTGACGTTGTCACCAGTAAGCGCCATCATCGAGATGTATGGAGTGGTCACTCGAGTCGTGTTGGTGCACTACAAGATGGTTATGCCGCCGGGTTAAGCTTAACTCAATTAATACAGCTTGGGGACTGGAAAAGTGACAGTATGGTACTGAGATACTTAAGAGGCTTAGACAATGACAACAGCCCTAACCTTTTGCTACAAGATTAAACGCGATATACAATCCAACTATCTCAGCGTCCTGGTAAGTAGACACACTAAAAAATCCATTTTGAGACAATATTCAGGTTATAAAACCATTATAAACAATAAGATAGTGATTAATTAAAAATAGCCCTAATTGGTCAGCATAATGGAAGGAATTGATTGCTCGGACGAGCTTTCTTTCTGGGCTAAGCAGCGCCATAAAAACCTGCGTATAGTCGACACACCAAACTCACTATGCCCCTCCCCATGGCCACGCAAGGGCATAATCATATTCCCTAATTAGCCTTGACTCCAACTTGAAATTTCTTATCTCACAGCCATCTGAAAAAACCTCATGCTTAATATAGTGAAAGATTGCTTCTTTTTCTTGTTCAAACGTTGGTGTTCCCATCGCTATTCTTACAATGCGAAACTGAACTGCTTCTTGATATTCTTGATATTCTTGATAGCTTATCGAACTCTCACATCTGATAGGAGACTTGCGTTTCAAGTGAAGATAATCAGCAAAATACAACACTTTATTTTTATTAACTCGCAACATCTAATCTCATTCCTATCAACAAACCTACTGAGCCAAATAATCACACCAATAAGGCAGTAATGCCACACCAACTAAAACATTAAGAAGATATTATCCCCGGTTACTGACCTGATAATGAAAGCGACTGCACTTCCATACTGTATGCCCCAATCTCCGAGGGTTGAGCTGTATTTATTAAGTTGCTCGAATAGAACATTTCCATCCCCAAAGATAGTCTGATTAATTATCATAGGTCCAGCAAAAACAAGACCCCATAAAGCAACACGGGTACATTGATACATCAAAGTTATCCTATTCCCGAACACAAAAACGAGAGCGGAAGTATCAATAAATGAACGGAAATTGAGAACTATACCAACAGCAGAGAAAAGCAATGCTACAAATGGTACGACGAAAACCCGCCCAATATCATCAAGTGCTTCAGGATCGCGACTAGCATTTTTGTATTTTGAAACTAAATTGTCAGGAATCGTGTCTTTATAGTGATGATAGAACTCATGTCCATTTAGGTTTATCGGGAAAACATAGCCATTAGAGAAAATATCAATTCGCTCAGTAATCTTTTTTATGACTGATGGGCTTCTTAAAGGGTTATCTATATGCATTGATTCTACGTTAACACCGTATAGTGCATTTATCGCTTTTTGCTTATTTTTTGTTATTTCATCCCCAAATTGAGAAATATACTTATCCAAAAATTCCTGTTTATCCTTGGTTGGGTGCCAGTTAGTAGACATACGAACACCGGTTTCTTCATAAATTTTATCTTTGATTCTTGTAGTTATACCTGTGTGGCCTAGGATACGAACGTAGCGGTGGTAGTTATTTGCAATCTGATCATGTTCGCTTAAACCTCTGGCACGTAACGTCCGCATCAGTTGATTTGATTGCTGCTCATATTCTTTCAAAAGGGTCTTGATATGCTGGTTAATCGATTGGTACTTTGTGTAGTAATAACGCCAATTATTTTTAAAATCGCTTTGATATATAGAGAGCCAGTAGCTTGGTTTCAATCTGCCACGATCTTCAAATAACTCAGCTTGTCCAATAGCGGCAGGTGTAAAAAATGCTACTTGCACATCAAGCGATGAGCTCCCAGCGTGCTGGCTGTTTATATTAGGAAAAGTGCGCACATTATTAGCATATGACTTTTGAATCATATAAGCTCGATGGTGACGCTTCTTTTCAACTTCTGAGCGAGAGTCAAGATAGTAGTCTACAAATATTTTTTGACTATAAAAAGTAATAGAAAACACAGTAACTACCGCTACGAGCTTTGAAACAAAGGAAAAATCTCTTCTGCCAAGTGCCATTAACTTAAACACCAATAGCGACATTCCAAAGCCAGAAAGCGAACGCCCATAAAGGTCAATATCATCAATGGTGTGGACTTTATCGTAACGAATAGCATTCATTAGGCTAATAAAAAAACTTGTCTCTAGAACTAAGTAGACAATTGAAAACACTAGTATTATACCGGTTAATATTTTCTTGTTCATGTCATTATCTCATGGCGTGACAGATATGGACTTACCCAACCTAAGGCTTGGTTTGAAATGCAACTATATTTATCTTTATAGACATTTTTCATCTGTGATAATTGACAACTCTTCGCTTCCTTAAAGAGGAACTGATAGACAGAAAACGTCTATTAAATTGATTAGTGTTGTTACTTAAGCACGGCGTTGTTGATCAAATCAGCTTGAAGATCAACAACACCATATGTAGCTAGCCGTTAGCTTCTAACGGGCATACCTAGTCCTATGACTTTGTTAATCGCTTTGACATTCGCCATGATTTCGCCCACTTGAGCGTTGTAACATCTCAAGCTCA
>NZ_JBGONQ010000068.1:0-4716 GCF_041439145.1 Vibrio sp. 1F255 | reverse complement strand
CATCGATATTAGTCAGCATGTCTTCGTTGACCGTCAATGTGAACGTGTAATCAATCTTGCCGCCCGGCGATATGTCGACCAAGGTGAACAGGTCTTTGTCGTCATCAAAGGTGCCAGGTTGAGTTTCAGCCCCTTCTGATGTTGCCGTTAGTGTCCATTCATCAAACGCATTACTAAAATTACCATCAATATGATCACCCATGGATTCAGAGAACTGGGTGTAAAGCGCGACATCTTTGGCTATACCTCGGCCTATGTTTTGCACCACTAAGTGATACTCAACCTGCTCTCCCGGCACGTAATACGGGGCATCGGTAAACAGCTCAGCTTGAACCACAGCCGCAACTGTTTGAACTGGAGGACTGATAACATCGCCGCCATCTACTTGCGCAGTATTAATGATGTGTCCGGTCGCGATATCGACTACGGTGCCTTTTGAGCGGAACACAACTGTGCCGTGCGGTGCAATATCCACACTGTACTCAATCGGGCTAATTTGCTCCGTCGTCGTTCCTACCGTGGTTGACTCAACAACCAAAGAAGTGGTTCCAGCAACAAAAGCAGGCCCAGTGGTACCATCGTAATAGCCCACCTCTATCGTGCTCATGTCATCGACAACACTTAAATCGCTGATGTAGTTGTTAGAGGTGTTTTCAATGGTAATCAAGAATTCCAGCTCACCACCCGGCTCATACTCGGTTTGTACGTTAGTTTTCGTCGCAACAAACTCAGAGTCTTTCGGTGTCATGACTACCGTTGAGTCTTGTGGTGTTCCGTTATAAGTGATGGTTGCCGTGTTACTGATATCGCCAATCGCCGTCGTACGAATCAACGCCTTAACATGGAATGTCACGGTACTTTGTGGCGCCACATCCATACTCACATCGATATCTTCACTCAAGTCGAACGTCTTGGGAGTGACAACAGAGCGATCATCCGAGGCGTCAAAGCTCACTTCCCATAGTAGGAATGCCGACTCTTGTTTATCCGCGGTCGTGTCGACTTGAATGTCACTGATGATGTCTTGAAGTTGAACACCAGATGCAAACGCATCAGAGCTGTTGGTTACGGTGATGTCGTAGTTAATCAGCTTGGTTACTTCATACGATGGCGTATCAACCGTCTTCTTGACCGAAACCGTCGCCAACACTGGTGTACTGGTAGCACTGTCATCAAATGTTGTGCCGTCAAAGGTCGCTGATGCGATGTTAGTAATATCGCCTGTCGCCAACGGATTAGTCGCAACTTGAATAGTGAAAACAATACTGTCTTGAGGCGCAATATCGAGCGTCTCATGAAGGTCTTCACCACGGGTTGCATCCGGTACTGGGGTTTCACCGGTTGTCGATACCGCCGATATTTGGATTGAAGCAGGGTCAAAAGCTTGTTCAGTCGTACCACCTGCAATCGTGGTTTCAACCGACTTCAGCGCATCTTCAATAGCAACATCTTCAGCCCAACCTAAGCCATTATTCTTAACGGTCACGGTGTACTGAAGTGTTTCTCCCGGAAGGTACTCTGCTTTATCGACATCTTTAGTGATCTCAACTTGCGCATCTTCTGGAATGTAGGTCGCGTCTGCAGAGTGCTCACCGTCGGCGCTATCAACTTTAACGACGTTAGTGATCTCGCCTTTGGCCTTATCATTAACAGTGTTGGTCACGACAAATGAATAACTGTCACCCGGGTGAATGCTGTAAGTCGCACTATAACCCTGCGTGTTATTAACCACATCTTTGCGAGCGTTCAGTGCTGGATCGCCACTGCCATCAAGCTGTTCGTCACTAATGACCCAATTACCTGTCAACGCTTGTTCTTGACCTGGGCTGTTAGCCACCTCTGTCATGATAGTGTCGATACGATCGGTTAGAACTTGATCGACAAGGTAACCTTCACCCGTGTTAGCCACAGTGACCTTGTATGAGATTGGTTGACCCGGTTGGTATTTGGCATCAGGTTCTGCAATTGGCGTCGTTTCTTTGGTTAGAACCAATTGACCCGACTTCGGAGTGATAAAGCCTTCTCGTAAGCGAGCAATCTTTGAATCGTCCAAACCATGTCGTAGATAAGCCGTATTAGTAAAGCGCCCAATCGCGTCATCTCGTACCTTGCCTTGGACGTGAATACGGACAACTGTGTACTTATCACCGCCACCCGTACCGGCATCGTCACGCCCTGCCATCTTGATCGATTCAACAGGTAAATCGATGTCAGGACTGTTTTGACCAACTAGCTTATCTAACTCTGAGAAATCATTAGCGTCAGGGTCTGACGGCGCCGAGTTATAAAGCACATCGTAATCAACCGTCCATTCTGTCAATGCCGTTTTCATTGAGCCGTCGACGGTTTCGACTTCAAAGCCGCTGATGATGTCACGAATCGAAAACAGGCCAGAATCCACATCGTCATTGGTGATGTCGATGTAGTAATTCACTGTTCCACCAGGCACGTACTCAGGCGTATCCGTCCATTTATCAATCAGGATATTCGAGCGGCCCGGATCAAGTACGATGTCGTTGGTGTTATCACCGTTCACTTGCGCCGTGTTGGTAATAGTGCCTGTCGCTGAAGTCGACACGGTGCCTTTCACGTCAAACACAATACGCTCACCAGGACGAAGATCGACAGTTGCATTCAATGGTACGCTACCGTTGTAGTTACCTTGCACGTCATAAGTGCCAACAGGTTCAACCGCAATAGCCGTTGTCCAGCTAGAGAACGCATCATCGCCATCTTCGGTTTTAATGGTGTGAATCGCATCAATAACGCTCACGTCATTTGCGATGCTATCGCCTGTGTTATCTAACGTAACTTGATACTCAACATCACCACGTGGTGCGTAAGTACAACCGCTGCCATCGTTTGAAGGAACAGAACACCCTGCCGATTCACCATCGGTATACACCAAGGTTTTGAAGTAATCGAGTTCAGCATCTTTAGGTGGTATCACTTGCGACGTTGCAGAGTCACTTCCTGCGGTCACTTGGTTCGCATCAATCGTGCCCAAAGCGTCGTCACGAACGACACCGGTTAAGTTAAAGGTCAGCACTTCTCCCGCTGCAATATCGGTTTCAATATCAAGGTTGCCACTGGTGTTGTAGCTTGGTACATAGGTATCAATGTTGGCATCAATACCATTGCTGACTTCATGGATTATATCGCCAGAAACAAAAGCGGATTCCGTTTTACCGCCAATCACTTCGACTTGAATGTCTGTGATTGTGTCTTTGATCTGAATATCATTCGCCCAACCGTTTTCAGGGTTTGTGACTACAAATTCATACTCAACTTCGTCACCCGGAAGATAGGTATCACCATCATTGAACGGGTTGCCGTTGATCGACACCACCCGTTTTTCAACACTGGTATTATTTTCAAGCGGCATTAAATTCGCTGTTCGAGCACTACCGTCATACGTCGCTTTATTTTGAATGTCACCCAATGCATCTTCACGAATTTGAGCATGAATAGTGAACGTTAAGCTTTCTTGAGGCGCGATAACAATCTCGTTATCAATATCGATGTTATTGCCCGGTACAAAGTCAATCGCGTCGGTAATAGAGCCTGTCGCAGCCGTTTTATCTAGGCTAACTTCCCAGCCAACCAAGAACGGTTGTCCAACAGGATCACCACCTGAAGTGGTGCTGTCTTCTGCAATACGAGTTTGAATTTCCGAAATCGCATCTTCTAGGCGAGAACCATATTCAATACCATCGCCCGCATTCTTAATCTCAACGCGGTAGTAAACCTCACTCTCGCCAAAAGCTTGAGAATATTCAGTTTTTTGCGAAGAGAAGCCTGCATCATAAAACGCTTTTTTAGAGAACGTGACTTCAGGATCCGCCATCGTTGATGGTGGCGATACCGCGATCAACTCATTGCCATTGTCTTCGTCGATGAAAGCTTTGTTGGTAAAAGAACCAACCGCTTTCGGACTGATCTTGGCTTTTATGACATAGCGGACAAACGCTGACGATGCAGCTCGGCCAAAGTTGTCTGCCGAGATATCGAAGTGAGTATCAATCGGCTTATTGTCTTGGATTGAGTTATCAACATCTGGGTTGGAAATACCTGAGCTATCAGTGAATGTTTCAATCGTCCAGCTATCAAAGGCAGGGCCACGCGTTCCATCAAAGTATTGAGTGTTAATTTGGTCGATGTCATCACGCAAGCTCATATCATCAACGTGGGCGCTCGCAATGTTCTCAATTAAAATTTCATACTCAACATAACCACCTGGCATGTAGTTAGTTGCGCCAACCAGTTCGTTTTCATCCGTGTCGTAATACGCCAGAATGTTCTTTTCAAAATCAACTTTTCGAGCTTCTTGACGAATATCATGAGAAATGGTGTCGCCATCAACGGTTAGAACGTTAACAACATCACCATTGGCTTTGTCATTGATGGTCGCGACAACTTGGTACTCAAGCTTAGCGCCCATCGGAATATCGGCTTCAACATTTAGGTTACTGTTGGTTGATGTGTAAACATTGCCAGCACCTGCGCCCGCATCCACATACTCAGAATCAGTTCCAGTTGCGATCGATGTGATGGTCCAATCTGAATACGCTGGTCCTGTATTACCATCCACTAAGCTGACCGTAATATCTTCGAGGTTATCGACGATTGGAATATCGTGAGCGTTACCTTTGCCGTCATTCTCAATCACTAAGTGATAGGTCACGGTTTGAGCGGGCTCGTACACCGCTTCATCAG
>NZ_JBGONQ010000067.1:0-6245 GCF_041439145.1 Vibrio sp. 1F255 | reverse complement strand
CCGATAGTACCAACGTTTACGTGCGGTTTCGTACGTTCAAATTTTTCTTTAGACATGGGGTGTCCCTCTAGGTACGGATTAGGTGGCTTAAAATAAGACCACGCAACCAAAAAAAATGGTTTTCTTTATTAAAGGAGAAGAAGCTTTAGACTGGTGCTAATACCCAGAGTCGAACTGGGGACCTCACCCTTACCAAGGGTGCGCTCTACCGACTGAGCTATATCAGCACACAAAATGAGTTGGAGCGTGCAGCGGGAATCGAACCCGCATCATCAGCTTGGAAGGCTGAGGTAATAGCCATTATACGATGCACGCAACACGTAACTCTGTTTGAGCTATTTAACCTTTAGAATATGGTGGAGAGGGACGGATTCGAACCATCGAAGGCAGTGCCAACAGATTTACAGTCTGCTCCCTTTGGCCACTCGGGAACCTCTCCAAATTTTGAGCTTTCTCTCGCTTGCCTTATAGGAAGGGAGAAAGTGGTGCCGACTACCGGAATCGAACTGGTGACCTACTGATTACAAGTCAGTTGCTCTACCTACTGAGCTAAGTCGGCACAAGTGGGGCGCATTTTATTGAATGATTTTCCACCTTGCAATAGTAAATTGAAAAAAAGTGCAAAATTCTCTGACCAAACTCCTACATACGGCTATTTAGCTCAAGGTTTACGTCTTTAACCCGCATCTAGTACAGGAAGATATTTTATTTATCTATCGCTTGATGTATTTTCCATGCACTTGTTTTGTTATCCACTATAGAGTTTTGTATGAGCCCATTTATGTCATTTGACCGCGAACGTTGGTCTGAGCTAAGGAATTTAGTTCCGATGACACTTTCTGAGAGCGACTTAAAAGAGCTTCAAGGCATCAATGAAAAGCTCACAATGGAAGAGGCAGTAGAGATCTATCTACCGCTATCTCGTCTATTGAACCTCTATGTGGCAGCCAGACAGAATAGAAACTCGGTACTCCACCAATTTCTAGATAAGAAAGAGAAAGCGCCACCTTTTATCATCGGTATTGCGGGTAGCGTAGCTGTTGGCAAAAGTACCACTGCGCGTCTGCTTAAAGCCCTACTCTCTCGCTGGGAAAACCACCCAAAAGTTGAACTAGTGACAACCGATGGCTTTTTATATCCAAACGAGGTGTTAGAAGAGAAAGGGTTGATGAGCAAAAAGGGCTTTCCTGAATCTTACGATATCAAGCGTTTAGTGAACTTTGTTTCGGATGTAAAAGCTTGCAAGAGAAATGTCACAGCCCCTGTTTACTCGCATCTTACGTACAATATTACTGATGACGTTAAGTGCGTCGACCTACCAGATGTGCTTATTATTGAAGGACTTAATGTCTTACAAACCGGAATGAATTATCCACACGAACCACATCGCGTGTTTATTTCAGACTTCCTTGATTTCTCACTCTATGTTGACGCTGATAGCCAACAAATCAAAGAGTGGTACGTCAATCGCTTTATGAAATTCCGCGATGGCGCGTTTACTAAGCCTGGCTCTTACTTTAGTCATTACACTAAATTATCGAACCAAGCCGCATTGGACAAAGCAGAAGGTATCTGGAGTTCAATTAATGGCTTGAACCTTGAACAAAATATCCTTCCGACAAGAGAAAGGGCTCACCTGATTCTACGTAAAGGCGCAGATCATATGGTTGAAGAAGTGTTACTAAGAAAATAGTAACGCCTTAGTCGCCTTTTCTTAGCGATATCTCGCCACCAATATAGCTCTCGACACCATTCTCAGTTTTGAGCAATACAGCACCTTGTTCATCGATGCCTTGAACAACACCTTCAATTTCTCTAGGTCCAATGATCAATCTAACATTGCGACCTAAGAAATTATCCAAGCGGTTCCAACGCTCTAAAAAATTGGACATTCCTTTCAACTCGTAGTCGACAAGTGACTTATCCCAAGCATTGATCAGAGCCTGCGCTAACTGGTTACGGTCTGGCACCTTCCCATCACACACTTCTTTAAGGGAAGTCCATGGCTGGCCAATACCTGATGTTGTTGGATCCATGGATAGGTTTAGCCCTAAACCAATCACAATATGCGCAGCGCCGCCAGACTGTCCTGACAGCTCGACCAAGATACCTGCAAGCTTCTTGTCATTGTGGTAAAGGTCGTTCGGCCATTTAAGCTTTACACCTTCTACGCCCATCTCTTCCAAAGCTTCAACAACAGCTACACCAACCACAAGGCTTAAGCCCATTGCGGCAGCCATCCCCGCGTCGAGTCTCCAATACATTGAAAGATAGAGGTTTGCACCAAATGGTGATACCCACTCTCGTCCACGGCGTCCACGACCCGCAGCTTGATATTCAGCAATACAGACAGAACCCGATTCGAGGGTGTTAGTGCGCTCTAATAGGTGTTGGTTTGTAGAACCTATGATGGGAATGAGTTCAAGAGAAGCATCGCGACTAACTGCAGACAATTTGTCTTGGTCAAGCATATCCAAACGACTGGCTAGTTTGTAACCCTTGCCTTGTACTCGGTAGATATCTAAACCCCACTCTTGAATACCTTTAATGTGCTTACTGATAGCCGCTCGTGATACGCCAATCATTTCACCTAGGTCTTCACCTGAATGAAACTCACCGTCAGCAAGACATCTCAATAGTGCAAGCTTGGTACTGTGCTCTCTCATGCCAATGACTCCAAAGCCTTATCCAAGTTTGTCTCGCAGTCTCGTCCCATAAAGCGCACTTCATGTTCCAATCGAATATCGAATTTATTCAAAACGGACTGGCGCACTCGCTCTGCAAGCTTAAGGATATCCACAGCAGAAGCCTCATCATAATTGATAATAACCAATGCTTGGTTGGGGTGAACCTGAGCGCCACCTTCTGTCACACCCTTGAACTGGCATTGATCAATCAGCCAGCCAGCAGCAACTTTGATCATGTCATTACTCTCATAACCAACCATATTTGGATATAGAGCTAACAAGCGATCAAAATGATCTTTGGTGATCACAGGGTTTTTGAAGAAGCTACCCGCATTCCCTTGTACTCTAGGGTCTGGCAGCTTACTTGAACGGATAGCACACACTTCATCAAATATAGTGCGAGGGGAGAGCGTATCGGCTGCTAGGCTTTTTAACGGGCCATAGTGATTGCATGGCTCCCACTCTTTCGGCAACGTTAAACCAATCGCAACAACAATCGCTTTATCGTAGAGAGCGTGTTTGAAAATAGAATCTCGGTAACCAAAGAGACACTCTTCTTTGCTTAATCGCTTAACTGTATAAGTATCCAGACACAGGATATCGACATACTCGCATACGTCTTGTAGCTCAACACCATACGCACCAATATTCTGAATCGGAGCAGAGCCGGAACAGCCGGGTATCATTGCTAGGTTTTCTAGACCACCCAGCCCTTTATCCACACTCCACTCAACCAAGCTTGGCCAATCCTCGCCACCACTCACATGCAGTAGGTGATGACTGTCCGTCTCGGCCAGCTCAATCCCGGCTAATTTATTCACGATGACCAGGCCAGCGAAGTGCTCAGTAAAAAGCATATTACTGCCCTTACCCAGTATTAACTTAGGCAAAGCTGACCATTTAGGGTCTTTGTAAAGCGAAATAAGTTCTTCGGTAGTGGTGACTTCAACCAACGCATCACACGTCTGATCGATGGAAAAAGTATGAACATTTTTTAAACTAGCATTGAGATGGAATTGCATGGCGATATTCAATTAACTTACACTGCGGTCATTCTACAGCAGATAAACCAATGGCGCAGTGACTGAATGAACAATGTCATCATTACTCAATTAGACCCAGTAAAGGTTCCCCTAGTTAAACGTTTCTATAAAGAACATTACCCAACGGGAAAAGCGAATAAGAGTGAACTGATCTATTCGTTATTGCTGAATAACGAACTGTGCGGTGTCGTGCGTTTTCGTACAATAGAAAATAATCGCTTACTTACCGGTATGGCGATATCAAAACAACATCGTGGTCAGCAATTAGGCTCCCAGCTTATGGATTATTGTGCGCAACATACGCTTACGGAAGATGATTACTGCTTTGCGTACGCTCATCTCACCAATTTTTACGCGCGACACAAATTCGTACAAGTAGACCCTAAAGATCTACCAAATGGTTTAAGAGTTTTATACGAGCGCTATTCGAATAGCGGAAAAGATCTCATTCCTATGCATTATCAGCAAAATTGTTAGAGAATGCCTCGATTATCTAGTATTTGGTGCTATCCCTTTGGTAAAATTAAAAGTTCGCAATTTTGCATATTTTTAAGGTAAAACAGTCAATATGATTGCCAGTAGGAATCCATTCATACAGTTGCCAACCATAGCGCAGAATCCTGACAAGTTTGAAGTACTACTATCAGCGCAAGAGTTTCGAACTCGCCTACTTGATGAAATATCTCGCGCAACGACTCGTATTAGTTTAGTCGCTTTGTATCTTGAAGATGATGAGGCTGGCCGTGAGATCCTAACTGCCTTATATGAAGCAAAGCAAAAGAATCCAGAATTAGACGTGAGCGTTTGTGTCGATTGGCACCGGGCGCAGCGTGGATTGATTGGCGCAGAGTCTTCTGAAGGCAATGCAGCCATGTATAAAGAGTTCGCAGAGAAATATCAACATTCTGTGCCTGTCTATGGCATTCCCGTTCGCGGCAAAGAAGTCTTTGGCGTATTGCACTTAAAAGGCTTTATCGTCGATGATAGCGTGATATACAGCGGTGCAAGCCTTAACAATATCTATCTGAATTACCATGACCGCTATCGCTTTGATCGTTACCATGTTTTAAACAATGCAGCTCTTGCTGACTCAATGTTTGCCTACGTACACGAACAGATGGTTGCGGACAGCGCTGTTTATGACCTGGCTGATAAGAACAAGCCTGCGACCAAAGAACTGAAACCAGCGATTCGTCAGTTTCGAGCATCATTGGCAAGGTCTCAGTATCAATTCGAAGGGCAAGAGGTTTCAGCAGAGCAAGTGGCTGTAACACCATTGGTTGGTATCGGTAAAAGACGTAACCGTCTGAATCAGGGAATCAACCAACTCGTCGCTCAAGCTAAAGATGAAATCTTCATCTGCACACCTTACTTCAACTTCCCACCTAGCCTAGCTAAAGAAGTGAAGAAAGCACTTAAGCGTGGCGTAAAGGTCAGCATTGTTGTTGGTGATAAGACAGCGAATGATTTCTTTATCTCACCAGAAGAAGAGTTTAAAACGATTGGTGGTTTGCCATACCTTTACGAACTGAACTTACGCCGTTTCGCTAAAGCGAATGAAGCTCATATTGCTAGCCGTAATCTATCAATTCGACTTTGGCAACACGATTCCAATAGCTTCCACCTAAAGGGCATTTGGGTAGATAAGCGCTACATGCTACTAACAGGTAATAATCTAAATCCACGCGCATGGAAGTTGGATCTAGAGAACGGTATCTTTATCCAAGATAACTACCATCACCTAACAGACAAGTTTCAGGCTGAAGTGGATAACATCCTTCAACACACTCAGCTTATCTGTACTTATAAGCAGTTAGACAAGGTAGAGAGCTACCCGATGGAAGTTCAGAAGTTGATTCGTAAGATCACTCGTGTGAAAGCCGATAGGGTGCTTAAGCAAATACTGTAGTCGATGTATTAGAGACACTATTTATCAACGCCTAGCAAACGCTAGGCGTTTTTGTATCTACGAGATAGCTATTTAGGTTTGTTTGATGGTCTTTCGAATCAACATCTCTATTTATGCACAGTGAGTGTGATAGCTTGAAGTGTTAAGCATCCTACCTTTTCCTTAGTCAGTCTCAGGGTTCCAGATACGTGTATCAGGTATGGTTTAGATAGCAGCTAAACGAGTACCAATACGAACATAATCGACAATTACCCTTTACGTATTCAAGCAATAAAGTCTCACTCCTTAGGGCGAAGTACGTACGCGATAGAGAATTTCACATAGTAAAACAATCAGATTAGTGCTCTGCTCTATTTAGCTTAAGAGTTAGAAGTGACCACCTATATTCCCAAGCAGCACCTCCCGATATATAGAGAAGTACTTCATAGCTAGCGATAAGGATCTACTACTAAAACCCAAAACACATACGCAGGAAACGACGAAAGCCTAGTCGTCAGACTAGGCTTTCTGATATGTGCCGGAATAGCATGAAGTGCAGGGGCTCGGTGTCTTTATACCAATTAAAGTAAAAATGTGATCTAATTAAGATTGATGAATTATTGTGAA
>NZ_JBGONQ010000066.1:0-6306 GCF_041439145.1 Vibrio sp. 1F255 | reverse complement strand
CATTACGTTAGACGGAATTTACGCTGAGCTTAGTGCTTAAGGTTCTGTCTATGATAGGTTCTTGATTTAGTTCCACGGAACTATGCAACAAAGCTTTATTTAGTTGGAAATATTATAAGGTATTTGTTCAAAACTATTTCTAGTATTGTATTTATACATAAGTGGCATAGTGACGATAGAAGTCCTGATATTACTATAATCGGTTTGAGGCTTGCTGACGCCATTTTAAAGGTGAGCTCCCATACGTATTTTTGAATGCTTTACTAAACCCACTCACATTTCTGTAACCTAATAATTCTGACAGTAATGTAATATCAATTCTGCTGGACTCTAAATACCATCGAGCTGCACTTATACGTACATCCTTGAGTAATTTCTGAAAATTCGTGTCGTGTATTTCTAATCGCCTTTGCAAAGTTCGTGGGCTCATATTAAGCATGTGTGCTATATCATTGATATTGGCACTATGTAATCCCATTGTTTGCAAAACTAGAGTTCGAACTTTGCGTTCTATGTTATCCCCTGATTGAAAAATTAGCAGGTCTAAATACTGTTCATAATGGCGCTTATGTTTGGATAAAGTTGCTTGTAAGGGGGTATATAAGTAGTCACGGCTAAAAATAAGGCGATCATGCTCTTGATTGAAGACAACTGAACACCCAAAATATTTTTGATATTTGGAACTTATGGACAAAGGTGTATGGGAAAATTCTAATCTTTCTATTTTTAATGATGAACCTATTAGATTTTTTAACAAATTTAAGCATACACCCAAAGATAGTTCTTTATATTGTTTTGCGTAGCTAACATCTTGAGATATTTGATAGCGTTCTATATAAGCCAAATGTTCAAATTCTTTTAATATCCAATATTCTCCAAGACTATGGATAGCCATATAACGCTGTGCATTATCTAAAGCCTCTTGTACCGTTTCACTAGCTTGAATTATAAGGCTTATAGGTCCAAGTACTTCAATTCCCTGATTTTTCGCTAACTTTAAACCAAAATCTTTACAATTAAGCTGCTGAGATGCTAGCTCAAGTAAGTTAATCATGCTAGCAAAGTCTATTAAGCTTTCAGGATTGAGCAGATCTTGCGTAGTCAAATTACATTGAACAAGTAAAGAATTAAGGTCGCCTCCTAACTCTTTAATTAGGTGTTCTATACCAGACAATGAAGCGCTTCGGATTGAGTAGTATTGTTGCATAAAAGACCTATTTTAAATTGGTATGACCAAGTAATTACTAACTTGTCGCTAAATGATAAGAAACAAAACTAGAGATGTTATAATTTAGTTAATACAAAGTTGCAAATAAAATTTCAATTCGAGGGTTATATATCTATGTATGATACAGTTATTAAGGGAGGCCGTTATTTTGACGGCACAGGTGAAGCTTCTTCGATCAAAAACATTGCAATAAGAAACGGAAAGATTGCCTTGGTATCCAACACTGCTATTGATGAGAGTGGTTGTATGAATGTTATTGATGCCAATGGTAAGTGGGTGATGCCAGGTTTTATCGATACCCATACCCATTATGATGCGGAACTGCTTATTAGTCCAAGCCTGTCTGAATCGGTGCGCCATGGCGTAACAACAGTACTTGTTGGCAGTTGCTCGTTAAGCATGGTCTGTAGTGAATATGAAGATGCCTCCGATATTTTTACCCGGGTTGAAACCGTCCCTCGCGAGAAAGTGTTGCCCATTTTAAAGCAATATAAAACATGGAGTACGCCTAGACAATGGGTCGAATTTGTTCAGCAACACCCTCTTGGACCAAATGTTGTAAGCCTGCTTGGTCACAGTGATTTACGTGTAGGTGTCATGGGGCTTAGCCGAGCAACAGATCTAAACGTCACTCCTACTGAAACCGAAATGCGAAAAATGGAAAGCTTACTTAAAGAGTCACTTGACGTAGGTTTTCTTGGCTTGTCGACTATGTGCCTTAAGTGGGACAAAATTGATGGCGACCGTGAATGGTCAAAAAGTTTACCCAGTACTTATGCAAAATGGAAAGAGATCTCTCGCCTCAATAACCTAGTGCGTGAATATGGACGAGTGCATCAAGGAGCGCCGAATGCCGCAGCCATATTACAAATAAATCAATATATGCGTGAATGTATGGGCATTTTTAAAAAGCGCCTTAAAACGACGCTAATTAGCCGAATGGATCTTAAGGGCAGTGTTTATTTAAGTAAAATTACAAACCTTGCCGCTAGAGTGACCAATTTATTTAATGGCGATTTTCGTTGGCAGGTGCTGCCCTCGCCTTTTACAGTCTATGCTGATGGTATTGATGTCGTCTTTTTTGAAGAGTTTGGTGCTGGTGAACTGGCACTTGATTTAAAAGATAAAATTGCTCGCAACGAGCTCCTAAAAGATGAAACTTACCGCCGTGAGTTTAGAAAGTTCTATGGCGAAAAACTCAGTCCCCGTGTATGGCAACGTGACTTTGGCGACGCGATTATACTTGCTTGTCCTGATGAATCGATTGTTGGTAAAAACTTTGCTGATGTTGCCGCTAGCAAGCAGATCCATGTTGTGGATCTTTTCCTCGACCTAGTTGTGCAATATGGTACCGATCTTCGTTGGTACACCACAGTTGCCAACCATCGTAAAGACGTGCTTAAGAATATGGTTAAAGATAAGAAGTCACTGATCACCTTTAGTGATGCAGGTGCGCATATCCGTAATATGGCTTTTTATAACTTACCGCTACGTATGCTTAAGTTAGTTAGTGAAAGCATTGATGAAAGCCAAAATCAGCCAACTAAAAATAGCCAAGCGATTATGACGATGGAGCAAGCTGTGTTTCGGATGACGGGCGATCAAGCGCAGTGGTTCAATATTGATGCTGGTCGTATTCGTATTGGTGATAGAGCCGACGTCGTGGTGTTAAATCCCGCTAAATTTAATCAAAATCTCGAGCAAGTCAGCTGGGCTGATATGGAAAACTTTGGTTTACAACGCCTTGTAAACCGTAATCCGGGCTTAATCGAGCAAGTATTCATTAACGGAAAGCTCGCCTGCGAATTCGATAAAATAACCCCTGAACTTGGGAAAAGCATGGGTTTTGGGACTTATATTCCGGCGTATTAGCTGCTGCACTTATAGATTAGGTCTAATGACTCTTGTAATGAGTCGATTAATTAACGATATGGATATTTATGATGATAAAAATAATAACTAATTTAGTTATGGGGCTGGGTTTTGCTCTTGGTTCAATAAGCACCTATGCTGCCAGCAAGCCTAATATTGTGGTGATATTTGGTGATGATATCGGTTACGGTAATATCTCAGCTTATAATAACGGTACACTAGGGTATCAAACGCCTAATATCGATAGCATAGCTAATGATGGTGCAATGTTAACCTCATATTATGCTGAGCAATCGTGTACTGCTGGGCGATCAGTATTTATTACTGGCCAAATGCCTGTGCGAACAGGTTTAAGTAAAGTCGGATTGCCAGGAGCAAGCCAAGGTATACAACCCCAGGATATTACTTTAGCTCAGACGTTAAAAGACCTCGGTTATGCAACTGGACAATTTGGTAAAAACCACTTAGGTGACCGTGATGATATGCTACCTACTGAGCATGGTTTTGATGAGTTTATGGGTAATCTTTATCACCTTAACGCCGAAGAAGAACCTGAAAACATTGATTACCCTAAGTCTCCAGAGTTTAAGAAACGCTTTGGCCCGCGGGGTGTAATTCATTCTTTTTCTGATGGCTCAGTTGAAGATACCGGGCCACTCAACAGCAAGCGTATGGAAACGATCGATGACGAAACCCTTGAATCTGCCTATGACTTTATTAGTCGTCAGGTGGAGAGAAAAAAACCATTCTTCTTATGGTATAACACAACTCGCATGCATAATTACACTCACGTGAGTGACGATAACTCTGGTGTTACTGGTTTAGGTGAGTATGCTGACGGCATGGTTGAGCACGATAACCATATTGGTCACCTACTGGCAAAGATCAAGCAACTCGATATTGAAGATAATACAGTGGTGATTTACACCACTGACAACGGTCCAATGAATGCGACCTGGCCAGACGCAGCCACTAGCCCATTTAGAGGGGAAAAAAACACCGGTTGGGAAGGAGGATTTAGAGTTCCAGCGCTTATCAAATGGCCAAATCATATCAATCCAAATTCAAAGTTTAATGGAATAGTCTCGTCTGCCGATTGGTTCCCAACTTTAGTGAGTATTGCTGGTAATAGTGATGTGAAGAACCAATTACTATCAGGTTATAAAGCCAGTAATGGTAAGCAATATAAGAACCATTTAGATGGGTACAACCAACTTGACTATCTAAGTCAGAAAATCGATAAAAGTCCACGTAATCAATTTTTCTACTGGTCTGATGATGGCGAACTACTCGCTATGCGCGATGGTCGTTGGAAGTTTCATTTTAAAATTCAGGAAAGTAAAGGTATTGATGTTTGGACTCAACCACAAAAAACCTTAAGAATTCCCAAACTGTTTGATTTAGCAATTGACCCCTATGAAAAAGGCGATCAAGGCTTTGGCTATGATAATTGGTGGTACAAGAGGGCTTTTGTGTTGATCCCGGCACAAATTAAAGTTAGGCAAATGTTAGCAACCTTTAAAGAGTTTCCTCCAAGACAAGCGCCTGGTAGTTTTGCTGTTGATATTAAGATGAAAGATCTCATAAATATTTCTAATTCTTCGAAATAATATTTTGAGGGTTATTATAATGGTGAAAAAATCCTGAAAAAGGAATATTTTATGAATGTTATTATAAAAAAAACTTTTATCGCATCATTTGCAATGTCGTACTGTTTAGTTATTAACGCTGAAGAGGGGGGGAGCGGTCATTACCAGCCTGGTTCTATTTCTTCTTTCATGGACGGTGTTCCAGCTAAACCTAGCTTCATTACACGCTTAAACCTAATAAGTTACAAAGGGGAATATAAGCCCCAAGTTTCGATCTTAGGTCTAAATAATGCGATTATAAAAGTAGAATCGCAAGCTTTAGCTTTAACAATGGTGTATAGGCCACATTTCGAAATTGGAGAAGGTTGGAGTTACGCTTTTGGTGGAACCATTCCATTTATCAATGTCACTACTAATATAGGGGTGAATGGACAGAGTAATGTGAACATTACAGAGGAGAGTTCGGGTATTGGCGATGTTATATTAGTCCCTGTGATGTTAAAACAAAATATAAACTCTGACTTGAATTTGAACTATCGCGTCAGTATTTATGCTCCTACTGGAGGTTATAAGGAAGGGCAATTAGCTAATACAGGTAAGAATTATTGGACGATTGAACCAACTGTAGGGGCGGTTTATTTTGGTAAAGAAAACGGAATTGAAGCAAGTGTCTACGCTGGCGTTGACTTTAATACTGAAAATCATGAAACCAGCTATCAATCAGGTACCCAAGGACATGTTGAAGCAACCTTTGGGCAAAGCTTTCCATTTTTTGGAGGCTTAGCGAGTGTGGGGGCGACTGGTTTTTATTATCAACAATTAACCGGAGACAGTGGATCTGGTGCTATTTTCGGTGATTTTAAAGCAAAAACAGTAGGGGCTGGGCCGAGGGTTTCTTTTGTTCACAAAACAGAAAGGGGAGGCATTGCGATGGAATTAAAATGGTTCCATGAATTTGAGACAGAAAGGCGTACAAAAGGAGGCACGATTTTTTTAAAAGCATTAGCTAAGTTCTAGTTGCCTTGTTCTGAAATTAAATAGGAGTAAATCAAGTTAATAGTTAATAATTTCTGCAAACCCCTACATTAATTTTTTGATTATCCTGAATAAATATTATCTATCTTAATTTGGTGAATTATGAAAAACATAAAATATATTGCTTTTTCAATCTTTATAATTATGAGTTCTACAGCTATTGCAAAAGGACGAATTACGCCTTCACCCGAATTAGGGGTTTTGAAAGGCGCCGAGGCTGAAGCATTTTACCTTGGTGTTAATGCTGTAATTTGGGGGTATCCAATAGTGTTCTTTGAAGACCTAATTCGTGGTAGAGCACAACCTGACGCACAAGTGAAAACGGCGTTGTTGCTTAAATCAGTTGAACCTTTTCCAAGTCCTGTGATCTGATCCTTTATGGTGGTTAGAACGGTGGTGACATGGGTAAAGCGGAAAAGAAGATAACTAACTGGGCGGAATACAATAAGGCTCTGTGCAAGCGTGGCTCGGTTACGTTCTGGATAGATGATTCAGCCATAGATGCATGGCGATGTACAACCCATCATGGCGTTGTTGCCTAAATCAATTGAACCTTTTTCGAGTCCTGCGATCTGATCCTTT
>NZ_JBGONQ010000065.1:0-7258 GCF_041439145.1 Vibrio sp. 1F255 | reverse complement strand
TTTGTGGTCTTGAAGCCGAAGCTATCCATGAGTATCAATGGCGTCATGTGAAAGAAGCCATGTTGCTCGGTGTTCCTGTTGAACTTTCCGTTCAAACACGAAGAATTAAGTGTCGTGACTGCGGCATAAAAACAGAGTCTCTATCTTGGCTAGAGCCTTATGCTCGCATCACGAAGCGCCTAAAAAGTTATATAGAACAACTACTGCCTCTTCTTCCCATTAAGCATATCTCCCAGTTAACGAGCGTACACTGGCACACCATTAAAGAGATAGATAAACGCCGACTTCGACAAGTTGTACCGTCAGTGAAATGGGAAGAGCTAAGGCAACTCGTCATGGACGAGTTCGCTATCTTTAAAGGGCATAGGTATGCCACGGTCATTGCTGACGCTAAGACTCATCAAGTCATTTGGATAGGGTTAGGCCGTAGCCGCAAGGACATACGACCGTTCTTCGAGCTGTTAGGCAAGCATGGCAATAATATCGAAGCGGTCGCGATGGACATGAATACGGCTTTTGACCTTGAAGTTCAAGCGCACTGCCCGAATGCAAAAATCGTTTACGACTTATTCCATGTTGTAGCTAAGTTCGGTCGTGAGGTCATGGATAGAGTCAGAGTCGACCAAGCCAACAAGCTCAAGCAAGATAAAAAAGCGAGGCAATGGGTCAAGCGCTCACGCTGGGTGTTGTTGAAAAATAGAGGCAACTTAAATCCACGGCAAGACAGCTATCTTACAGAAATATTGAATATCAATAAGGACTTAATGACCACTTATATACTCGGGGCACAACTCAAAGAGCTTTGGTATTGTGAATCAGAAGCACATGCTAAAGGGCTCTGGGAGGCGTGGTGGGCACAAGTACAAGAGAGTGGAATTAAGCCATTGAAAGAGTTCGCACGAAAACTGAGTCCTTATCTTCACGGTATTATCGCATCGGCAAGTTATCCGCTAAACACCTGCACCCTAGAAGGGATAAACAACAAGATAAAGCTAATCAAGCGAATGGGGTATGGGTATCGAGATACAGACTACTTCTTGGAAAGCCGCGATGAACCACAAATAAGCGGCTCTTTTTTACCCCAATTTTCTGCTCTTAAACCTTATCGACTGTATCCGCCCCATGAACCCACGGGACGATATTGTTAATACGTGAGCGCCGCAATCACACTGTTAGCGCTAAGGAACCTTTGAAACCGTCACCAAAGCTCACTCATAATAAGCTATTATTTACAGTAGATTTCGGTTAATTTTCCAAAGGCCATTATGAAAAACAAACTGAGTTTAGCAATTCAAGCATACTGCAACTGGATTGATTCAAACATTATTGAAATTGCTTATGTCGGTTCCATTCTAGTTGTGATTCTAACGCTCATCATCAATCTTATTTAGGCTTCCATTTCCTAAATATTAGTTTCCTTTACTCATTACCGAGCTTTTCTAAAAGCCTCAGAGTTAAATCAATCACCTCATGGATTTGGAGTTTTACGCCTTCAAATAGCTGCGTGAGCGGATCTATTTTTGAGGTTGCAGCTTCAACAATGACTGATTTACCTCAACGATAAACTGATAACCTCTCATTCAATGAATCCTATCTTTTTAACCATTGCCTTGTTCGTTTGTAGGGGCCCGTCCTCTATACACGACTATTGGTTACGCTTGAATGAGGATACTATTGAATTAGAATGCCCCTCAAACATATATCGCCTTGGTTATTGAGAAACAAACAGAATGAAACAAACAAATCATATCGAACAATGCCAGCAAGAAATTTTGAGTTTTTCGGACCGATTACATCAATCTGGTTGTGCGCCTTACTCGGTAGCTCAATACACTCAAGCTTATGCAAAACGCCAGAACATTGATGTCTCTATTGATGTGACCCCGACAAAAGTCATCACTATTTTTGAGCAACCCACGCAAAAAGTCGTGATGGAAAACAAAAAACCACCCTCGGTTAACTTACGTGATTTAGTCGCAACGCTTAAAGGGTTTTCGACTCATTCCCATTACGAAGGTTCAGAAACCTACTCGAATCGTACCTTGTGCTTTGCCAATTTATTGCTTCCGCCATGTTATTTAATGTTAGTTGGCAGTACTTATCTGGCGGTCGGTTTATCCATTATTCTGGGCGCTATAGCCTGGCTAGCACAAATTTTCCTGACTGGGCCAAGAAGCATTCTTGTCGAGTTCTTTGTCGCCTTAGTAGCCAGTTTTTTAACCGGTATGATAGCGGCACAGGTTCCCGGCTTACCAACATTGGCACTGTGCATTTCTTCCATTGTCCTTTTTATTCCTGGGTTAACCGTCACCAACGGCTTAGCCAGTCTTGCTCTCAATGACTTTCGGTCAGGTATCGAACTGCTTGCACAAAGCGCACTCATAGTAATGAAAATATTCATCGGCATTGTTATGGGGTTAGGCTTAGCCAACATAATCAATCAACCATTATCGGTACCGGTATTTATTGATGAAATCCCATTCGTTCTTCATGTCACCGCACTGATCGGGATTTCTGTCGCTATTGGCCTTATTTTCAACGCAAGTATGACAGAAATTCTCTTAGGCCTTCCTGTCGCGGCAATTGGCATGTGGGGGCCACATTGGTTTACTTCCGATTGGGTTGTAGGTACATGGGTAAGCACAATACTCATTACGCTTTACGGGTTGGGGATGGGAAAATTGCGTCACGTTCCACCACTCATATACATTATTCAAGGGATCATCATTCTTGTCCCCGGTAGTCGAATCATTGTCGGAGCAAGTGAGTCCTTCTTTGCGACCTCCATTTTACCCATTCCGAATATTGGTCTGTCCGCCTTGCTGATGTTTGGCGCGATTATGGCGGGACAAATCATGGTTTATTCTATATTTAGTCGTCATTTTGATTCCATCATTGAGGACTAACCATCGAGCTAACAATCGCTGATCAACACGCCCCAATAACCCACGATTGAGTCTTTATCTGCTTTTTGACGTTAACCGATTCTGAGAAGGTACTGATGAACAGAGTCTCGAAAATCGATAAGACTATTTTGTTTCAGATGGCGAGGGGAATGAGCAATATGGATTTGGAAAAACCGAATAGAATCGAAAGTAGCCAATAATTCAATAAGATAAGGATGCTTAGGATGAGTCAATGCAAAGTAGGCAGAGGTAAGCTAGGTATAGGCAAGCGCTAGGTTGATAGGCTTGCCATCTACTCCATTTCCGTTCTAACTACGCCACCAGTGCGTTCAGTTTTTTACGCATACTCTCTTTATCAAGGCCACCTTTAGGTCCAATGAAGACTAACCGTGACGAACGAGATTCATCATCTTCCCATGCATCTCCAACCGTCACATTGGCTCGCTGGCCTGTGCACTGAAATACACAGCGATGATCAGGACGATCGGTTAAATTTAAAATACCTTTCATGCGATAAGCATCAATTGAAAACTGTTGCAGTAGAGGATACAAACTTTGTAGATTAAGCGGTTGATCAGTTTCAAAGCTGAATGTTTCGAAATCATGATTCACGTGATGACAGTGCTCATCATGACAATCATGGTGCTGGCATTCCCTTTGATCACCCGCTATTTTGTTAGTGACAAAGCGCGTACTTTCAGGGGCATCAAATAAGATAGGTAAATCCACTTCGCCGAATGAAATATCAATCAATTTAGCAAACGGAGCTTGTACTCGGCACCATGCTTTGACTTGCTCTAGTTTATCAGCATCGACTAGGTCAACTTTATTAACCAGAACAATGTCAGCCACTTGAATTTGCTGCTTCGACAACGTCTCCATTGGGCCTTCTAGCCCTAAAATGTTTTCCGCATCGATCGTCGTCACGATTGCATTTAAAGGTGCGTGTGCTTGCAGTTCCGGATCTTCAAATTGAAGTGCCACTTCTTTAGGTTCTGCGATACCTGAAGTTTCAACAATAATATGGTCTGGGCGTTCCTCTAATGCGAGTAAACGCATTACCGAAACGACTAGTCCTTCTGCAAGGTTACAACAGATACAGCCATTCTCTAGGCTGATCATATTTTCACTTTCAGATTTAACTAACTCCGCATCAACATTGATTGATCCAAAATCATTGACGATCACAGCCATGCGCATTCCATTTGCATTGGTTAATATATGGTTTAGTAGGGTCGTTTTCCCTGCTCCTAAAAATCCGGCTAAAATTGTTACTGGAATAGGCTTCTTGCTCATAGCATGCTCTCTTTCGATTTTCGTTGTCTATATTTACTCGGTAAGCAATAAAAAAGGTTGAGCTAATGCCCAACCTTTTAAGTCAGGATAACTTAGCCAGTAACTTTGTTGCGAACCGCTTCACCTGGGTTTGAATCTAACAACATTTCACCAGCTTCAATGATAGGTGTCCCGTTTACAAGTACGTATTTCATGCCTGTAGAAAGGGCATTTGGTTTATCAAATGTTGCAACGGCTTTT
Organism: Vibrio sp. 1F255; assembly: GCF_041439145.1. Classification (NCBI taxonomy): domain Bacteria; kingdom Pseudomonadati; phylum Pseudomonadota; class Gammaproteobacteria; order Vibrionales; family Vibrionaceae; genus Vibrio; species Vibrio sp. 1F255. The sequence continues at coordinate 2,816 of NZ_JBGONQ010000065.1, read as the reverse complement.
ACTTCATCAAGTTTGAAAATAGCTAAATCAGCATCTTTACCTACTTGAATACGACCTTTATTTGCCATTTGTGGCACAGCATCCTCAAGAATACGACATGCGTTTAAGCTAGTTCTTTCCATCGCTTCTACTAGTGTTACCGCTTTGTATTCCTCGACATATTTTTCAATAAAACGAGAGAAACAAGCAAGTGAGCGAGGGTGAGCTATTGCGTTGCTTGGAAGTGGCCATACATCACCTTCAATTAATACGCCTTTATCATCCATCCAAGGCATTGCATCTGAAGCGATAGCTGCACCTGGGAACAATACTGAACGGTCCATTTTAGCGCGATCTTCTTTGTTCTCATCGGGTTTTAAGAAGTGCATGACAACCACGGTACCGGGCGCTGATGCTTGTAGTTCAGTGACTTTTTCTTGGTTTAGTGCTTTACCATTCGCTTCCATGTAGCTAGCGCTTGGTACACCCCAACGTTGTAACCAATCGTCACCACGGAAAACTTCTGCGCCAATAACGGAAGAGCCAGCACCATAAGGATAAGCTTCAGTAGTAACGGCTAAACCTTGATCAATGGCGGATTGAACTAAATCGGCACAATCTTCGATATCTTGTACTGACGTGCTGTTGAGGTGACAAATGTGCATGTGTGCACCCGTTGTCGCCGACAGGCTAATGAGTTCTTGGTATGCTTCAAAGCTTGATTTTGGCTCTGCGCTGTTTAGGTAACGAACGTGAGTGTAAGTTGGTACTTCATAGCGTTTTGCTAGTTTAGCAAGATCATAGTACTCTTTGTGGCCATAACCTGGTGCGTAACCCGCGTTAATACCAATGCCTAAGCCCCCCTCTTTAAGACCTTGCTCAACCGAGCCCAGAATTTGTTTTAATTCATCTGGGGTTGCTAGGGTATTTTGCCAATTGTTTTTAGAAAAAGCTTTCTGGAACCAAACAATCGTACCATCAGGAGCAGGCATCGTAGGTTCTTTTGCTTGAATACGAGCGTAAGTCCATGCTACAGAAGCGCCGTAATTAATCGGGCGACCTTCAGCAGCAGTAATATCGTAGTACGTTCCGATTGGGAATAGACCAGATTCCATCTCAAGAGCGGTGGTTACGCCATCGAATGCTTGAGCACGGGCAGCAGGAAGTTGTTGTCCGTGAGCGTGCATATCGATAAAGCCAGGTGCAACCACGAGACCTTCAGCATCGATGATTGTTTTGCCTTGCAGCTTTTTGTCTGAGATTGCAGCAATACGCTTACCTTTAATACCGACGTGACGAATTGCGTCGAGTCCAGTTTCAGGATCAACAACACGGCCATTTTCGATAACGATATCAAATGGCCCTTTCTCGTTAGGCATCAGTTTGATGTTTTGGCCAACCAGTTTTTCAGGGGCTGCATGTAAAACAGAGGCAAAAGGCAGTGCCGCAGCCCCAACCGCTAACTTAGTCAAAGTCGAACGTTTATCTGTATCGACACCATCAAGTAATACTTGCGTAGCGTCCAATTCATTTGGGTCGTAATTTTTCATATTGATACCTGTTATGTTTGTTGTAAAAGAATATTAGTTCATGATTGCTATGAAAACTATGCTGCATGTAGAAAAATCAATCGATTGACTAACACCCACCTTTCCATCATTAGAATCCACTGCCAACCGTTATATAAAACGCGCTGTCAACGTCACTAAAAGCGAGGTCTACCCCCATGTGTAACCCATATCGGCAAGCTATCTGATAGCGAAATCCAGCACCATACGCATCGACACTTTCATCGTCTGACAGACTGCCCTCTACTGTCGCTTTACCCAGGCCATAAAACGCAGAAACGGTCCAACGATTATCAATCGCATTATCGTATTCCGCGACAACACCCAGCCCAGAGGTCACCGAGCTCTGGCCAATAATCTGTTTCACACCCGTATATCGAATGGTATCTTTTAGCCACGACGGTATCACCGTTAATGTCGGTATCAGAACCTGCGCCATATTCAAAGTCCCCACCATGAATAAAGACATACACGGGTAATGACTCTGAACCATTGATCTCCGAAGGACGCCAAATATTAAGATTCAAGCAATCTTCAGATTGCTCTTGCTGGGTTATTTTAAGCTGTGGGCACACGGCGCCAAATTGTGTCGCATCTATAGCGCTATCAGCATTGTCTTCTAATTGACGGAGTGACTGTGCTGAAAACGTTGTTGATCGGCGTAAGTGATTCCTTTAAACGCTTCAATGGATACGCGTTGCTCGTCACCTGCTAAGGTATTGATCACAACAGACTCTCTATTTGCGAAAAGAGTCGCGTCCCCGATGGATACTGAAACTTGCTCTGTTGGTAATGTCTGAAGCGGTTCTGGCTTAATAGGACGTGAGCTGGTTTCATCACTACCCCACGCAGAAAGAGCAACAGTGATAGCGATAACCATGAGTGAGCGATGCGTTAAATTCATGGTTGTACCCATAAATGTGTTCGGCCATCTGACCTGATATTGGTATCATCAAACCTGAGAATCCCTATGCTCAGCCATGCTCATTTCTGGAGTATTTGAAGTATTTTTTCTTTATGGTGCGATATTAATTCACTCTTTAAATTTGAATAAATCGCTTATGCAGGACGTGATCCTACATATATTCACTACCGTGAGTGGATGTCGCTTTTTATTTATCACAAAGACTTCTTGTTGTACCTTCTTTGGCTGACTATCTAGGGTTGATAAAATTTCAACGGGTTCTTGAAACAGCTCTATAGGGGGTTGCTGTGACTCTCCTTCTGAAGCTTCAAACTCATCAAAGAACCCAAATATGTTATTAGAGT
>NZ_JBGONQ010000064.1:0-10665 GCF_041439145.1 Vibrio sp. 1F255 | reverse complement strand
CTCGAATCTCGAATCTCGAATCTCGAATCTCGAATCTCGAATCTCGAATCTCGAACCCGCTTTAGTATCCCATCAACTGCAGCAAGTTCTCCGCTGTGCTGATTGCTTCTTTACGGTTAGCGATGTTGAGCTTCTGATAAAGATTTCGAATGTGAGTTTTGATCGTGGTGCCTGCTACATCCAGTTCTTGAGCGATTTGCTCGTTACTGAAGCCAGAGTAGATCAAGCCCAGTACCTGCCATTCACGTTGAGTGAGTGGGCTAGTGCGCACCAGCTCAGGGATATTCGGGTGATTAACCAAGTTCTCAACAAAGTCTTCATCGAAATGCACCGAACGACTGCGTTGGGTCGTGGAGATATCCTTCATGATTTGTTGCGCGCGGTGACGTTCTAAATCACCTAAGCCAGGCTTGTTGCTCAACTTATCCAAGATATGCCCGATAGTCCCACCGTCGACTAAGAAGTTACCGACCATACCGGTTTGGTTAGTCATATGAAGCGCTTCTTCAAGCAGTACTCGTGCGCTGTCTTCATCGTTAATTTGTGTACGTAACACGGCTTCAACGATCAAGTTGCGGTTGGTGTCTGTAATCAGGTGCGAACGCTGGGCTTCACTCTTAAGGAAAGTTAGCGCTTCTTCTGCGTCTTCATACTGCTCAAGGATGATGTGAGCACGAACGATGTTTCGCCACTGAAGTTGGCAGAAGTGGTTACTTGCCGATTCAGGTCGAACCGCCACACTCAGCCAATCACGTATCGCCTCTTTATCGCCTTTTACTTGCCAGAAAAGAATCAAAGACAAAGAAGCATTTGCCGTCCAATCTACGTGGTAAGTCGATTGACGCAATAGGTGCTGAATCTGGTCGATAAATTTCGACGCCTTATCTATCTCGCCGCGGCTCAATGAAATACGAGCCAGCATAGAATAGCTGTGTAGGTGTTTACTCGGAGAATGGTGGCCAAGAATATCTAAGCCTTTGTAGCAACATTCTTCCGCTTCATCTAGTCGGTTCCAACACCAGAAGATCTGAGCGCGAACACGCAGCAAGAACTCATGCAACGGCACATATTGAAGCTGATGTTCTTCAATCAATTTGAATGCACTGTCTTGTAGCTCAAATGCAGCTTGAACATAACCTTGAGCAATCAAGATTTCGCTTTGTTGCAGAATCGCCCACAGGGCCTGATGGTAAACCTGATACTGACGTGCCAGTTTTTCTGTTTGTTGCATCATCGGTAGCGCACGGCTTAGGTTACCCATTACGTGATTCACTTCGCCTACAACCGAGGTTGCGACAATGCGGCTACGATAAACGGTGGTGTTCAACTGACTCAACGAAAGCTCAGCCAATTCCAATGCTTTCTCAGGCTCATTGCTGTTGATGGCAACTTGTGCGCGTAAGGCGTTGTATTGGCCTTGCTGCTGAGTATCGAGTTCAATGTTTCGAGCTTGATATTGAGTCTCAGCCTCTTCCAACAAAGTACCCACTTGGTCATAACGGTGCTGACTTTGTGCAAGCCAAGCACGCAACATCGAAAGCTTTGGCTCACTGTATAGTTGATCTGTGGTTAGCTGTTTGATCGCCATTTCTAATGACGAAAGCTCACCTTGGTTGAACATCGGCCAACCGTGCTCAGTCAGGATTTGAATGATCAGTTCTGGATCTTCAGCGCGCTGTGCGTGACGTAGTGCTTGGTGTGGTGTGTTTTGCTTGATCCACGCTTTTGCAGCACTTCGATGCAGTTCAGCTTCTTGCTGAGGAATTCGAGCTTGGCGCTCATGTGCGAGGAATTCACCAAACAAGTTATGGAAGCGATACCAGTTCTTTTCACCTTCAAGCGGGTAGATGAACAAACCAAAACGGTTGAGTGATTCGATCATACCTAACGCATCTTCACGCTGTGTAAGTGCACACACAAGCTCATCGTTGAAGTGATCAAGCACAGAACATTGCATCAAGAACTGTCGGGTTTCTTTGTCTAGCAGGTCGAATACTTCTTCAACCAAGTAGTCCCAAAGATGGGCGTGGTTAAAGTGAGAGAATGACTCTGCGGACTGTGCAAGAGTGCGTTTTTGGTGTTGTGCTTGTAGCGCGATAAGTTGTAGTGCAGAAGGCCAACCTTCTACATAACTACAAATGCTATCTGCCGTGGTGTCATCAATGCCGTCGGCTACGCGTTGGTTGAAAAAGCGTGTGGTTTCTTCGGTATCAAACGCCAACGAGTCATTACCTAATTCGATCATTAAGTCACGAACGCGCAGGTTTGCTGTACCAAGTGGTGGCGTACCACGACTGGTGACAACCAACGTTAGGTTATCGGGCATGTGTTTGAGGAAGAAGCGCATGGCTTCGTGGATGTCGTCATTGTTGACCAAGTGATAGTCATCCAACACCAGAAAGCACTCGTGATGGAATTCCGACATCTCGGCAAATACTTCACTTAATAAAGAATGCAGCGATGAAAACTGTCGCTTTTCTGCCAGTTTTTGGGCATTCGGACAGGCATTTTGAGTCGCTTTATTAAGTGATTGAAGTAGGTAGTTGATAAAGCGGAAGGCATCATTGTCGCTATCATCAATGCTGTACCAACCCACATTAGGTTTATCTACCAACCATTGTGCAGCCATGGTGGTTTTGCCGTAGCCCGCTGGAGAGCGGAACAACACAAGCTTATAGCAATCTGCATTGTGAAGCAGATCGAGAACCCTAGGTCGTAGGATTGCATTATGTAAGCGGCCGGGACGAGTCAGTTTCGAAGGGATCCACATATCGAAGTTTTACACCTATTCCGTGGCTATGTTCTGGAATATCCCAATCTATCGTTGAGTGCACTCCAATGACATGAGCCTAATTACTTAAGTCTTTACTCATATTACGTGAAGCCAAACGTTACCGACTACGATCCTCCTCAGAAACCTTGCACTCCTGCATGTTTTTGGGTGTCTACGCCCTTTATTTGAGACTTTGCTCACGTTGCGGGTTGGTTTGTGAATGTGACTTCGTTCATCCCTACACGGGAATCAATGCAAAAGATGAGAGTTGGAAATTATTTTCGTGATCTGAATATCAGATTTGACAATGACTTTAATCTGGTTAAATAAAAGTCACATCAATTGAAGTTAAGTTATCGAACGGGAGCTTGTGATCTTAGTCACTCCAAGTTTTTGTTCTCAGTCAGAACATGAGAGTCAGATCACTAACCCTAAGTCGGTACGCCCCCTACGCCCTCCCATCTACTCCTAGTCAGTTGCATTAGCGGGAGGATGTTTAGTTTATGGTGACCATGCACGATATGTCACAGATGAATTAGAACTATTAAAAGCGAGATTTCTGAAATGAAACCAACTCAGCAAAAAACTTTCGATAAAGTGTCATTCCAAGAGAGTGTTAAGAAACATTTATCTGCAACCTACGCAACAACCGTTGAAACAGCAGACAGCCGTTCATGGTATCTAGCAATGGGTCGTGCTCTTGCAGAGCTAACGACTTTTGACCTGCTAGAAACTGAAAATGATGAAAAAATTAAGAACGCTAAGAGCGTTAACTACCTATCACTAGAGTTTTTGATTGGTCGTCTAACAGGTAACAACCTGATCAGCATGGGTCTTTACGAACAGATCACTCATGCAATGGAAGAGCTAGGTCAAAACCTAACTGACCTTCTAGAAGAAGAACGCGACCCATCACTAGGTAATGGTGGTCTTGGTCGTCTAGCTGCTTGTTTCATGGATTCTTGTGCCGCTCAAGAATACCCAACAGTAGGCTACGGTCTTCACTACGAGTACGGTCTATTCAAACAATCTTTCCAAGACGGTCGTCAACAAGAAGCACCTGACGCATGGCGTGGTGTTGAAGGTTACCCATGGGAAGTAGCTCGTCCAGAACTAGCACAACACATTGGTTTTTACGGTCATGTAGACGTTGAATTCGTTGACGGTAAAGAAGTTCGTACTTGGGTTCCAGGTATGGAAGTAAAAGCAATGCCTTGGGATCTACCTATCGTAGGTTACGAGTCAAACACGGTTTACCCGCTGCGTCTTTGGGAATGTCAGGCAATCGCACCATTCTCGCTAGCAAGCTTTAACAACGGTGATTACTTCGAAGCGCAACACTCGCTAATCGATGCAGGTAACATCACTAAAGTTCTTTACCCGAACGACAACCACGAGAAAGGTAAGACTCTGCGTCTAATGCAGCAGTACTTCCATTCAGCAGCATCGGTTCGCGATATTCTACGTCGCCACGAAGCAGCAGGTTTCTCTCTAGAAGATCTGCCTAAGCAAGAAACGATTCAGCTGAACGATACACACCCAACGATCGCGATTCCTGAGCTAATGCGCATCCTGATTGACGAGAAAGGTCTATCTTGGGATCAAGCATGGGAAATCAGTGCTCACACGTTCGCTTACACGAACCACACACTACTTCCAGAAGCGCTAGAGACTTGGTCTGAATCTTTAATCAATCGTCTTCTTCCACGTCACATGGAAATCATCTTTGAAATCAACCACCGCTTCATGCAAGAAGTTCGCAAGATGTGGCCTGGTGATGGTGAGAAGCAAGCGAAGCTTTCTATCATCCAAGAAGGTTTCCACCGTATGGTTCGCATGGCAAACCTATGTGTGATTGGTTCTTACAAAGTAAACGGTGTAGCTGCGCTTCACTCTCAACTGGTTAAGAAAGACTTGTTCCCTGAATTCAACGAAATCTTCCCAGGTAAACTGACTAACGTAACGAACGGCATCACGCCACGTCGTTGGTTGAAGTTCTGTAACCCAGGTCTATCTGCGCTAATCACGGGTAAGATCGGCACTGAATGGCCAGCAAAACTTGAGCAGCTAGAAGGCATCGCTAAGTTTGCAACAGACGCGAAATTCCAAAAAGAATTCATGGCTGTTAAGAAAGAAAACAAACAGCGCCTAGCTGATTGGGTTCAAGAGAACATGGGTATCGAGCTAGATACTAACGCTATCTTTGACGTTCAAATCAAACGTCTTCACGAATACAAGCGTCAGCACCTAGATTTGCTACACATTCTATCTCTGTACCACCGTATTCTTAACGAACCTGGTTTCGAGTGTGAGCCACGCGTATGTTTCTTCGCAGCGAAAGCAGCACCGGGTTACCACCTAGCGAAAGAGATCATCTTCGCGGTTAACAAGATTGCAGAGAAGATCAACAACGACCCTCGCATCGGTAACAAACTGAAAGTGGTATTCATTCCTGACTACCGTGTAAGCATGGCTGAAATCATCATCCCTGCAGCAGACGTTTCTCAGCAAATCTCACTAGCGGGTAAAGAAGCATCTGGTACGGGCAACATGAAGATGGCTCTAAACGGCGCGCTAACTATCGGTACGATGGATGGTGCAAACGTTGAGATTCGTGAAGAAGTGGGTGATGAAAACATCTACATCTTCGGCCTAGACGTTGATGGTGTTCAAGCTCTGAAAGCTCAAGGCTACAACCCATACGACTACTACAATGCAGACCCACTACTGAAAGCATCTCTAGACCTACTGACTGGCGATGAGTTCACTCCAGGTCAACCAGGCCTTCTACGTGCAACGTTTGATAGCCTGCTAGACGGTGGTGACCCTTACCTATGTCTTGCTGACTTCGCATCTTACGTGAAAGCGCACGAAGACATGGGCACGCAATACAAAGACCAAGCAGGTTGGGCTAAGAAAGCAATTCTTAACACAGCATTGGTTGGTAAGTTCACATCAGACCGCTCTATCCGCGACTACGTGAACAACATCTGGAAACTTGAAGCGGTTAACCGTTAATACTTCCAAAGTAGCCAAGGCAGTTTCTGCCTTGGCTCAATTAGCTTGTGAGCAAACGAAAGGCTTAAAGGTTTCGTTTATAAACAAGCTGCTTACAAACCGATTGTCACAAGCTAATTGATTAGTAAAAATTAAATTAACAACCCTACAAAATAGAAAGCGTCAGAACGTTTTCGGAGAGAGCGATGAAAGAACAGACCGTATTAAAACAAGTCGCAGAAATGGCAAACATTGCCGACAGTTACGTTAGTGCGTGGGGCGATGAAGCACAAGTATCAGACGAGACGATCACGTCTCTATTGGCTTCGTTGGGCTACGATACAAGCAGCGATGATGCACTGCTTAAGTCAGCAGAAAGAAAACACAAAAAAGATGTACTAGACCCAGTTCTTGTCTTGCGTGACGGTGAGCCAGTAGAAGTGGCGCTTAATCTAGGTGTAAGTGCTCGTGAAAGTGAGTTCAGCTGGCGCTTAGAAACCGAGCAAGGAGAGGTACTTGAAGGCTATCTTCAATCTCAAGTCATTCGTGACGAGCGTGCCGAGGGTGGCCCTTTAGTGTTTGCATTGCCAAGTGATTTGGCATGGGGTTATCACAAGCTCATTGTGAGCCGTAAGCGCCGTAAGAAGCCTTACGAGATGACACTGATTATTACGCCAAAAGCGTGTTTCAAGCAGTCACCAATCGAGCAAGGCAAAAAGCTTTGGGGACCCAGTGTTCAACTTTATACCCTAAGAACTCAGCATAACTGGGGTATTGGTGATTTCGGAGACCTAAAACAGCTTGTTGCGGATATCGCTTCTCGTGGTGGTGACTTCGTTGGTCTAAACCCAATTCACTCATTGTTCCCTGCGAACCCTGAAGGTGCGAGCCCATATAGCCCATCTTCTCGTCGCTGGTTGAACATCTTATACATTGATGTGAGTTCAGTTCCTGAATTTGCACTAAGTGCAGAAGCACAACAAACAGTCGGCAGCGCAGAGTTCCAACAGCGTCTACAAAAAGCGCGTGAAGCACACTGGGTAAACTACACCGAAGTGTCTGAGCTTAAGATGAGCATCTTGCCTCTGCTATTCGCAGAGTTTAAGACTCGTCATCTAGACAAAAACAGCGACCGTGCACAAGCGTTCTTAGCCTTCGTAGAAGAGGGTGGCGATAGCCTGATGCATCAAGCGGCGTTTGATGCTCTACATGGTGAACTGCATGCAGAAGATTCTGGCATGTGGGGATGGCCGGTATTCCCTGAGAAGTACCGTACATTCGACAGCCCAGCGACACAGAAATACATCAAAGAGAACTTAGAAAACGTTCATCTGTACATGTACCTGCAATGGCTAGCAGATTGCCAGATCAACGATGCACAGTCTCTTGCAGAAGAGAAGGGCATGGCTGTTGGCCTGTACCGTGACTTAGCGGTAGGTGTTGCAGATTCAGGCAGCGAGACTTGGGCTGACGAAGGCAACCTAGTGATGGATGCGAGCATTGGTGCTCCACCTGATATTCTTGGTCCTTTGGGTCAGAACTGGGGTCTACCTCCGTTAAACCCAGAAGTGCTTCAAGAAACAAGCTACGACGCTTACATCAAGCTACTTCGTGCGAACATGAAGCACTGTGGTGCACTGCGTATCGACCACGTTTTAGGTCTACTGCGCTTGTGGTGGATTCCAAAGGGTGAGAACGCAACTAAGGGCGCGTACATCTACTACCCAGTACAAGATATGCTGTCTATTCTGGCGCTTGAATCTCACCGTTACCAATGTAGCGTTATCGGTGAAGATTTAGGAACGGTACCGGATGAGATTGTCGACATCCTTGCAGATGCTGGCGTGCACTCTTACAAAGTGTTCTTCTTCGAAACATCAGAAGATGACGGTGGTTTCATCTCACCAAAACACTACGCATCACAATCGATGGCGGCACTGTGTACTCACGATATGCCAACGCTTCGTGGCTTCTGGCACTGTGATGACCTGAAAATGGGCCAAGAGATTGGCTTATACCCAGATGCAGAACAATTAGAAACCTTGTTCGATGACCGCCTAGAGTGCAAGCAAGGTATCTTAGATTCAGTAGCATGGCATGGTTTCCTACCAGAAGGTGTGGGCCGCGATGCGAGCCAAGTACCGATGGACTCTTACCTTGCTGAGGCACTTCAACTGCACGTAGCGGCTGGTGGTTCAACACTACTGAGCGTTCAGCTAGAAGATTGGCTAGAGATGGACAAGCCAGTAAACATTCCTGGCACGGTTGATGAATACCCTAACTGGCGTCGTAAACTATCAATGAACTTGGACGAAATATTTGCTCACGAAGGCGTTAATCGTATCGCTTCTAAGCTGACTGACGTTCGAGAAAAAGCCGGTAAGTAATGACGTGAGTGACTTGAAATTAGGTGGTTTTTTGCTTACGCCGTACGAAACTACAACCTCGGTCACTCAATAATGAATGCTCATCTGGTAGAATAAACCGTCGTTATATTGCCCGCACTAATAGCGGGCATTTTTGTATTATGTTTTTTGGATGTTTGGTTAGGGAGAAACGTTTTGGAACTAAGTTCGATTTCAAAGCAAAAACAAATATATACCCAACTATCACAGGCTTGTTTCACAGACCCATTCGCGTTTTTAGGGCCATACCTACCTTCTGAGCAAGGTGCATTACGTGTGTGGATTCCTGGGGCAGATAAAGTCGAGTTGATTGTTGGAAAGGAACCTCGTATTGAGTTAGCGCGAGAGGGTGAAAGTGGTTTCATTCTTAAGCAAGAGAGAGACTTACGTTTTACTCACTATAAGCTTGCGGTTGATTGGGCTGGCGTAGAACAGATCATCGATGATCCTTACCAGTACCACGATCTGTACGCGAGTTATGAAGATCTTCATACACCGAAAGATATGTATCATCACATGGGGGCTCAGTTTATTACGCTAGAGCGTGATGGACAGACGATTTCAGGTACGCGTTTCTTGGTGTACGCACCGCATGCAACTGCGGTAAGCTTGGTGGGTAACTTCAACGCTTGGGATGGTCGCCGCCACCCAATGCAACGCCTAGATTACGGTATGTGGGGCTTATTCATTCCTGAACTGGAAGAAGGCGCTCAATACAAGTTTGAATTAAAAGGACCAAATGGCGAAGGCTTACCACACAAAGCTGACCCATGGGGTTTCTACTCTGAGCAATACCCATCGTTCTCATCTGTAACTTACGATCATGCTCGTTACCAGTGGCAAGATACTCAATGGCAAAATCGCCCGGTAACGCAAAAGCGCAAAGAAGCGCTTTCGTTCTATGAATTGCATGCAGGTTCTTGGAAGCGTAACGCTGAAGGTGAATTCTTAAATTATCGCGAGCTTGCGGCAGAGCTGATCCCATACCTAACGGATCTTGGCTACACGCACGTTGAACTAATGCCAGTTTCAGAACATCCATTCTACGGTTCTTGGGGCTATCAGCCTGTAGGTCTATTTGCACCGACTAGCCGTTTTGGCTCTCCAGATGATTTCAAATACTTCGTCGATCAATGTCACCAAGCGGGTCTTGGCGTTGTTCTGGACTGGGTTCCTGCTCACTTCCCAAGTGATGATCACGGCCTAGCAAACTTCGATGGTACGCCATTATTCCATGATCCAGATCCACGTCGTGGTTGGCATCAAGATTGGAACTCGTACATTTACGATTTAGGCAAAGAGCATGTTCGTCGTTTCTTAGTTTCTAATGCACTGTACTGGTTCGAGCAATTCCACATTGATGGCATCCGTGTTGATGCGGTTGCTTCGATGTTGTACCTCGACTATTCGCGTAGCCATGACCAATGGATCCCGAATGCGGATGGCGGCAACGAAAACTACGACGCTATCGCAACCCTTAAGTGGATGAACGAAGAAGTGTATAAACACTTTCCGAATGCGATGACGATTGCTGAAGAATCAACGGCTTTCCCTGGTGTTTCAGCACCGACTTTTATGGGCGGCTTAGGCTTTGGCTTTAAGTGGAACATGGGTTGGATGCACGACAGCTTGTCTTACATTCAAGAAGACCCAATCAACCGTAAATATCACCACGATACGATTACCTTCCCACTGGTTTACGCACACAGTGAGAATTATGTATTGTCTCTGTCTCACGATGAGGTGGTTTACGGTAAAGGTTCTATCCACAACAAGATGCCTGGTGATGAATGGCAGCAAACGGCAAACCTACGTGCTTATATGGGTTACATGTATGCGCAACCAGGTAAGAAGCTGAACTTCATGGGTGCAGAATTTGGTCAGACGGCTGAATGGAACCATGACGACCAGCTGCAATGGTTTTTGCTGGATTACGAGCGTCATCAAGGTGTTCAGCGTTTAACGAAAGACCTGAACAATCTGTACCGCTCTGAAGCTGCAATGCACGATCTTGATTTTGATCCGAAAGGCTTTGAATGGCGTCTACAGGACTCTGCTGAAGCGAGCATTCTTGCGCACGAGCGCATCAGTGAATCTGGTGAGCGAGTATTGATAGTGTCTAACTTTACGCCAGTGCCTCACGAGCATTTCCGCTTAGGTGTTCCTGCAAAAGGTGAATACGCATTGTTGTTGAATACAGACTCTGTCGACTATGCAGGCAGCGGTTTTGAAGTGAAGCAGACTGCTGAGATTGAATCTGTAGAGAGCGAAGGGCTAGACACATCGATTGAGCTGCGTTTGCCGCCGTTATCGACCGTTTTTTACAAGCTAAATTAGGTCTATAAGTTGAGCAGGTCATCGCTGCTCACTTTTCTGAAAGTCTAAAAAAGGGAACCCTAGGGTTCCCTTTTTCTATTTCAGTAAGCTGGTTAGCGTTATACCAATCCGGAAAATTAACTGATCAGGTCAATCCAATCTCTTGTACACATT
>NZ_JBGONQ010000063.1:0-10902 GCF_041439145.1 Vibrio sp. 1F255 | reverse complement strand
CCATATCACTTACTACCGTTTTTGTTTTTAGTTCCCGCTAATCCGCGATGAACCTTATTTAAGGCGCTCAAGCATGAGCTAAGCGCGAAACACGCCGCTGACATAAAATGAATTGAGAATAAATTGAATAAACAGTCCGTTTGGAGAAAGAGATTTCAGTGACAGTCAGAAACCTAATGACAATCGTTGGCCTTTGTTGGTTGAGCCTAACCGCAGGCGCGTGTTTAGCGGCTCAATCGGAGCAAGAGATTGCAACGACAAGCACTGTTGAGTCTGAGCAAATCATAGAAGTTGGCGTGTTGGCGACTCGAGGTAAGCTTTCCGCACAGCAGCGTTGGCAGCCGACAATGGATTGGTTGTCGGAGCGCATTCCCGGAAAACACTTTGTTCTCAAGCCTTTCAACTTGGAAGAGATGGCCGAAGCGGTAAAAGATGTGACTGTTGATTTTGTTATCACCAACCCCGGTCAGGCGGTTCGATTAGGACGCCAGTATGCGCTTTCTTGGATGGCAACCATGACCAGTCATAACTTTGAAGCTCAAGGCACCAGTAATACACGCAGTATTGGTTCCGCCTTGGTGGTGAGAAGAATGTCGCCTTATATCTCTCTCGAACAACTTAGCGGTAAGCCGATTGCGGCAGTCTCTGAAAATGCTTTTGGTGGTTACCTCACTATGCGTTACCAAGTGATGCAACAAGGGCTCAACCCCAATCACTTTTTCTCTAATACTCAGTTCTTAGGTTTCCCTATTGATGCCAGCTTGTATCAGCTGCGTGAAGGGCACATTGAAGCTGCGGTGGTGCCTGCGTGTTTGGTTGAGAGCATGATCAGCGAAGGTTTGCTGGTGGCGGGTCAATATCGTGTTATCGAGAATCAAGCACCAGAAGGGTTCCGATGTCAGGTGTCTACACCTTTGTACCCTAACTGGTCGTTTGCCAAAACAGAGAGAGCGTCTTCGGCACTGGCGAAACAAATGAGTCAGGTGTTATTTGCGATGCCAAAAAGCAGTGCGCCAGCCGTTGCAGCGAATGCATCGGGCTGGACGTCACCCACAAGCTTGCTGTCGATCGATAAGCTATACCAACAACTCGACATGCATCCACTGCAACAACCTTGGTGGAAAGAAGCGTTAATCTGGCTCAAGTACAATCAACAGTGGGCATGGGCGTTCTTTATTCTTGTCGTGTCGCTGAATGCTTACCACTTCTGGTTGGAATACAAATTCAGTCGCAGCAAAAAGCAACTAGAAGCGACGCTGTACAAGCTGAAAAGTAAGAGTGAACAGCTAGAGCACTCACAGCGTATCGCGGTAGTTGGTGAACTGGGAAGTAGCTTGGCACACGAGATTAATCAGCCTTTGGCAGCTATTCGGAATTATAGCGAAGGTGGTTTACTGCGGATTTCGAAGAACAAACCGCTGACTGACATAGAGCCTGTATTTGAGAAGATCCAGTCGCAAGTGGACCGTGCTGATGCGATTATCCAGCGATTAAGAAACATGATCAAAAAACGCTCATCAGATAAATCTCAAACTGATATAGAAGTGCTTCTTACAGATACCATCGAGCTACTGCAATTTCGATTACAGAAACACAAGATAACCATTGAACGTTATGTCGTGGGTAAACCTATCACGCTACATGTTGACCCCGTCGGATTGCAGCAGGTGGTTGTAAATTTGATCAACAATGCGATTGATGCGTGTAATGCTCAGATGCATCGCGAACAAAGCGCTACGTCTGATATTGGTAACAAAAACAACGAACCATCGACAATTAAAGTGATTACCGAGTATCAACCGGATAAAATGATGTTGTCGGTTATCGATAACGGTACGGGCTTAGATTTTACTGAGCAGAAAGTCACTCAAGCCTTTGTGAGTAGCAAAGAAAACGGTTTGGGGTTAGGGCTTGCGATTTGCCAGGACGTGATTGAAGACCACAGCGGTCAAATGACCATTAAGTCACTGATTCCTCATGGCTGTCACGTTGCAGTGACGTTACCTTTTTCTCTTTCAAATGATTCATAAGGAATCTTGTTATGCCTGAACTTCATCAAACGTTGCCGGTTTATGTGGTTGATGACGATGAGTCAATGCGTGACTCGCTGGTGTTCTTATTAGAAGAGCATGATTTCACTGTGTCAGCTTTTGAAGATGGCCCCAGTTTTTTAGACTCAGTGGACTTGAGTGCGCCGGGTTGTGTGGTTTTAGACAGCCGAATGCCAGAGATGAGAGGGCAGCAAGTTCATGAGTTGATGGTAAAAGCGCAGAGCCCACTGTCGGTGATTTACCTGACGGGGCACGGTGATGTGCCAATGGCGGTTGAAGCCTTACAAGCCGGCGCGGTGAATTTCTTTCAAAAGCCAGTTAAAGGCAATGAGTTAGCTGAGGCGATCAAGCAAGGTTTGGACGCTTCAGAAAAGCACTTACACATGAATGTGTATCGCCAAGCGTACGCGTCGTTAACCGAGCGTGAGATAGACATCCTCAAACAAATTATCGACGGTAAGCGTAACCAGAAAATAGCCGATGAATTGTGCATTGCCATGAGAACAGTGGAAGTACACCGAGCAAGCTTGATGAAGAAATTCTCAGCGAAGACGGTTGCCGAGTTGGCTTACATATACGGTCAATTGACCTAGGTATAGAGCTATTCCTGTAAGAGAGTTGTACGGCAGTTGCACGAAATTGTTGATGGGAAAAACATCAATTTCGTCACCAAGCTTTAGGACTTTCCTGATGAAAGGCAGCCTTCATAATTTATCTATATTGAAGCAAGATCACACCGTCTATGGACTGCATACGGATTGAACCTCCTAGGCTTCTTATCGCAATGTAATCCTGAGATACTGAACTAAGTTCATTTTAAGGCGGAACGTGCCAGTAACTGCACTTTTCCCTGTAATTCGAAACATAACATTCACTATGGGTAGAACACACTCTCAACGTCGAGTCTTGTATCTGCCGAGTTAGGTTAAATATTTTATGAGTACAATGGGAATCGCAATTGGTGCGACGGCTCTTTCGTTAATACTTGTCGCCGTGTGGCTGATCTCTTTATCGCTAAGAAAGCAGCGCTTGGAACAAGAACGTAAGGCTCGTGCTGTCGCTTACCGAAAAGCGATTGAAAAAGCGCGCATACAAGAGCAAAAAGAGCGTCACTTCAAAGCCGAAACCGGTCATGTACCGTCGATTCTGTATTTGGCAAAAGAAGCTGAACGTAACAATATAAAGGAAGCTCTGTATTGGTACGACAAAGCAGCGCAACTCGATAATATCAATGGCATGTACGGCATTGTGCGCCTAAGCATGAAGCGTAAAGAAGACCTGATTTTAAGAGAAAAAGCCAACTTTTGGCAGCTTGCGATATCCGCATTGGACAATGACGTGTCTGCGAAATTTGAGATGGGCAAAGCGCTTGTCTTTGGTCGCGGAACCGATAAGAACATCCCTAAGGGTTATACCTATATTGAAGAGTCTGCGGCTGGTGGTAATACTGAAGCGATGCTGTTTATCGGTGACTGGTGTCTAGATAAAGAGAATCCAGATTACTCGGCTGAAAGCTCTGTCGAGTGGTACCAAAAGGCCGCTGAAAAAAACAACCTAGACGGCAAGATCAAACTGGGTATGAGCTATTTGAACGGTGTTGGTGTTGAGCCAAACCATGGTGAGGCTGTTTACTGGTTTGAGACGGCCGCAGAAAAGAACAGTGCAGAAGCCATGTTTAGAGCAGGTGAAGCTTGGATTGACCATGGTGAACACGGCAACGCTATCGCTTATATCTGGCTATTTCTATCGGCTCATTTTGGTTACTCAGAAGCCAAGCACTTGAGGGATAAAGTCGGCGGGGAACTCGGTGTGGATGCTGTCGTAGGCTTACAGGCTCTGACTAAACCGATAATGACTAAGCTGACACAAGAAGCAATCACTAAGCACTCAATCATTAAGGCGCTCAACAAGCTCTACAAACGCAATGTCCCTGTCCCTAAGAAGGTTAAAGAAGCGTCCGATGAAGAAGGTGAGGAGTTAAATGTCGATGGTAGTCATTTAGAGACCAAAGCGTCGAGTGAGCAAGGTTCTAACGTCGATTACAGCCAGCAGGCGACGCCAAGCGGTGCTGCGAATCAAGGGTCACCCAGCGATCAAGCAACGCATAACAAAGAAGCAAGCCCTAACTCTCTAGACTTCAGTCAGGCAGCAGTGGATCCAAGCTGGAAAAGCAACCACTAAAACGTGTTGGTTAGCTTTGATGAGTTAGACAAGAATGACTGAAGCTATAAATCTATAAATCTATAAATCTATATAGCTTCTAACCGTAATCTAGAAAACCAAGACAACAAAAAAGGGAAGCGAATGCTTCCCTTTTTATTTGTGTGCTATTTGCTTTTAGAGCTTAGAGCTTAGAGCTTAGAGCTTAGAGCTTAGAGCTAAAGCCTAATACCAAGAGCTGTTAAGCTTTGTTTTGCTCAGCTTTACATACAGCCGCAGTGAACACGACGTCAGTTGAGCTGTTAAGCGCTGTTTCAGCAGAATCTTGAATCACACCAATGATGAAACCAACCGCTACAACCTGCATCGCTACATCGTTTGAGATACCGAATAGGCCACAAGCTAGAGGAATCAGTAGCAGTGAACCACCGGCAACGCCTGATGCGCCACATGCTGAAATTGCAGCAACAAGGCTTAGTAGAATCGCAGTGAAGATATCAATCTCAATACCCATTGTGTGTACAGCTGCAAGCGTTAACACAGTAATGGTGATTGCAGCACCTGCCATGTTGATGGTTGCGCCTAGAGGGATTGATACAGAGTAAGTGTCTTCATCTAGCTCTAGCTTCTTACAAAGGTTCATGTTCACTGGGATGTTTGCAGCGCTTGAACGAGTGAAGAATGCCGTTACACCAGACTCACGAATACATTGCAGTACAAGTGGGTATGGGTTCTGTTTTGTCTTTACAAAGACAAGCAGTGGGTTAACGACAAGAGCAATGATAAGCATTGAGCTTAGTAGAACCGCTAGCAGTTGACCGTAGCTTGCTAGTGCATCGAAGCCCGTTGTTGCGAATGTAGCCGAAACAAGACCGAAGATACCGAATGGCGCAAGACGAATAATGAAGCGAACAATGTGTGAAACACTGTGGCTAAGGTCTTCGAAAACCGCTTTGGTTGTTGCAGATGCGTGGTGCAGTGCAAGACCAAGACCGATTGCCCAAGCAAGAATACCGATGTAGTTTGCGTTCATTAGCGCACTAACTGGGTTATCTACAAGCTTGAATAGAAGGGTATGAAGAACTTCCGCGATACCTTGAGGAGGGTTAGCACCTTCAGCGCCAGCAACCAGTGTCAAAGTGGTTGGGAACATGAAGCTCAGTACTACAGCAGTCAGTGCAGCAGAAAACGTACCAATCAGGTAAAGCACAATGATCGGACGCATATGAGTATGCTGACCTTTCTTTTGGTTTGCGATAGAAGCTGCAACAAGAATGAATACTAAAATTGGGGCAACAGCTTTCAGAGCGCCAACAAACAGACTACCTAGTAGGCCTGCATCTTGAGCTGCTGAAGGAGACACCATGGCGAGAACGACACCGAAAACAATACCAGCAAGGATCTGTAGAACGAGATTTCCACGAGCGATGCGGGCGAGCATGTTGTGATTTTGCATAAAATACCTGCAATTGTTAATTTATTATAGTGATGTATCTTTTTATAAAGTTGTACCAAATCCGACTATACACTAGTGGAATGGGCGGTCATATTAGCGGGATCTAAGAGGGTGTCTAGGAATAGTTTACTTTTAGGGTGATTGTTTGCGCTACGTGGTGTTTTTAGAACTAAATGTTAATCAAATGTGTTTTGATTGAGCTATAAATCTACAAAATGACATTTAATAGACTCAATATACTGTAAATTTGGAAATGTAAACGACTATTGGTAAGAACATTGTGTGCATAAATAGTCACACTAAGACCAAATTGAAACAAAAAGCCCCACGTGTTTAACACTAAGGGGCTAAGCTTGTCTCAAATACAACTTATAGTCGTTAACTTAAAGGTTTAGTCAGAAGCTTTTTTAAGATTTCGACTTTCTGATTGAACGGTTTTGTACATCTTCGAAAGCTGCTTACTGTTAGCACGTTGCTCTGCCAATGAGGCACCATTTCTGGCTTGCTCTCGCAATAGCTTTTGATAGTTATTAAATCGTCTTTCAGACAACTCTCCACTCTCAATGGCTTTGCGTATTTTGCATCCAGGCTCTGATTCATGATGGCAATCAGAGAAACGACAGTGCATTGCTAACTCTTCGACGTCTGAAAAAGTTTCACTCACGCCTTCAGCGCAGTCTGCAAGTTGTAGCTCTCGCATTCCTGGAGTGTCGAGAAGCAAGCCACCTGATGCGAGCAAGTGGAGTGATCGTGATGTGGTTGTATGACGACCTTTACTGTCGTCTTCACGAATACCACCAGTTGCCTGCGATGCTTCACCTAGCAATGAGTTAACCAAAGTCGACTTACCCACACCAGAAGAGCCCATTAGCGCGACGGTCTTGCCGATTTTACACCAAGGTGAAAGTACTTGGGTTGAGTCTTGATCTAGGCTGTTGACCGCTTCGATCATCAGCATCGGGTCTAAGCTTTGTACCTGTTGTACTTTGTCTTCGTAGTCGTCACACAAGTCTTTCTTCGTCAGGACGATAACCGCTTCAACTTGTGCTTCATTTGCGAGTGCCAGGTAGCGTTCAATGCGACTCAGATTAAAGTCGTTGTTCAATGAAACCACGATAAACACTGTGTCGATATTGGCTGAAATATATTGTTCAGCCACACGACTGCCCGCAGCTTTTCGGCTAAAGAGCGATTGGCGTTCTAGTAAGCGATCGAATTGCAGTTCAGAGTTCAATATTACCCAGTCGCCAACGGTCATTGCCGGTTGGTTTTGGTGGATGGGTAGAACAATTTCACCTTGCTCTGACGCTAATGTATAGCCATTGCGGTGATGTGCGACGATACGAGCAATGACGGAGTGATCATAGTCTTCGAGTGTCAGTTGTTGTTGGAATACAGGTTGCCATCCAAGTTGTTGAAGTGACATTGGATGAGAAAATGCGTTTTGTGAATTCATGTCTATTTACCCAGACGTGCGAGCTTTCTTTTCTTGTGAGAGCATTAAAGTCTTATCAGTGCATTAAAGTCTTATGAGAGCATTAACGTCTTGTAAGATCTCAGGTTGTCGATGAGATCGAAAAGCGTTGGTCAGTTCAAAAAGCGTCGAGACGTCAAAAATGTTTGAGCTTGGGTCGAATTCAAAATCGATAGGACCCGGATTTGAGTCATGCTTTACAGGCATGCAGATATTGATCACTTACGATCAACAGTAAACCGGGTAAAAGTGTGCGGTAGCCAGCTGATGGCTTAATGTTGGTAGTTCGAGATTAAAGTTTGATTAACCAAACAAATTAACGCGTTACTTTTACTGCCAGTTTTAGTGTTTTCATTACAATCATCTTCTATTCTCCTTGGTTTATTAATGTGTTCAGGCTTTGAATAAAAAGCGCGCTCAGTTTAACAAAAAGCCACGATGGCGAGAAGTCATCGTGGCTTAAATTATTTTATCAATTGTGAATACGATTAATGATGGTCGTGATTCATCTTTTTCATGCCGCTCATCACTTTCTTCACTGGTGCGTCGAAGGTCTGTGTTTCACCATTGGCAAAGGTCAGTATCATCTCGATTTGCTCACCTTCTTTTAGGCTACTTTTTAGGTCGAACAACATGATGTGTAGGCTGCCAGGTTTAAGTACCGCTTCACCGTTTGCAGGGATGGTGATTTCTTGAACTTGGCGCATTTTCATAACATCGCCATCAATGATTACATCATGAAGTTCTACTTTACCTGCTGCAGGTGTTGTTGCAGAAACAATAGCGCGATCTTTATCGCTGTGGTTTATCAGAGTCGTGAACACCGCGCTGTTCACTGCTGAAGGCGGGGTTGCACGAGCGTACGCGTCATGAACCATAATATCGCTACTAGCCTGAGCAAAAGGGGTTAGCAATAAGCCTGCTAGAGCAAGTGCTTTTAACTTCATGTTGTTGTCCTTAATTTTTATGTTTTTGGTCTGGGACCTGACTTTTTGTTCGAACTTTATTAGTTAAGTTCTTTGTTTTTACGTTTTACTGCGTCAGCTTGTTGATAGCCTCAACAATTGGTGCTGGCGTTAACGTATGCGGCACTTTGGTAATCAAGGTACCGTCGGGCTTTAAAAAATAAAAATATGAGCTGTGGTCAATGGTGTATTCCAACTCTGAACCTTCCAGCTTGGTCTTTCTGAAAATAACACCGTAGTTGTGTGCAAGCGTGGTTGTCACATCCAAAGGACCACTTAATCCTTCCATCATTGGGTGGAAGTATTGTGCGTATTCGTATGAGGCCTCTGCTGCATCACGCTCAGGGTCGAGAGAGACAAACATCGGGCGAATCTTGGCTTTTGCTTCATCAGAGACTTGGTTAAGTGCTCCGGCCAACATAGCCAAAGAAGTGGGGCACACATCTGGGCAGCGTGTGAAACCGAAGTAAACGATACGAATTCTGTCATCGGTTTGGTCAAAGATTTCCGTTGGTTGGTTGTCTTTGCCGAAAAGAGTCGTTGCGGAGAACTCTTGTTTTGCAGCGTGTTGTTCTTGAACTTCGTTTTGCCCATCAAGATAGCTTTTGACACCAAAGCCAAGTACAAAAGCGACAACCAATGCTAACGACCAATTTCTACTCATCTTGCCATCCTTATTGCAGGGTTTACAGTATCGACACCATCAGTGAGTTCACCGATCCATGTCATTTTATCTAAAGTACATACAGGTAAAATCACATCACCTTCATAGGTATTGTTGCCAATGCTCTTCAATTGAAAACGTGCTGAGCCCATTTCCATCTCTAAACCGGTCAGCGATAGCATCAAGGTTTCAGAGGCCGCGCCTTCCCACACCACTTTGATTTTTGTTGGGACTAGAGGTTGAGCTGTTTCATGCTCAAGGGTCATAGCAACGCTGTCTTGCTCACACGATGTTGTTGAAAGCATGCAGTAGTCATCTAAGTTGACGTCAGGAGAGTGGCTCTCTACTACCGATTTAAATTGCTCGACTGCCTGTGGTCCATAAAAGCCAGCGACCAGCGCAATACCGAGCGCAGCAACCTTTAATGCTGGGTGCATGTAGTGTTCTCATTTGATTTTATAAGAACGGCGATGGTATCACACCACTCAATACGTGCTTGTATCAAAAAGCAATTTTGTGCGTATGGTAGAACTAAAAAAGCGAAGCCATTGGCTTCGCTTTTGTCTGTTTAATAGATATGTGAGCTTAGTATTTCTAAGTTCTATCCATTCTGAACATGTTCCAGAAATACGTTGAATGATTAGTCAGCGTTACGCTCTGCGAACTTCTCCAGGCCTAAAACCAATGCAATCGCAGCAAACATCATCACAATCGCCATGACCAACTGAGAAGGCTGAGAGGTTACCGCTTCAAAATTAAACGGTGATAGGTTTTCTTGAATCAGAGGAACTTGTTCACCTTTTGAGTTTGTGCGCCAGCTGATGGTCTCTTTCCAAGGCCAGATCTTAGGCAGCGTACCGATCATCAAACCGGTTAAGAATACCAATGTGAAGTCGCGGAATGAACGCAATAGCCAAGACAGTACATGTGAGAAAGTCAGCAGTCCGATCACACAGCCCGCAAGGAATAACGCAAGTACATCGACTTGAAATGATTTAACGGCGCCAAGCACGGGGCCATACATGCCAATCAGGAGCAGAATAAAGCTGCCTGAAATACCGGGTAAAATCATCGCGCAGATAGCAATCGCACCCGCAATCAATACGTTGATGCTGGTTGGCTCCATTTGCAGCGGCTTAAGCACGGTAATGCTATAAGCGAAAGCAACGCCAAGCAGCAAAAACACGAAGCGAATCATATCGCGTTTCTCTACTTGCTTAAGAATATGGAAAACCGACACCAAGATCAGGCCGAAGAAGAAAGACCACAGTGGAACAGGGTGGGTGACTAATAACCAAGAAATCAATTTTGCGAATGTCGCAATGCTCGTGAATACGCCCGCGAACAGTGAAATTAGGAAGAAACCATTGATGTGATTAAACGCGGCTTTGAAGCCTTCGCGTTTCCATAAGCCAAGTACGCTAGGGTTAATTCTGCGAATGCTTTCTAGCAGCGTATCGTAGATACCAGTGATGAATGCGATGGTTCCGCCCGACACGCCAGGAACAACGTCTGCTGCGCCCATAGCCATGCCTTTGAAAAAAGTACTTAAGTAATTCATTGCTTCATAGAGTTGAGGATGATTTTGTGCAGTATACAAACTTTAGTGTAAAAAAAGTATGAATATGCTTTTGGGGAAGGGCTTTTATTACTCTATTAATTGTAAGGCAATAAGTTGAAGTGAATATTTGCCTAACATTTAGATAACAACCACTTAGTGATTTGTCATTAAGAGCAGCGATGAAACTGATCTCTTATCGATATTGCATCTTGGTTGCATTATGCAAATGCACTTTGCAATTCTCATGATGAATTCATGGTTTTTATGCGATGCAGGGTTTATAAAACGTCGAATAAAAGTTGGCACGCTAACTGCATTTGATACATTGACCCTTCTTAAGCCGAGGGTCACCTAGCCAACTGACGTTGTTAGTGAACTTATGATTTGTTCACAAATATATAGAGCCAATCGCGATTATTGCGGTTGGCTATTTTTTTGCCTGTCGTTTGGTAAGTTGCTATTTTCCCATGTTCCAAGCAAAAAAAAAGCTAGCCACCATTGGCGACTAGCTTAAACTTTTCTCGAATCTCGAATCTCGAATCTCGAATCTCGAATCTCGAATCTCGAATCT
>NZ_JBGONQ010000062.1:0-11020 GCF_041439145.1 Vibrio sp. 1F255 | reverse complement strand
AGCTGGGCTCACTTAGCATTAATGCTTAAAGGTACAAAATAGGAAGAGAAAGGCTTAGGCTTTTCTCTTTTTTTATGTCCAATTATCCGTATTCTAATACCCATGTTGACTAGTGAGGTGCAAGGGATGAAAACGAAAACAGAACTCGAGAAAATGCTGTCCGGCGAGATTTTTGATGGCGCAGACCATGAGGTAGACCACATGCGCACTCACGCCAGCAAGGCGCTATCAGACTTGAATCAATGTTCAGACGATACTCAACTGCCAAGTCTTCAGGCTAATCTGTTTGGTAAAGTAGGAAGCAGCGTTGTCCGTCCTCCTTTTCATTGCGAGTTTGGCAAAACCATCGAGATCGGTGACGACACCTTTATCAACATGAACGTGGTGATGCTTGATGGCGCGAATATCAAGATTGGTAACAATGTATTGATAGGGCCAAGTGCCCAGTTTTACACAGCCTCCCACTCACTGGATTATCTCAGCCGCCGTAAGTGGGAAACTTTCTGCCTACCTATCACAGTCGAAGACGATGTGTGGATTGGTGGAAACTCAGTCATCAACCAAGGCGTTACGATTGGCGCTCGCTCTGTTATCGCAGCGAACTCAGTGGTTAACAGTGATGTACCACCAGATTGCCTGTACGGCGGCACTCCAGCCAAGTTGATTCGGCATTTGAATGCCGAACAAACTCGCGATTAAACAAGAAAGCGCGTATCCAAATCTAAAAAAGAGCGATGTTTCAATAGCATGGCTCTTAATCTAATTATCAGCGTTGTTTTATCGCACGCTTGTTCACCGCGAATTTGAAGCACGACAGCCGCAACTAAAACCAGCGCTGATATAGTCAAAAACAAGAATGCAACGATAGACTTAGGTGGGTATCTTTTCATTTTCTACACCCTCAAATTTAACTCACTCGCCAAGGTGTCAATCTAATAAATTAACGCCAAGCGCCTGCAAGCTGTTTTCACACTGAACGGCATCGGTAAACTGGATAGCAGCCATACCCACAGATCTCGCACCTTCAACGTTATAAGGCATATCATCAATGAAGACGGTTTCTGAAGCTTTAAGCCCATAATTAGATAACAGCACTTGGTAGATTTCAGGTTGTGGCTTAAGCAAACCAAGTTCAGCAGATACTGCCGCACCATCAAACAACGCCCAAAATTGATAAGTATTTTTTAAGTATTCAACAATCTCGACCACGTTGTCGGTAAGTGCATACACACCATACCCAGCACGCTTTACGCGCTCGATAAGGTCGACAGAACCATGCAATAAGATCTGCGTTTTCTTAACGTAATAAAACAGGCGGTCGCACTCTAATGAAGATAAATCGAGCTCTTGTTGGTAGCGAAGTTTGGCTTCATTTTCGGTTAAGAACCCTTTGTTCAAATCCGACCAAATCGCACTTTGGAAAATCGAAAGCGCTCGGGCTTCAGGGTCGGCAATGTTACCAAACGTTAGTTGAGTAATTTCCAGCGGCGACCAACGCACAATCACATTACCCACATCAAATACGACATTTTGATTTGATTCGAACTCATACCCTACTCCTGAATTAGTCACTTAAAATAGCAACAACACAGACATTAAATGCCGCACGTTAAAGTTCATAATCTTGTTTTACAAAATGAGGACTAGAATCACAAGATGTAATCAAGTCAGCGCAAAAGGTGGTCACTAGTACCCCTAACTAACCCTATTTATCATCACCCACTTAACCTTCTATGTTACAATTATGAGTCATTCAGAGCGTACTGAATCCCTGATTTAGTTCACTATTCTTTAGTCACAGTGAATACACTTTAAAGTTATTGATCTATGAAAAAGTACGAGTTAGTTGTCCAAGATATTGTGAGCAAGATCTGTCAAAACAGTATCAATCATAAGCTTCCCGCGGAAAGAGAACTCTCTGAAATATATGGGTTATCTCGATTTACTATTCGAAAAGCGCTAGCCAAGCTAGAGGCTATTGGCATGGTGAAATCTAAGGTGGGTTCTGGTTACTTCGTCAACACTTCTCTCATTGGTACACCACTGGTGTACAACTCCATTACTGAAAACAGTTTTGAAGAGATCTCTTATAAAAAGCTCCAACTGAATAAAGCGCTACCCGATAACCACGAACAGCAGATTTTTTCTTTAGACGACAATGACTACATCTGGAAAATTAGACGGCTTCGATTGATTAACAACAAAGTAGTTCAGATTGAAGAAGCCAAGATCCCTGTCAGTGTCTTCCCAGAGATGAATGCCGAGATCATTGAAAGCTCAATCCAGAAACATGCATTGGCGAAAGGTCTTCAGATCGATAGCTACTTAACGACGTATCAAGCGATCAACGTATCTAAAGAAGACGCGGAGTTGCTCGGCTGCAAAAAAAATGCCGCGGCGATGAATATCACCAACCGAGGTTTCTTAGCATCGGGGGATCTATTCATCGTCAGCGATATCATCGACATCAAATATCAATGCACCTATCACACTCCTTTTAACAATGAGAGCATGAGCTTCCGAGATAAGAAGTAACCTTTTAATTCGATTTAATATGGTTAATTTTTATAGATATAAGTTAATTACTCTATAGATTAGCCACTAATATTATTTCACATCTAATATTATTAATTTAATGAT
The DNA here is from genome assembly GCF_041439145.1 of Vibrio sp. 1F255. NCBI lineage: Bacteria > Pseudomonadati > Pseudomonadota > Gammaproteobacteria > Vibrionales > Vibrionaceae > Vibrio > Vibrio sp. 1F255. The sequence goes on along the minus strand of NZ_JBGONQ010000062.1, from coordinate 8,380 downwards.
ACTAGAAATATACTTACCAGATAATACGTAATATCTGGTAAGTATATTAAATAAGAAAATGGCCGCTTATAGCGACCATTTGATATTAAAAATACGAGTTAAGGGGTATGAATCGCGCCATCAGGAAGGCGACTTTGAGTCCACTCGTGGGGGCGATACATAACAGGGAACTCGGCTGCAACCTCTCGGTCGATTTCAACACCAATACCTGCGATTTCAGAAGCGTATAAGTAGCCATTAATTGGCTCTGCAGCGTTCGGGAATACCTTGTGTGTATTCTCGTTGTACTCGACATGTTCTTGAATGGCAGCATTGTGTAAATGCACATTCAAATGCGTGTTTACCGCTGCGCCAATTGGCGTCATATCTGGCGGGCAATGCCATGCAATACGAACACCGAAGTTCTGACATAGATGGCCGAGTTTCAGAGCTGGGGTAATACCACCAATCTGTGAAACATGGCAACGAATGAAATCAATGCGGCGGTTAGCAATCAATGATTTCCACTCTTCAGGGTTATTAAATAACTCCCCTAAACCTAATGAAACTGAGCTCTGGCTGCGAATATTATCCAACCATTCCGTTTGATTTGGCGGCAGAATATCTTCAATGAAGTAAGGCTTATATTGCTCGACTTCTTTGGCAAATTGTATCGCTTGATTCGGGAATAGGCGCTCATGAACATCATGAAGAATATGGAATTGGTTACCATATTTCTCTCTCAACGACTTAAACATCGTTAGAGTATTGTCCATGTACTGATCTTGGTCGTAGTACGAGCCTTCAGTCGGGTTTTGAGTGGTATGCAAATCGGTTGGAACGCCGCCATAGAAACCAAGCTGACAACGAATGTGCTTGTAGCCTTTGTCTAGGAAAGATTCCACCAGCTCATAAATACCTTCCATCGTATCGCTAGTCGCGTGTGTGTATACAGGAATAGCATCACGAGACTTACCACCAAATAATTGATGTAGCGGCATACCCGCCAATTTAGCTTTGATATCCCACAGGGCCATATCAACACCGGAAATTGCATTATTGATAACAGGGCCATTTCGCCAATAAGCGTTGACCATCATCATTTGCCATAAGTCTTCAATATTATTGGCGTTTTTACCAATAAGAATAGGTTTTAAATATTCATCGACCATTGTTTTTACAGCAAGCGGTCTTTGTTGGAATGTCGCACAACCAAACCCAGTCACGCCTTCATTCGTTTCAACTACCACGGTAATGAGATTGTGTCTGTCTGGTTTAGTAATAATACAATGGATATCAGATATAATAGTTTCTTTCACAATTAAATAACCTAAACTTAAGTCAACTCCTATTATCTAACCGCTTTAAAAACCACATTTCAAGCGCTAATTTTGCGTAAAAATAATTGGTACGTTAAGTGATTTTTTTTGATAAACAAAACATACCAATTGGCCAAAAACGGTGAAAAAATAATTTTTCGGATTTTAAGTGTGATTGAGATCTCTTTTTACTGCGTTGGATTTAAATTGGTTGTCGTTATGATTGCTCGAGTTAAATATATTCCAATAACAGGTGTAGTATGCAAATGGTAGAAAAGAGTGATGCCGTTATTAATAACTCGAAGTCATCATCGAATAAGAAAAATTTCAAAGAAAATATACAGTTATTAATCACTGCACTTGGTAGTGAAGACAATATCGTGAGTATCACGCACTGTATGACAAGGCTGAGATTCAAATTAGCCGACGAGTCGCTGGTAGACGAAGAAGCGATCAAGCAGATCGCAGATGTGAAAGGCGTGGTACTTCAACAAGGCCAGACCCAAGTCATCATCGGTGTTGAGGTAGAGAAGTGGTTCAACGCGCTATCAAACACTCAACAAGCTGACGCAACTCCGGCTGATGAGCTAGAGAAAGGCAAGCTGTTCCAGGGCGTGATGCGCATTGTCGCAGGCATCTTTGGTCCGGTTGTACCCGCAATCGCTGGCGCGGGTATGTTGATGGGCCTGTTGTCTGGTCTTATTGCAACCAATGTTATCTCTGAAACCTCAGACACAGTTTACTTCTTCCGCTCGATCTCTGTTGCTGTGTTCTTCTTCTTACCTATGCTGGTTTCTTTCTCTGCCGCTAAGGTATTCAAAGTAAACGAATACATTGCGCTTGCTGTCTCTTCTGCAATGTTAGCGCCTTTGCTCGTAGATAAAGCAACAATGCTAAAAGACGCAGGTGCAGTTCCGGAGCTGACGGTTCTTGGTGTGGTTCCGATTGAGCTGCTCAACTACGGCGGCGCGATTGTTCCTGCGATTCTAGCAATCTGGTTATTATCTAAAGTGACTCCGTTAGTTGACCGTCTAGTTCCTTCTTCTGCGAAGCCTGTATTTACACCACTGCTTGCCTTTACGGTTACTTCAACCATCACGCTATCATTTGTTGGTCCTGCTGGTATCTGGCTAAGTAATGGCGCAGGTTGGGTGATGAGTTCACTACTGGAAATCTCTCCGACGTTAACAGGCTTTGTGTTTGGTCTAACTCGCCCGATCACCATCGTATTTGGTATCCACCACAGCATGACGCCAATCAGCCTGAACAACTTCGCACTGTATGGTAAGGATCTACTTATGCCGATCATGTGTTTGGGTAACATGGCAATTGCTGGCGCGACAATGGCTATCTGGCACAAGCAACGTAAAACGGTATCTAAAGAGCAATCTTCAATTACGATGGGCTCAAGTGTTACCGCTATCTTAGGCATCACGGAGCCGGCTCTATTTGGTGTCCTCACTAAATACACCAAAGCGATGATGACCGCGAGTTTGGCTGCAGGTGTGTTCGGTGCTATCTCAGTAACGATCGATACGCACTTAACAAGCTACATTCTTTCTTCTGTATTCAGCTTGCCAGCTTACCTTGCAGGCGGTACGCAAAACTTCATTCAAGCACTGATGGGCGTGGTGGGTGTATTCGCACTGTCTTTCGTCCTAACGATGTTGTTCGTAAAACTAGACAACAAGTAATCGGCTAGTCTCACTCCCGTAAGATTAGAATCGAAAAAGCATGACCATATCTCATTATGGTCATGCTTTCCTCAATACGAACAAACCCAACCTTTCCTTTCTAAGGCTATATTATGACCCACATCGCAATCATCGGTGAGTGCATGATTGAACTGAATGGGGCTCCATTTGGCGACATGCATCAAAGCTATGGTGGAGACACATTAAACGCGGCAATCTACTTGAACCGCAGCGCTGCGGTTAGTAACCCCGTGAGCATGAGCAGCAATAGCAGCACTGCGAATCCAGTGATACGAACAAGCTATGTCACAGCTCTAGGCTCAGACGCGATCAGCCAAGAGATACTTAACCGATGGCAAGATGAAGGACTATCAACCGAATTCGTGCTTATTGACGAGCAGCGTTCACCCGGGCTCTATCTCATTCAACTCGACGATGTTGGTGAGCGCACCTTCCTATACTGGCGCAACGATTCGGCGGCTCGCTACATGGTACAGCACCCCGATTTCGATAAGATAGCCAACCAACTTCACGATGTTGATATGGTGTTTCTGAGTGGCATTTCCCTCGCGATATTGCCACACAGCGATCAGTTAAAGTTACTCACTATCATTGAAGGCCTGCGTGAACGTGGCGTTACCATCGCCTTTGATAGTAACTACCGACCAAAACTATGGGAATCAGAAAGCGCGACCAAAGAGTGCTATCGACTGGGTTATCAAACCACTGATATAGCCCTAGTCACATTCGATGATGAACAACTGTTGTGGAGCGATCAAACGCCACAAGACACCATAACAAGGCTGCATACGCTCGGTGTCAAAACCGTTGTTGTCAAGCTTGGTGCTGAAGGCTGCTTGATCAGCGAAAACCCCGCAAATGAGCCAGTAAAAATCACAACGACACCTGTCGAGACTGTGGTTGATAGCACCTCTGCTGGCGACTCTTTTAACGGCGGTTTCTTATCTTGCTATCTCGCTGGAGGTTCTATTGAAGAAGCCTGCCATCAAGGTAATGCATTAGCCAGATTGGTGATTCAACATAATGGCGCAATCATCCCAAAATCCATCACCGACACTCTTTCAAACTGATATTAAGAAGTACACATGTCTACAATTAACGAACAGCTAAACGCACTTAAAGTTATCCCTGTTATCGCCATTGATAACGCAGAGGATATTATCCCTCTAGGCAAAGTATTGGCTGAGAATGGGCTTCCCGCCGCTGAAATTACGTTCCGTTCAGACGCCGCTGTTGAAGCTATCCGACTGCTTCGAGAAGCTCAGCCTGACATGCTGATCGGCGCGGGCACCATCTTGAACCATAAGCAAGCACTCGCAGCAAAAGAAGCGGGCGCAACGTTTGTGGTTTCACCGGGCTTTAATCCGAACACAGTTAAAGCATGCCAAGAGATCGGCATCGATATCATTCCAGGTGTGAACAATCCAAGCACCGTTGAAGCGGCATTAGAGATGGGCCTAACAACCTTGAAGTTCTTCCCAGCAGAAGCATCTGGCGGCATCAGCATGGTGAAATCGCTCGTTGGCCCATACGGCGATATTCGACTCATGCCTACAGGCGGTATCACGCCATCAAACATCGATAACTACTTAGCAGTGCCTCAAGTATTAGCCTGCGGTGGTACATGGATGGTCGACAAGAAACTCGTTGAAAATGGAGAGTGGGATGAGATTGCCCGCTTAACACGCGAGATTGTCGAGCAAGTGAATCACTAGTCTATGTCATTCAGGTAAACAGAGCCTGTTTAATTTCTAACAATAAAGCCACAGCACTTTGGTGAGGCTTAATTATATGATCCGCCTCACTCTCAAGCCCTTAAGCTTAGAGTCGGCTCTCAGAGTGAGGTGAACCAAATATCTTCTATCCATACTTTAGGTATCGACCTAGGTAAACATTGCTTCTATGCTATCGCACATAACCGTTGTGAGGTGGAGGCGCTTCGTCGCAACCGACTCTTAACCTTTCTAAGTGAAATAGAACCAGCAACTATTGCTTTTGAAGCCTATAGCGATACTAGTTTGATCTCACACAGAGTTTAACCTCAGCCAGCTGTCCAAAAAGGAGTCATAAAGCAACAGAACTAACACTCACAGAAAGAAGTGACGCTGAGTGGTTATCAAGGCTTACTTCTGCTCTACTGACCTTTATGAGCATTCAACCTTGGATGTCTTAACTGTTCAAAAAGTACATTCACACAGACAAGTAATGGGACCCCTACTAGCATTCCCATAGAGCCCCATAGCCAACCCCAAAATACAAGCCATACAAATAAAATCAGCGGATTGAGACTAAACCTTTTCCCCAGTAATGTAGGAGTAACCAATTGGCTTTCTATCAAATTAATCGCCAGGAAGACCGCAGCGACCGTCAATGCATAGCTAAACGACTCAAACTGTATAAAAGAGACTAAAGCAAAGCACGTAACTGAAACCATCGGGCCAAGATAGGGGATAAAATTCATTAAGCCTGCAAAAGCGCCCCAAAGGAAAGGGTCTTGCAATCCCATCATATAAATAGCAAGGCCAACAGTGAGTCCTATGCAAACATTAATGATGGTGATGGCACCGATGTAACGAGACAAATCCTTTTGAACAACTTTAACCAATTCAACAGCCCTACGCTTATCTGAAAAGCATTCAAAAAGAGATAAGCTTTGAGAATAAATTCTTCGACCGTAATTCATCATGAAATACGCCATAAGAAACGCAACCAACAACTGAGTAACAATGGTTGGTGTTGTCGTAAGCACTGATTCTATAATGGAAAAAGCCGTGTTATTGGTAAGCCCATCATTGGTAACAGTACTACTCATGGAGAACCCGGTGGCGTCAGTTAAGCGACTGTTTTGAGTAACCTCACTCACTTCATTAGATACATTCTCGACCAACATTGGTAATTTTGACCACCATTGCTGAGCGGGCTCACTCAACATATTCAAACTAATCACAACAAAGCCAATAAAACCAATAAGTACAGCCATTACGTTAATGACTCGAGGGATACCGAAGCGAGTAAGGTAGTTAACTAGAGGGCTACATAGCAAAGAAATAAAAGCACCAAAGATGATTGGCAACAAAAATGGCTTGGCGATATGTAATGTAAAAATAGACATCATGAGAACAGCAAGGAGCATAAAACTAGTTTGCAACACACTTCGTTGTCTAAGAATACTGTATTTTTTTGATGTCATTTTATTCCTATGAGTAGAAGGTTTTGTTTTTGAGGCTTCGTCAATTTGAATCAGGCACTCGATACCGTCAGCCAACACTAACTTGAATCAAAATGATGGTTACTTAAGTAAATTAAGTATTAGCGATAGCTGTTTATAACCAAAAACAGACGATTTAAAACGATGAGTTCGATTCAAAATTACAACACCAAGGCCTGTGATGCCAAGAGCATACAAGGGGTACTTGTGAACAAACTCTTTTCCTTTGTGACGAATAAGTCCCATACAAAGTTCAACTTGACGAGCTCTACTTCTCCCCTCAAGTCTTTTCATTTGAATCTGTCTTTGTCGATTTTTGAGTGCTGACATGTAACCCCTCCTTCAATTGCTCTTTCGTACATTCAAAACCTATAAATTGCTTTAAGTAACTAGAACGAAGTACCAAGCATATTAGAATCAAACCGAGTGTGAATATAAACGCGCCGTAACCCGCTAACAGATTCAAAGTGAAGTAGTAGATCACTACTCCAGCACCGACGGCGATACTAAAAAGAAACAGCGGTAACAACGCAACAAAGAGGAGCTGAAACACAAGACGCTTTTTAAATGCATCAACACTATTGCGAAACTCCAATAAGAAAAGCTCTAAGGTCGATTGAGACCATTGCTGGGTATGTGTCTGTAATATAGCTAAGTCTTTCCACAATCCATTTAACTCAGAAGCAGAACGTTTAAGATCATCCACCTTACGATCGCTCGATTTATCATTGGCAGAGTTTACTGGGTCATTTTGACTATTTACCTGCATAACGGTGCTCTCTCAATTGCGATGTTGATATATGGCTATTTGATTAACTTCGAGACAGCCCAACCAGCGAGAAACGCACAGCCAACACTCAATAATGGACGCTCTTTAATGATGTTTTCCGCTTTCTCAGACGTGTTCTTCACACTTTCAGAGCTGGCCTCGAGAGTTTCATGGACCGCCTCTTTCACATTTTCGATAACTTCTACTGCGGCCTCTTCAGCTTTTTCATAAGTTTCTTCAATTTGTTGTTTGGCTTCTGAATTTTTAGCGTTTGACTTTGGCATAAGTTTTCTCCTTATTTGATTATCATAAGCCAGAGAATAATATTAATACTATTAATCTCTAGCTACTTTAATAATCAATGCTAGCATCGTGCCAACTTTCACAAGTACCAGAATAATTGAAGATAAGCTCCCATATCATTAATAAATGGCATTAATCAATGTAATAATTTCACTAGAAAACATCTATTAATGTATTTTTTACAAAAACAAAGTAAAACCTTAGACGAAACAAGCTGAATATAGGGTTATTAATTGGCATAAAAAATGCAACAAACCAAATACAGCTTAGAACCAAATGAGGATTCATGAGAAACCAAAGTATATTATCTATTGTTAACCTGATAAAAAGTGGAAATATTATTTACGAAAAAGCGATATCCAACATAAGAAGTGAAAAGATGGCAAAAAATCTTTTTGATATCTACACGGTAAAGAAATGTGCAGAGTTAAAGTTACAATCTTTAACTTACTACTCAAAAATACATCAAGAACAGATACCCGCTAGTTATACGATAAATGCCAGAGAGCGCTGTATTGAAGCGGAAGATACAAAAGGTAAAAACAATCAAGAGCTCTATTTAAAGCACCTAGAAGGTGTCGAGACAAAGATCATTTCCGACATTGAATCACTGCTAGAAACTAACCCTGATTTAGAAGGGAGAAGAAGATTAAAAGTGGTAAAAAATGAAATGGAATCATGTCGAGACCAAATACACAACATGCGTCAGAATTAGTTATTAGCGAATGATGGTTGGAAATCAGAATCAAAGAAAAGGCTTATTTTAATTATTATAAATCAACTGAAATTATAAATACTACTGAGATAAAAAGGAGTAATGATATGTTGTTTAAAAAGGACAATGATCCCCTTGAGGTAATTCACTATAAAGGCATAGAAAAAATACTATGTACATTGAAAGATCACTACTTCTCATGTGTTGACCTAATTGAACAGAAAGCACACGGGAACATTGCAAGAGCTGCAAATCGATTTATAAAAGTTGAACGTTCATTAATAAACGAAGTAAACACCAAGTTCTGCATTAACAATCAGGGCAAGATTACGAAGCCCCTTGCCCTGCAAGGACTTGCGAAAGGTAAGCGTT
>NZ_JBGONQ010000061.1:0-11160 GCF_041439145.1 Vibrio sp. 1F255 | reverse complement strand
TGTTATTAAGGCTATCCATGGCTAAATTTCACAATAATTCATCAATCTTAATTAGCTCACATTTTTACTTTAATTGGTATTAAAACAATGACGACTAGTCCGCTAAATATTTCCCTTCTGCAACTTGCCAGAACGCTCGAATTAGAGGGTTATCTAGCTGTGCTCGCTTACAACATACGCCTAACTCAAATGGCTTGATAGGTTCTATCTTTAAGCGGCTAACTTTATCTCTTACTGGACTGTTGTTTATGACCACATCAGGTGCGATGCCAACTCCACATCCTAGTGCCACCATACTTACAATCGCCTCATGGCCAGAAACTTGCGCGTATATGTTGGGTTTTATCTTCATCTTTTTAAACCATGCATTGGCTCGTTCACGCGCTGTTCCTGCTTCTGGGATGATAAAGGGCACTTCATTCCAGTTTGGCTTATCGGATTGCAGTTGTTGGCTAAAGCTACTCACACCAGATGGAATGATGACTGACAGTGGAATATCGCTGATGGTTTCGAATTCTAACCTTGAAGGAAGGATGTCTGGCTTTGCTGAAATCGCGATATCCGCTTCATCGTTTAAGATCTTGTCGATGGATTGAGCTGGATCACCAGTAGAGAGCTTAAATTCAATATACGGATGAATAGCCCTAAATTCGGTTATGAGTTCAGGTAGGTGACTGTAGCTAGCCGTTACTGAACAAAATATACGGATCTCACCTTTAAGTTCTTGCTCTCCGCCCTTCAGGTGAAGGTTATATTGCTGCCACTCTCCCACGATGCTCAATGCTACAGGCAATAGGTGTTTTCCTGCTGGGGTAAGATCAACACTGCGGTTGTCTCTGATTAGCAGTTCTTGTCCTGTTTCCTCTTCAAGCTTTTGTATCTGACGGCTCAGCGCTGAAGGACTGACGTGCATAGCAGCAGCGGTTTTGCTGAAACTCTTGCTGTCGCATAAATGTATAAATAATTGTAGAGATTTTATGTTCATGTTCTGCGATCGTTTCCATGTTGCATTTATTGCAATAACTAATTGTGAATATATCACTTTCAGCAACGGAGTGTCTGTTTTAGTATGAAGTCATTCGATAGAGAGATATCGACCTTACGGACTTATTTTTAAAGGAGTGCCCTAGAATGGCTAACTATTTCAATACATTAAACCTTCGTGAACAACTAGACCAATTAGGTCGTTGCCGCTTTATGGATCGTGAAGAATTCGCGACAGAAGCTGAATACCTTGAAGGTAAGAAAATCGTAATTGTTGGTTGTGGTGCTCAAGGCCTAAACCAAGGTCTAAATATGCGTGATTCTGGTCTAGACGTATCTTACGCTCTACGCCAAGCGGCAATTGATGAAAAGCGTCAATCATTCAAAAATGCTGATGAAAACGGCTTTGTTGTGGGTAGCTACGAAACGCTAATCCCTCAAGCAGACCTAGTAATCAACCTTACTCCTGATAAGCAACACACAAACGTTGTTGAAACAGTAATGCCTCTAATGAAGCAAGGCGCTGCTCTTGGTTACTCTCACGGCTTCAACGTTGTGGAAGAAGGCATGCAATTACGTGCTGACCTTACTGTAGTAATGGTTGCACCTAAGTGTCCAGGCTCTGAAGTTCGCGAAGAGTACAAACGTGGCTTCGGTGTACCAACACTTATCGCTGTTCACCCAGAAAACGACCCTAAAGGCGAAGGTTGGGATATCGCTAAAGCTTGGGCTGCAGGTACTGGTGGTCACCGTGCAGGTTGCCTAGAGTCTTCTTTCGTAGCAGAAGTTAAATCTGACCTGATGGGTGAGCAAACTATCCTTTGTGGCATGCTACAAGCGGGTTCTATCGTATCTTACGAGAAGATGATTGCTGATGGCATCGAACCTGGCTACGCAGGCAAGCTTCTACAATACGGTTGGGAAACGATTACTGAAGCACTTAAGTTTGGTGGCGTAACTCACATGATGGATCGCCTATCTAACCCGGCTAAAGTTAAAGCGTTTGAGCTTTCTGAAGAGCTTAAAGACCTAATGCGTCCGCTTTACAATAAGCACATGGATGACATCATCTCTGGTCACTTCTCTAGCACAATGATGGCTGACTGGGCGAACGATGACGTGAACCTACTAGGCTGGCGTGAAGAGACAGGCGAAACTGCATTCGAAAACTACCCAGCTTCTGACGTAGAAATCTCAGAGCAAGAGTACTTCGACAACGGTATCCTAATGGTTGCTATGGTTCGTGCCGGTGTTGAGCTAGCATTCGAAGCTATGACGGCATCAGGCATCATTGATGAGTCTGCTTACTACGAATCTCTACATGAGCTTCCACTAATCGCAAACACAGTTGCTCGTAAGCGTCTTTACGAAATGAACGTTGTAATCTCTGATACTGCTGAGTACGGTAACTACCTATTCGCTAACGTAGCAACACCGCTACTACGTGAGAAGTTCATGCCTTCAGTAGCAACGGACGTCATCGGCCGTGGTCTAGGTGAGACATCTAACCAAGTTGATAACGCTAAGCTAATTGAAGTAAACGAAGCTATCCGTAACCACCCTGTAGAATACATTGGTGAAGAGCTACGTAGCTACATGAGCGACATGAAGCGTATCGCTGTTGGCGGTTAATCTTCCAGTTCATCACTGAATAAAAATAGCCCTGAACATTTGTTCGGGGCTTTTTTATGCTTGCAACTATTTTACCGGTGAAGGCTTGATAGATTGAGGAAAAAATAAAGGCTTACCCGAAGGTAAGCCTTTATTCGAACTTGAACTGATTGAAAAAAATGACTATTTGTCTGAAAGCTTTGCTTCTAGTTCAGCCAGTTTTTGTTCCATTTCAGTGAGCTTCTGACGAGTGCGCAGTAGTACTTGAGTCTGAACATCAAACTCTTCACGGCTTACAACATCTAGTTTGTTTAGCTGGCCTTGGATAACTTGGCGAACTTTCTGGTCTACGTCTGAACCCAGTTCTTTTACTGGCTGAGGCATAGAGTCGTGGATCTGCTTAGCAATTTGCTCTAGTTTTTTTGGATCAAACATATCGATTAAAACTCCTGACTATTTATCACTATTCTATTTAATCACACTTGAGATGTCGCCTATCGCGTATAAAAAAAGGCCACCGAAGTAGCCTTTTTGATTGTTTTACGACTTAGCGATTACTTGTTATCTGCTAATTCTCTGTGTGCTGCTTTTGCTTCATCGACGCGAGCTAGTTTTTCTAGATCTTTGTCTTCCACAAATACAGGAAGAGGTTTGTGTTTTTCAGCTAGGTAGCTGTAAATCACTGGCAGTACAAATAGCGTAAAGATAGTACCAATAGCTAGACCAGCAACGATTACGATACCGATACTAAAGCGCTGAGCTGCACCTGCACCACTTGCGTACATCAGTGGGATTAGACCCGCGATCATCGCAGCTGTTGTCATCAGAATTGGACGAAGACGAACTTTTGCTGCTTCCATCACCGCTTCAATACGAGTCTTGTGGTGATGCAGTTGTTCTTCTTTTGCAACCTCACAGATTAATATACCGTGCTTGGTAATCAGGCCGACCAGCGTGATTAAACCTACTTGTGAGTAGATGTTCATCGTTGCCGCACCCCAAGCTAGAGCAATTAGGGCACCACAGATCGCCAGTGGTACAGATACCATGATAACCAGTGGATCTTTTAGAGATTCGAATTGAATCGCTAGTACCAAGAAGATGATAGCCAGTGCTAGACCAAAGGTCGCGTAAAGTGCGCTACCTTCAGTTACGTATTGACGTGCTTCACCCATGTAATCGTGGTTGTAGCCACTTGGAAGCTTATTCGCCGCCGTGTCTTCAAACCATGCAATTGCATCACCCATTGCAGCGCCTGGAGCAGGTACTGCACCAATCGTAGCTGAGTTCAATTGGTTGAAGTGAGGAAGAGAGCGAGGCTCTGCCACAACATCAATCGTAATCAAACTGCCTAGTGGTACAGCATTACCGTCCGCAGCACGTACGTAGTAGTTATTCATCGATTCTGGGTTCAAACGGAATTTACGTTCAACCTGAGGGATAACCTCGTAAGAACGACCATTCAAGTCGATACGGTTTACGTAGCCATCTGACATCATGGTACCTAGCGTGATACCGATATCTTGCATGGTTACGCCGTATGCGCCCGCTTTATCCTTGTCGATGTGTACTTTCATCGTTGCTGAGTCGTAGTTTAGATCGAGATCCGAGTATACGAATAGTGGATTTGTCGCTACATCAGTCAAGATGTCAGTGGTAATTTGGAACAAGCTCTCAAAACTGTTTGGCGTTGTAATAACAAACTGAATTGGAAGACCTGAACCCGCACCTGGAAGCTCTGGCATTTGGAAGGCTGTTACTGCCATTCCAGGTACATCTTTCACCAAACCACCAACCCGGTTTGCTACCTCAGATTGGCTTGCTTCACGCTCACTCCAAGGAACCATAGATGCAATACCAAACGCTTGGTTTGCATTAGGAACACCTGTGAACACCTGCGCGTAAGCTACTTCTGGCTGATCAGACAGAATCTTGTTTACGTCGTTCATGGTATTTTGCATGAAGTCTAAGTTCGCATTAGATGGTGCCGTACCCATCAGCATGATTACACCTTTATCTTCTGAAGGTGCTAATTCACTAGGGATGAACTTAAACAGCATCGGCAAGCTTGCAAATACGATGATCGCAAAACCAATGAATACTGGGCGGTGGTTCATAACCGCGCCAAGCATACGCTCGTAACGGTTAGTCATGCCATCCAAAACGCTATGAACTTTCTGCTCAAATTTGCTCGGCTCAGCGTGAGCTTTTAGCATTTTTGAACACATCATTGGCGACAGCGTAAGTGCCACGATACCCGATACAAATACAGAACCGGCTAGGGTTAATGCGAACTCTTTAAATAGCGAGCCCGTGATACCGCCCATCATCGCGATTGGAGCGTATACCGCACCTAGCGTGAGTGTCATTGCGATAACAGGGACCGCAATTTCACGAGTACCGATGATCGCAGCGCGGAAAGGGGACTCCCCGAGCTTGATATGCCTGTCGACGTTCTCAAGTACTACGATCGCATCATCAACCACCAGACCGATGGCGAGTACCATTGCCAGTAGCGTCATCAGGTTCCAAGAGAAGCCCATTGCCTGCATTACCATTGCTACACCAATCAACGACAGTGGGATAGTAACTATAGGGATCAGTACCGCTCGGAATGAACCTAAGAACAATGTGATTACGATTAATACGATTAATGCCGCTTCAAGAATTGTCTTGATAACTTCTTGAATTGACTCGTTAATCGCAATGGTTGAATCGTACATTACGTTCATTGAGATGTTGCTTGGAAGGTTCTTCTCTAGCTGAGGAAGAAGCTCAAGTACATCTGCAGCGATGTTGATTGGGTTCGCACTTGGTGCCGCATTAATTGCTGCAACAACCGCCTCCTGACCGTTCGCACTTGCACGATAAACGTCGTGGCTTTTCTCTAGAGAAACCTTAGCGATGTCAGACAGACGGATAATCTCACCTTCACCACTTCTAACGACTAAGTTCTCTAACTCTTCAGTGTTTGATACTTGTGTATCGGCACTGCCGTTATAAAGAACGAATTCGCCAGTAGCTTGACCTGTCGCTGACTGGTAGTTGTTGGCATTCAATACCGACATAACATCAGTAGCAGTTAGGTTAACAGCTGCCATTTTTGATGGATCTAGCCATACGCGCAGTGCGTATTTCATACCACCATAAAGGTCGACTTTAGATACACCATTTACCGTGAATAGTTGCGGGTTGATTACACGCTCTAGGTAGTCGGTAATTTGGCTCGACACCAACTCATCACTGGTAAAACCAATGTAGAGTACAGCTGTCGTTGAACCGGTAGACATGGTTACGGTTGGATCTTCGGCTTCTTTAGGAAGCTGAGAACGCACCGAGTTAGTCTTGGCCAGTATGTCAGACAGCGCCGCATTCGGGTCGGTGTTCAACTTCATGTTCACGGTAATAGTAGAACTACCGAGCACAGAAGAAGAAGTCATATAGTCGATGTTATCCGCTTGAGCCACAGCCTGTTCGAGGGGCTGGGTGATAAAGCCTTGGATAAGATCGGCACTTGCACCGTAGTAACTCGTGGTTACGGTTACGACGGTATTCGTCATTTCAGGGTATTCACGCACCTGCATTTTGAAGATTGCTTGTAAGCCAAGCAGCGCAATCAAAAAGCTGATGGATACCGCTAGAACTGGACGTTTAATAAAAACATCAGTAAAGCGCATTGTGCCTCCAGTTACAGCTTAGGTGTTTCAGATGGTGGAGTGATTGCATCACTTTCAACAACCTTAACTTTGGCACCGTTACTTAGACGTACTTGGCCAGAAGTTACAACCGTATCGCCGGCTTTAACGCCTTCAAGGATGTGTGCAATATCAGCTGTACGTTCACCTACTTTTACAACATGTTGAGCAACACGTTGAACGCCGTCTTCTTCAGTCAGGATGTAAACATTGTCACCGTATAGAGTGAAAGTAATCGCTGTTTGAGGCAGAGTTACTTGGTTCTCTAATTTAGGCAGAATGATGTTAGCGCGAGCGAACATACCGCTACGAAGCTTGCCATCATTGTTTGGAATGTCTGCTTGAACTTGGATAAGACCACTTTGGATGCTTACAGCTGGTTCAATTGCACTGATAGATCCTTCAAACGGTGTCTCTGGGTAAGCATCAACAAAGATGTCGATAGCCTGACCAACATTGATACGAGAGATATCAGTTTGAGAAACTGTGAAGCGCAGGCGCATCACACTGGTATCTTCTAAACGAACGATATCTGTACCCGATTGTAGGTATTGGCCTAGGTATACGTTACGAATACCAACAGTACCGTCGAATGGCGCGCGAATTTCACGACGCTCGATCGATGCTTTTAGGCTTTCAATGTCAGCAGATAGAGAGAAGTAGTTCGCTTCTGCTTCATCGTACGCTTCTTTAGAGATAGAACCTTTCTTGAATAGACCTTGGTAGCGTTTGTATTTTGCTTTTGCCGCAGGCAGGCGAGCTTCAGAACTCTTTAGATTTGCCTTTTCTACGCCAGAATCAAGACGAACAAGAAGTTGGTCATTTTTAACATCAGTACCAGAACCAAAAGAGATTTGGTCAATAACACCGCTGGTTTCATTTGCTAGCGTGACACCTTGGTTAGGTTCGATGAAGCCGATAGCTTCAATTACTGGAACCCAGTCGATCGGCTGAACTTCAGTAACCGTTACTGGAAACTCTGGTTCAGGGCGGTTGGCCATATACTCAGCAATTTTTTGTTGTTTGAACATGTTGAACCCAATAACGCTGCCGAAAAGAAGTACAGCGATGAGTAACATGAAGAAAGTCCACTTTTTCATTATGGTCAAAACTCCGATCTAGTGTTTAATTATTGCATCCCAACTGGCTTCTATTGCAGATTCTAGTTCTGCCTCGTCGAGTTGGTAAAATCCTAAAGAATGCTTTCGCGCTAGAGATACACTAGCCGCTAAGCTCAAGCCGCTTAATACTTCATTATCAAGTGGTTTAAACAGTCCTTGCTCTTTACCCTCATTAAATAGCAGCTCAACTTGGGCAAACATTTTACGTTCTAGTTCCCTGAAGTTTAGGCTATTTGTGATGGGCAGTGAGTCATATTGAACCCGATTTTTTATCGCGGCTAAGTTCGTTCCCGCTAAGTTCCATATGTTCAACCACATAGTACGGTAGCGTTGTTTAATTGGATCCGAATCATCAACCCCTTCTTGAACAGCATCTGCTACTCGTTGAGTCACGAGCACTCGAACATCATCTATCAAGTGGTCTTTATCGTCGAAGTAGCGGTAGATAGTGCCTGCAGCAACTCCCGCCTCTTTGGCTAATTTTTGCATTGAAAGGCCTTGGAAACCGACCTCTGCAATTAGCTTTTCAGCTGCAGAAAGTATTTGCTGGCGTTTATCCCGAGGTGCATGAGTTGTCATATTTCAACCACCAATGAATGAACGTTCATTCATTATAGCCTAATAACCACACACATGTGCAACAAAGTTTTACATAATCAGCGTAAAAATCTTGTATAAGAGAACGTAGCATTCGTGCTGTTGCAGCATTATTATAGGCGCGCAATTGAATTCGCCCCTCTAGACCAAACTGAGAATCAAATGAAACTGAACCCAAGACAAGATGAAGCCGTGAAATATGTTTCGGGCCCCTGCTTAGTATTAGCGGGCGCTGGATCCGGTAAAACACGTGTTATCACCAATAAAATTGCTTATCTGGTTCAGGAATGTGGCTATAAGGCGCGTAATATTGCGGCGGTGACCTTTACTAATAAAGCGGCACGCGAGATGAAAGAGCGTGTTGGGCAAACTCTAGGTAAGGGCGAATCGAAAGGGCTGATTGTTTCGACTTTTCATACCATGGGCTTAACCATCATTCGCCGTGAATACAAAGCGCTGGGTTTGAAAGCGGGTTTCTCTCTGTTTGATGACCAAGACCAGTTAGCTTTGTTAAAAGAGTTAACAGAGAGACAGATCGATGGTGATAAGGATTTGCTACGCGCTTTAATGAGCACCATTTCGAATTGGAAAAATGACATGCTGACGCCAGATCAGGCGAAAGCACGTGCTCAAGGCGAACAAGAGCAGTTGTTTGCATTCTGTTTTGAGATGTACCAGAAACAGATGAAGGCATACAACGCACTCGATTTTGATGATCTGATCGCGATGCCTGTATTACTACTGAAAACCAATCAAGAGGTGCGTGAGCGCTGGCAGTCGCGTATCCGCTATTTACTGGTCGATGAATACCAAGATACCAACACCAGCCAATATGAGTTGGTTCGTTTACTGGTGGGAGAGCGTGGTCGCTTGACAGTAGTAGGTGACGATGACCAATCTATCTATTCATGGCGTGGTGCAAAACCGCAAAACTTGGTGTTGCTGGGTGAGGACTATCCGAATCTTCGTTTGATCAAACTCGAGCAAAACTATCGTTCAACCAGTCGAATCTTACGTGCGGCGAACATCTTGATCGCCAACAACCCACACGTTTATGAAAAGTCACTGTTCTCAGAGATCCCAGACGGTGAAAAGCTCAAGGTACTGAATGCTAAGAATGAAGAGCATGAAGCAGAGCGTATTACCGGCGAGATCATCGCCCACAAGTTTTTGAACCGTACTGAGTACAAAGATTACGCGGTGCTTTACCGTGGTAACCACCAATCGCGCTTAATTGAAAAAGCGCTGATGCAGAACCGCGTGCCCTACAAGATCTCTGGCGGTACCTCTTTCTTCGCGAGAGCCGAGATTAAAGACATCATGGCTTACCTGCGTGTGTTGGTGAACCCTGATGATGACAACGCCTTCCTACGTATTGTAAACACACCGCGCCGAGAGATTGGTCCGGTGACGCTTGAGAAGTTAGGCAGCTACGCCAATATGCGTGGCAAGAGCTTGTTTGAAGCCAGCTTTGAGATGGGCTTAGAGCAGACACTGACGGGGCGTGGTTTAGAAAATTTGCGCCGCTTCGGTGACTGGATTGTTCGTATCTCAGACAATGCCGAGCGTGGTAATACGGTTGAAGCCGTTCGTTCTTTGGTTCGTGACATCAACTACGAAGATTGGTTGTACGAAACCTCAGCGAGCCCGAAAGCCGCTGAAATGCGAATGAAGAACGTCTCTGATCTGTATAGCTGGATTGTGGCCGATCTTGAGGGTGACAACTACGATAAAGAAGAGAAAACCCTGCGCGAGGTGGTTCAACGTTTAACGCTGCGCGATATGATGGAGCGTGGTGAGGATGATGACGATGCAGATCAAGTCCAATTAATGACATTGCATGCATCGAAAGGTCTAGAGTTCCCATATGTATTCCTGATGGGTGCAGAAGAGGGCATCTTGCCGCACCAAACCAGTGTCGATGAAGGCAACGTAGAAGAAGAACGTCGTCTTATGTATGTGGGGATTACTCGAGCGCAGAAAGAGCTGACTTTTACTAAGTGTCGTGAACGTCGTCAATATGGTGAATTAATAAAGCCAACACAAAGCCGCTTCCTCGATGAGCTGCCGCACGATGATGTGGAGTGGGAAAGCGTTAAGAAGCCTCAATCCGCTGAAGAAAGAATGGAAAAAGGGCAGGCGCACATTGCGAATATTCGAGCGATGTTCAACAAGAAGTAATGCCCTACTTTAATCGCACTATATAGAAGCCAATAAAAAAGGTGACCATGAGGTCACCTTTTCTGAATCTGGCATTTTTAATTACAGACCGGCAATCATGTGCTCGATAGCATCTTTGATTTCGTCGTCTGAACAATCCATACATGAACCTTTCGCTGGCATCGCATTGAAGCCGTTGATTGCGTGGTCAGCTAGAATGTCGCGACCTTGAGCAATGCGAGGACCCCAGTCACCAGCATCACCTGTTTTAGGTGCGCCACTTACGCCAGATGCGTGACAAGCGATACAAAAGGTACCGTAAACTGCTGCGCCATCACGAGGACCTGTTGGTTCTGCGGCTACTGGCTCGCTGCCGACTAGGTAAACTTGGCCAACTGGTTTGATGCGTTCAGCAATTGCATCGTGCTCCGCTTCGCTTAGGCCTGCAGCCATTGCGCCAGTTGAAAAGGTTAAAACTGCGATGACAACGCTTAAAATTCGACGAGACATATCCATTAAACTCACTTTACATTCCCAAGGTAAGTACATGCTTACCAATTTATAGTGTTGGAAGGGTGTTTTGGCTTTAACCAGCAAAGAGCAACTGTTAAACCAATGTAAATAATGGGTGATTATATCCCGATAAGTTGTTGCAATAAACAACAACTTATAAGCTGTGGCGGGTTGTAGTACTCAAATAAGGGGTTTATCACATATTAACTGTCGAAAAAGAGACCAAACAGAAAAAAAAGTTAAAAAAGTACTAGACGGCATTGGGTGATATACGTATTATTCCACTCCGCCGACAGGGCATGCGCCTGTAGCTCAGCTGGATAGAGCGTTGGCCTCCGGAGCCAAAGGCCGAAGGTTCGAATCCTTTCAGGCGCGCCATCCGGTCTCTTACTTCGGTAAGTGAGAAATTGGCAAAAAGAAATAATGGTGGCTATAGCTCAGTTGGTAGAGCCCTGGATTGTGATTCCGGTGGTCGCGAG
>NZ_JBGONQ010000060.1:0-12093 GCF_041439145.1 Vibrio sp. 1F255 | reverse complement strand
ATTACGTTAGACGGAATTTACGCTGAGCTTAGTGCTTAAGGTTCTGTCTATGTAGACCGATAAACAAAAAAAGAGCAGTTATGAAACTGCCCTTTTCTAATTATTGGTGGTTGATCAATTTATTCGTTTTTGTTCTGTATATTCACACTTGAACGATCTTTTATTAACGAGCAACCATGCTTGCTGCGATAACCACCAGCAGTACTGAGAAGATTTTCTTAATCGTTGGAACCGGTAAATGGTTGGTGGCTTTTGCGCCTAACGGAGCCGTAAACCAAGACGTGCACACAATACCCAACAGCGCAGGCAGATAAACAAAGCCAGCAAAGCCATCTGATAGAGCAAAGTGGCTGCTGCCTGAACTGATGTAACCTATCGAGCCAAACAACGCGATCACAATGCCACAAGCCGAGGCACAACCGATGGCCTTTTTCATATCGACAGAGAAGAACGTTAATAGCGGAACCAGCAATGCTCCGCCACCAATACCTATCATGGCAGATAAGCCACCCGTAATGGTTGTCAGAACCGTTAATACACCTTTATTCGGTAGCTTTCGCTCTTTAGGCGCGTCACTTTTACTGCTTAAGAACATCTTGATCGCAATAAGAACCACGCTCACAGCAAACACGATACGAACAACCTTTTCAGGTAATAACGCCGCCATAAAACCACTAACCAAAGCACCTAGAGCAACACCCAACATGATCCAAGGTGCCAAGTCCCAAGGCACGTTGCCGTTCTTGTGGTGAGCGAGCGCAGAAGACGTTGAAGTAAATAGAATCGAGGCCAGTGAGGTCGCAATCGCAGCGACAACAACTTGGTCAGACGGTAGAACTTCTAAATACAGTAAAATGCTGCTTAACACAGGAACAATGATCAGCCCTCCGCCAATACCTAACAAACCGGCTAGAAACCCAACACCACTGCCCAGTAACGCACAGTAGAAAATCAACAACAGCAATTCACTCATTTCATCCATCTCTTAATTAAATTAATCGTCTTAAATAACACACTATTAATGCGGTTATATTTCCATCAAGCTAATTAATATAACTGACACCGACTAAAATATTCAAACAGAATAGATCATGAATATTCCTCATGTTGAATGTGAAGTAATACCATTGTTAATGGTCAACCTATCAACGTATAAAAACCTTAAGCGATTAACTTTATACGACATTAATTCTACTAAGCATTAATTTCAGACAGCATAGCCTTCGATTCTTAATCCGGTCACAAGCAAAAAATAAAAGCCGTTTTAATACTAAAGACCGAGAGAATCAGAAAAAAAATTGGGATACCAAATCAGCATGAATAAAGAATTTAATTTTACGATTAAGAGCATTAGCCTCGACGAAAACTACCAGCCTGCAGACAGCACGCGTATCACTACCAACTTTGCTAACCTGGCTCGCGGTGACAGCCGTCAAGCGAACTTACGCAATGCACTACAAATGATCGATAACAGTTTCAACGCGTTAGCGCACTGGGATAACCCTAAGGGCGACCGCTACTCTGTTGAGCTTGAAATCATTTCTGTTGATATGGATATTGAAAGCAACGGCGAAGCATTCCCTTCAATTGAAGTGCTGAAAACCAATATTGTAGACCGTAAAACTAACGAGCGTATTGAAGGCATTATCGGAAATAACTTCTCTTCTTATGTTCGAGATTATGACTTTAGCGTACGTCTATTGGATCATAATAAAGGCCAAGATAAATTCAGCATTCCAGAAGATTTTGGTGACTTACACGGTAAGCTTTTTAAATATTTCGTTAACTCTGACGCTTACAAAAAGAACTTTAATAAACGACCTGTTATTTGCTTAAGCGTGTCAGATAATAAAACCTATTACCGCACTGAAAACCAACACCCAGTATTAGGTTTTGAATACCAACCGAATGAGTCTTCTTTAACTGAACAATATTTCAAAAAGATGGGCTTACAGGTTCGTTATTTCATGCCGCCTAACAGTGTTGCACCTTTGGCCTTCTATTTCTTTGGTGATCTGCTGAACGACTACTCGAACCTAGAGCTTATCAGCACCATCAGCACAATGGGTACGTTCCAGAAAATCTACCGACCTGAGATTTACAACGCGAACGCGGTTGCGGGCAACTGTTACCAACCAAACTTGAAAAACTTGGATCACTCGCTGACTCAAATTGTGTACGACCGTGAAGAACGAAGCCAGCTAGCTGTTGAACAAGGTAAATTCGCAGAAGAGAAGTTCATTAAGCCATACCAATCAGTTCTAGAGAACTGGTCGGCAAATTACGCACTTTAATCGTCTATTGCGCTCTCAAACCACCCAAGGATAGGCAATATTATTATGAAAACACTATTACCGACTTCAACAGCGGGCAGCTTGCCGAAACCGTCTTGGCTTGCACAACCAGAGACGCTTTGGTCGCCATGGAAACTTCAAGGCGATGAACTCACAGACGGCAAACAAGATGCGCTGCGTGTCTCTCTGCACGAGCAACAGCAAGCAGGCATTGATATTGTGAGTGACGGCGAACAAACACGTCAACACTTTGTAACGACCTTCATTGAACACCTGAATGGCGTTGATTTTGAAAAGCGTGAAACCGTTAAAATCCGCGACCGTTACGATGCGAGTGTACCGACGGTTGTAGGCCCAGTTTCTCGTCAGAAATCTGTGTTTGTTGAAGATGCGAAGTTCTTACGTCAGCAAACCGACCAACCGATCAAATGGGCTCTGCCGGGCCCTATGACCATGATTGATACACTTTACGATGCGCATTACCAAAGCCGTGAAAAACTGGCGTGGGAATTTGCAAAGATCCTCAACGAAGAAGCCAAAGAACTTGAAGCGGCAGGCGTGGATATTATTCAGTTCGATGAACCTGCGTTTAACGTGTTTTTTGATGAAGTGAACAATTGGGGCATCGCTTGTTTGGAAAGAGCCATTGAAGGGCTTAAGTGCGAAACAGCAGTCCATATTTGTTATGGCTACGGCATTAAAGCGAATACGGATTGGAAAAAGACATTAGGCACCGAGTGGCGCCAATACGAAGAAGTCTTCCCTAAGCTGCAGCAATCGAATATCGACATTATCTCTTTAGAGTGTCACAACTCTCATGTACCTCTTGAGCTGCTTGAGCTCGTACGAGGCAAGAAAGTAATGGTCGGTGCGATTGATGTTGCAACCGATTCGATTGAAACACCGGAAGAAGTGGCTAGCACTCTACGTGAAACACTTAAGTACGTTGATGCCGACAAGCTCTACCCTTGCACCAACTGCGGCATGGCTCCCCTACCTCGCGAGATAGCCTCAGCGAAGCTTAATGCGCTAAGTGCTGGCGCAGAGATCGTTCGTAAAGAGCTTTCAGCGTAACGCTTTCCTAAAGAACAAAAACTATGCCTTTAAGCCTAAGTATCATATTGATGCTTAGGCTTTTTGTTATGTGAGTTAATGAGCTTTACGCGCTGCTTACCAGGTTTTATCTAGGTCTTGAGCATATAAAGAGATCGCTCGTTGGTACTCTTTAATCGCATCGCTATTCGTCGTGGAAACTAAAAGCTCAAGTAACAGCGATGTCGCTTCTTTATGGCGACCTAGTTCGACACGCTAACATACGGCTCCATTCTTCTTTGCTCATTGCGCCTTTAGAAAGGTAAATATTGTGTTTCTGCATTGCACCTTTCGTGTATGAAAGCTTGATGAATGAGCCAATTTCAAACGGAAGAAAGCTACGCTGTAAAGTCACATCACAAGCAACGCCATTTAAACGTACATGACCGTTCGTGATTTCAAACGAGCTATCGCGAAGCTTCCACCACAACATTAGAATTTTTATTAATGGAGGAACACAAATTATCAGCCCTATGGTTAGCAGCGATGAACGATCACCGTCTGATATCCAATAGACAAGACCTAGTGCAATAACAATAAACAGCAACTCTGAAAATAAGTATTTAACAAAATTTAGTTGGATACGGTTATCCATGACACTCTCTCAATGATGACCCTAAAGGCAGCTCCATTTCAACGAGCCCTTTCACTTCAGACAACTGAGTAAAACCTTTTGATTGATAAAGCTTAATGGCGGGGTTCTCACTGAACACGCGCAACACTAACTGAGCCGATGCTTGATTGTTCGCATGTTCAATAGCCAAATCGAGACACTTAGAGCCAAAACCTTGACCTTGACAGTCAGCTAATATCTGCAAGTCCCTAAGAAACGTTGTACCACTAGCGTAACTGAAGCGAACAACACCAATACGGCGATCCCCCACATAAATTTCATAGTTATCCAGCTCATCCCAGCTGCGTAAAAACTGGCTATGACCCCAAGCGATTCCACGAGCTTGATAGTAACTCGCCATATTCGTTTTGGTGATCGATTCAGCGAACTTAGGCTCTGAACCTTTGACCAACCTTACTTCCATATTGTGTCCTTTGTTTTCAAATCACATCTGAATACGGCATAGCAAAATGCCGTATATGTTGAATCATTTTTAGGTACATACTGGTTTCACTTCCTTCCATTGTGTATCCCATTCTTCGCCTAACAAATTAGAAAGTTTTTCACAGTCGTATAGATAGCGAAGACTATCTTTACAGTACGCAGTAAGTATTTCAGTTAACTGACCAGACGCTTTTTCGTTGTCTTTGAGTTTTCCGTACATCATCAAACCAGTCCTAAAGGTGTCTTGATCGAGGTCAGACGCTTGCTTCGATAACATCCCAAAGGAAATAGCGTTAATAGACAGGGCTAATGCAATCGCATCGCCTTCATCTCCCTCTAATTCACAAGCACTATAACGAGCTAACAAGTTCGATGTTTTAATTAATGGGGCAAGGTCTTTTGTATTTGCATATTTATAGG
Source organism: Vibrio sp. 1F255 (assembly GCF_041439145.1). Classification (NCBI taxonomy): domain Bacteria; kingdom Pseudomonadati; phylum Pseudomonadota; class Gammaproteobacteria; order Vibrionales; family Vibrionaceae; genus Vibrio; species Vibrio sp. 1F255. Next base: position 7,230 of record NZ_JBGONQ010000060.1, on the reverse strand, counting down.
TTTCAAAACCTTGCCGCACCGCAGCTTTATGACTGTCTTCAATGCTCACAACATAGTCTGTCAAAACATGTAAGCTCGCATATGCACCTAGCCCGAAAGCCACAATGAACACGGCGATTAATCTGATCACTTATCTCTCCTAAAAGAACCTTGTGCTGGTTAATTTTAAACGGCGTCTTGTAGTAACAACCCTACTTGCCATCGACCTTTTCTAGAAACCAACTTCCTTGGCACGGCCCATTGGTTAAGTGCCATCGGCCGTCAAATCTACTGCCACTGCCACGTGCGGAAAAACGATAATCCCATTGGCGATGTTTAGCATATAAACGTAAGTCGCCGTTTTCCGTCACCCAACCCTCTAACGGTGTTCCATTGTAGGTAAGCCTTAGAGTAGCCTTACCCTCACGAATAGTTCCGGTGATGGTTGTGCGTTCACACATATTATTGCCAGTGGTGTTAATACGGCGGCCTAGCCACTCACCGTCGAAATCGATAGAAGGAACAAATTGGGGACTATCAGGAAGTTTAGGAAACGACTCGGAATTACTGGACCCGAACCACTGAAGCTCACGACCAACAAGGAAGAAGACAACAAAGCCGATTGATATCGCTATCACAAATCCCTTTTTCATTAGCCTCTTCCTAATCCGCTGACCTTAAGAAAAGAACCCTAACATAATGAAAAGTAATAACTTACCATCAGTTTAATTAACTTTGATATATTCCACAAATTGCATTCAAATGTTGAATATAGAGAAAGCGGCATCGTACAAAATACCGCGCATTGAGAATCAATTATGAGCAGTGCCGGAAGCTCTGCACAGAAAAACCCTAACCTTCCAAGGCATTGCGCCAATACTGAACGGTTTTATCCGACACCAACCCTGTCTCGGTCGCCGCTGATACTAAAAAGTCACATAACCGAGCCGCAACCTCTTCATTACCCAACAAGTACAAACTGCGAATGGCTCGCGTTAACCTTAGCTGGTTATGGTCATGATTCTTTAACCATACGTGATTAGCCGGGCTAAGTGGTAACGATGAAGATATTTCACTCCCGTTTCGCTGCATACCCCAAAACTCAAGCATCAGGTCAAGCACTTGTAGATGAGCTGTGCGGAGCGCTTCTGAATTAGCAAAAAGCACCTTATCTTCTTGAGTAACCAACGGGGCATGTTGATTAAACTTAGTCCCCTCATCTATTGGGAAGAACACTTGAATGTACTTATGGTCATGCTCCAACCAAAAATGATTGTAAGCCAATAACTGTTCTATATTTCGACCAAATTTATCCGGCGCTTCACCAGATATAAAGCGAGCAATCTCACTCATTTTAAAATCCTACTGACTATAAACCCCCACTTGTGGGCGAATGCATTATTACGCAGTAAGCCGTGAAAAGCCTAGTCCTTTACGTTGTAAGTACCGATTTGGCTTAGAACTCCACGTCCCACGCGTTAGGAATCACTTTTGAATAATTTCGACTTACTTTTCTAACAAACGACACGGGAACTCTGCGACACATTTTAGCTCTGCTGTATGTTCAGGGAATCGTTCCTGAAGAAAACACAATGCATCCGTTGGCGTTGGCGTAGCGTATGAGTTTTAGACTAAAGCCAGCAACCAGTGTGTTAATAACTGAGTACCAAAACCTGAACGACTAAAAGAGGTAGGTAAAATAAGCAGCGAAAGATTACATCTTTCACAGACAAAATCCTTCAGAAAGCGTCCTTCGGTGCATAGAATTTCAAGCGACTTACACTAGTGAATAATGTAAGTCGCTAACATAAGAGGCTAACGCAAGCGTCTCAACACAACCTGCTGGTCGAGCTCATTCTGATAGTCCGTGTAATCAAGCCCTTGATCAAATATGTACTCAGTGACAAGAGTACGAATGCACTCAACCAATGTGCTTGCTTGCCAAGGCTTTTCAAAGTAACGGTCGATGCCTGCTGCATTAATCGCATTGATGGTATCGGTATGAGTGGCCTGCCCCGTAAGAAGAATTTTCTTTGTATTCGGAAAGCGGCTGTCATGGAACACTTCAGTGAGTAACTCCACCCCCGTTTTCCCTGGCATCACATGATCAGACACGATGACGGTAATGTGTTCGCCTTCTGCGTCAAGTTCATCAATGAGATCAAGCACTTCTTGCGCTGATTCACAATCTTCAATATTCAGCCAACTCGCCAGCGGCTCTAAATCTTGTACCACTGCGCTCAGTACTTCTCTCTGGTCATCGACACAGATTAAATTAAGCTTCTCCATGTTCACCCTCTACTGGTAACTTGATTCTAAATACAGTTTTAGAAGCATCACTTTTCACAATGATACTTCCGCCATAACCCGCCACAATCCGCTTAACTACTGATAAACCCAAGCCCAATCCAAACGATAAACCACCTTTTTTAGTGGTGAAGTTGGGCTGAAATATCTTTCTACGAGTCCCCTCGTCTATCTCAGGGCCGTTATTCGTAATCGTAACTAATATTCTTTTCTTACTTAATCTGGTTTGAATCTCTATTGCGGCATCGTCTGAATTCGACATTGCATCACAAGCATTCTTTACAATGTTGACCCAAATCTGAACGAGCTCTGTTTTCGAGCCTTTAAAAGTCGGCAAATCTGCAGGGCTCAATCGCACAGATACTCTACGCAACTCACTTTGTAACAACGATAAGGCATGGTTAATGGAGTCATTAATATCAACCGCTTCTTCGGTGTCAATATCAACTCTGCCAAGTTGTTTAACCGATTTTACGATGCCCACAGTGTGTCTAGATGCCAAACGTAAATCATGTAAATCACAGCCCATTTGCCAAAAGCGAATCGCTTCTTCTGGGTTTTTCAGCCAATGTTTTGAAATAACGTCTGTTGCATATGAAGCGTCAATTGGAATCGCCTTCGCAAGAGAGCGAGCAATGTTTTTGTCTAAACCATATTTTCTTTCAAATTGTCGCCCACGTGTTCGTGCTTCTGACGACGACGTTTTCTGACCATGCATTAACCCAAAATCGAAAAATTGACTGGCTTCTGGATGCACTTCTTCAAGCAGATCCATGATGACCGTTTCAAGTCGACCAGATTTACTATTTACGACACCAATAGCGTTGTTAAGCTCATGAGCAATCCCTGCAGCCAATTGACCCAAGGTCGTCATTTGCTCAGCAGTATGTAACTTCTCTAGCGCTTTTTGTTTCGCTATCGCTTCTTGTGTTGCGCGGCGTTGACGACGCGACAACTCATTGACAATTACAGGTGTGAACTGTGCGGTAAGAGGACCAAATTTACGTTCATCTTCTGCAGGCGTGTCTTTATCGATCCACGCTAACTCAACATCGGTTTTAGCAACAACCGTTGAAGATGCTGTCCAATTACCTGAAAAGAAGCTATGAACGCCTATAAAAGCCCCACTACCCGCGCTAAATACTCGCACTTGCGGTGTATTCGCATCGGTATAAAACCCTTCCAGTTCTCCACTAAACACATAATATAAACGAGTGTTTAACGCTGATTGTTCAATAATGGTGTTACCGGCACAGCACGTCACCCGACGTTCTGTTTGGTTAAAATAGCGCTCGATCAGTGCTTCTAGCTTTTGTTGATACACGTATCGTTATCCTATGTGACCAATTGAATGTAGCACCCACACCATAACAAAACTCAGTAGCACACCAACCACACCCAAAATAATACCGATTCTGGCCATTTGATTACTTTGCACATGACCAGTGGCATGAGCCAACGCATTCGGTGGCGTACTGATTGGCAGCGACATACCTAATGAAGCGGCAAAAGTCACAACCAAAATTAACGTTAGCTCACCGCCTAGTGGCGTGAGTGAAGCCATAGACGAACCTAATGCAGCCATAATTGGCATTAACAAGTTAGCCGTTGCGGTATGAGACATAAAGTTTGCCATTACCAAACACAAGAACGCCGCTCCGAACAACACCACATAGGGTGAGTAGCTATCAAACGGAATACTGTGTACCACGAGCTTTGCTAAGCCAGTTTTATCGAGCGCTAAACCAAGCGCAATACCACCTGATACAAGCCACAATACGTCCCAAGAAATTTTCTTCAGGTCTTCTTTATTGATGATCCCTGTGAGTGAGAACACAGCGACAGGAATCAGAGCGACGGTGTAAGAGTTCATGCCATGGCTTGAACCCATTAACCAAAGAATGATGGTCAGCGCAAAAGTGACGTACACCGCAATGGCTTTAGGCGTTTTAAGGAATTTACCTTTGATGCTTAGCTCGATTTTCTTTTGGTCAGCTTTGTACATAAAGCCTATTAAAAACCACGCTAACGCCATCATAATCACAACAAACGGCACACCAAATGCCATCCATTCACCGAACGTAATGAGGTTATCGCCAACTAAATATTTAAGTGCGATAGCGTTCGGAGGGGTACCGATCGGGGTACCAATGCCACCGATGTTAGCGGCAACCGGGATACAAAGCGCAAACGCTACACGACCGGGGTCTTTCGGACCAAACACAGCCAGTACCGGCGTTAAAATAGAGAGCATCATTGCCGTTGTTGCCGTGTTAGACATAAACATCGAAAAGATACCAGTGATCAACATTAAGCCGAGCATCACAAACTTTGGGTCTTGTCCAAATGGCTTCAACAACACGCGAGCTAAGTTTACGTCTAATCGATATTTAGTGGCGGCCATCGCTAAGAAAAAACCGCCCAAAAACAGCATGATGATTGGGCTGGCGAATGTCGCCATGATGTCGCTGTATTTTAACAACTCACCAAAATGTTCCTGCCCATGCTCAAACCTTAAAAAGATCAGCCCTTTATCTGACAACATCAACAATTGCAGAACGATAATAACAACAGACGTCGCGTGGATCGGGATGGGCTCGAACACCCAGCACAATGCCGCTAATAAAAAGATCGCGATAACGCGTTGTTGAATAATCGTAAGGCCTTCAAATGGAAACGCTGATAGCGGCATTACGAGGATAATGAAAGGAATTAAAATAGGGATAATGTATTTAATATAGGGGCGCATAGCACAAAAACTCTTCCTGAGATAACAACTACTTAGAAATTAGATTTAAAGTTCTAATTTAGTCCGACAACGAATTATCGACCTCTTATCACTATCTCACTATCGGCTAGATCAATGATTACGTAATCGCGATACCCCCTTTTTCGTTTCTGTGCGCTACCTCTACGTTTGTATGTAATTTACTGGTGCAATTAAATTCCGAGAAACAAAAGGCAAACGTTCGCCTTTGCGTGGGAGATCCGTAATATGTGAGCCATATTTGACACCTGACTGGTTTTCAGAAGTAAAGAGCATAGCTGCATTATCGAGTAGCTCTTTTTTTCAATTTGAGATCTGATTCGCGTGTAAGTTGTACTTCTGCGCTAACTAGACTGATAACGTTGCATAAGTTAAATGCAACGTCCTAATTAAACTCACTTTTCTAACAGACGACACTGATACTCGGCAATGTGCTTTAACTCCAATGTGTGTGTAGGGAATCGTTCGTGAAGAAAGCACAATGCATCCGCTAGGGTTATCTGGTGTAGATTCGACGTATACCCAAAAACCAATCGGTGGACATTGTCATAGAGCTCATCTGAATTATCCGAGCTTTGACACTGCGCCAAGATAGCTTGATCAATCTCATCATCAGGATCTTCCAAAGGGTTATTGGCCTGTTGATAGAGATTAGAAAGCATTGCGTCATATTGCTCTTTCGACAGCTCTTCCTTACAACGTAATATCCACGTAAGCGTAATTAGGTTATGCCCAAAGAAACCAAACTGTTTGAAGCATGCTTGTAATACGCTATTGAGCTCTACGAATTCGCTTGTGTCGGTGTTTCGGTCACCGTCAGAACGAGTCGATGTGACAAATTCAGTGAAGCGGTTAAGGAATGCGAGAACTTGAGACGGCTCTAGCTCACGGTAAACACGATTCAGCGCCAATAAGATAGTCACATTGTGGGAAAGGTATTCGCTTGTTTGAGAAGCCTGCGAAACGTAATGCGAGAAGATATCTTGAAAGCCCTTATTCTCATGCCACTGCATTAAAGCAGCATACGCCGCTGGGTATACCCCATTATCCAATATCCTGTGAATACGAAAATCTGAGAACTTTGGCGCTTGCACCATTACAGAGTACTCGCCTAACACTTCAATCTCAGTTTGGTCTATCAGCTCACTCGTTTTAAGCCACACATTGTCTGTTTTAGCGAAATAGTTGTTAAGGTGATTCGAAGCCAAATAGGCTTTTAAAGAATGAGGTTGATGGATGCTGGCACTGCTATAAAGTGCCTTTTCCAATAGTTGGTCGCTTGTCATGTTTCCTCCGTGAAACGTACCCCTTAACTCTATGCTGAGAGATGGCACCATGTGGGATGAAAATACAGCCAAAAACTAATCATTGACGCCATAGTCGTTTGTTATGTAACTTCTTCCAAGTTGAACGATACTTGGTATTTCACTAACTTTACATTGCTTAAGGCTTTAGCACCAAACACCACCCTTTTGTCGAAATCTGAAGCGACAAGAATACCTCTTATATTTGATGTATTTGATGATTCCGAAAGACAGCCAATATAGCCTAACAGCTGCCCTAGCGCTGAATCCTTTGCTTTCCCTGCTTTCAGCTCAATAACGACCAATTGGTCGGTTTTATCTTTGGCAAGTATATCTATACGCCCAGCATCAAGTGCATACTCAATCCCACCCTCTACGACCGATAGACCGTCCTCGATATCTGAAATATTTCGAGCTAGGTAAGAATGAAGGTCTTTTTCTAAGGACAGGCTGGCATCTATTGACTCTTGAACGTCATTATCCTCATCAGTAGCCTCGACAGAGGTAAACCCCGGAACTTCAATCTCACCACGCTTAATTTTCGATTTATACCAAGCGTAATGCGTTTTCTGCCACTTACTTGTAGGGAAGTTTTCCAAAACTAGAGCTGTTAATTTCTCGAAAGAAGGAAAAGTGCCTTCTGTTGCACAGACATCAATTACCAGTTCCTTTATTGTTGAATACTCCATAACTTTCTCCTTGTTACATAACGCCCGCTTAAGTGGAGAGCAACGCAATGCGATGTTTCCGCACACCACCGTAAACACTAAAGTAAACGCATGTTAAAAATGCCACGCGTTGCAAATCCGCCTTAAAACGTTTGTATGGATAATAAGCGCTCCAATCGGGTAATGTGAGACCCAGGCTTTAGCT
>NZ_JBGONQ010000059.1:0-12806 GCF_041439145.1 Vibrio sp. 1F255 | reverse complement strand
GCGAGATGCGAGATGCGAGATGCGAGATGCGAGATGCGAGATGCGAGATGCGAGATTGATGTGCTTGTGTAGTAAAAAGCTCAGGCAATAAAAAACGGAGCCTTAAGCTCCGCTTCTTATTGTATTCGCTAATTAAAAATTAACGAGCACGGAAGACGATGCGGCCTTTAGAAAGGTCGTATGGAGTCATCTCAACAGTTACTTTATCACCAGTAAGAATACGGATGTAGTTCTTACGCATTTTACCAGAGATGTGTGCTGTCACTACGTGACCGTTTTCAAGCTCAACACGGAACATTGTGTTTGGTAGAGTATCAAGGACAGTGCCTTGCATCTCGATTACGTCTTCTTTAGCCATCTAATCCTCTTTCGAAATTTGGCGGTTTTCAACGGCTTGATTGTGCCGTTAAAATCAAAATATGTAAAGTTGTCGCGTATTCTACCCTTGCCACCGCTGATTTACTAGCCTTTGATGACGTTGAAATCGTACTTTATAGTTCATCGCAGGGCATTCATCGATTTGATAACCCAAATATAACCATTGTTTTTGTTCTTTCTGGGCATGTTGGATCTGAAATAGAACGCCAAGTGTTCCCATCGAAATGTCTATATCAGGATCGAAGAAGGTATAAAACGCGCTCGTACAGTGAGCCATGATGTCGGTTACGGCGATACCAACCAACTTGTTCTCATCATAGATGTGCATGAACTTTGTAGTAAGCCACTCATTTTTAGAGAATTGTAGAAACTCTTCTTTCTTGGGTGGGTACATGGTTCCCGAACGGTGACGAGCGGTGATATAGCGACTGTATAAGTCAAACCAGTTGTCATCCATCTCATCTTTCAGTTCCCAACGTAGTGATTTTCCTTTGTTAAGGATCCGTCGTTGGCTTTTGGAAAGCTTAACCTCAGGAATTGAAAGCCGAATCGCTTGGCATGCTGAGCAATTATCGCAATGTGGCTTATAAATGGTTGAACCACTGCGGCGAAATCCATTCGCAAGCAGAACTTCATAGTTATCTGAGGTGTGCATGTGTTCGTCAAGCGTGACCGCCACTCTCTCTTCGAAGTGAGGTAAGTAGCTGCAAGCGTGATTGTCTGTTAATCCAATTCTGATTTGTTGTAAATCTGGATTCATTAAGGCATTTCCTTTAGCCATTGGGTTTTAAAGCATGCATCGTCAACGGAGAACTCTTTGAGTAATTGCAGAGAGCCTAGGAATTCATCCCTATCAACCTCGATAGCGCCCAAGGATTCCAAGTGAGGGTTCATGACTTGGCAATCAATCAGTTGTCCGCCGAATCGGGTAAAGTGTTTACAAAAGTACCACAGCGCAATTTTAGAGGCATTGGTCTTTAGGCTGAACATCGATTCACCGCAAAAGACTTGGCCTCTTTGTAAGCCGTAAAGTCCACCGATCAGTTCATCATCTTGCCAAACCTCAACCGAGTGGCAGAAACCTAATGAAGCGAGTTTGCGGTAGGCTGACTGCATGTCGCTGTTTAGCCAGGTTTCTTCTTCGGGTCTTAGTGAAGAGCAATAACCAATTACTCTGTCCGTCGCTTGGTTGATGCTGACTCGGTAATTGTGCTTTCTTTGAAACTTTTTAAGACTTTTTGACGGTTCGAATGTCTTAGGATTAAATACCGCTCGCGGTGCAGGGCTCCACCAAAGTATAGGCTCACCTGGGCCATACCATGGAAATATACCTTGGCTATAAGCGTTTAAAATTCGCATTGGTGATAAATCACCACCGAAGGCGAGCAGACCGTTGGGGTCATCAAGCGCGTCGAAAGGCGAAGGAAACTCTATACTAGTAGTATCAAGTTCGGTTAGGTATATAGTCATAAGTACCGCATTACAGATTAATCACTGACCAAGAGGTCTTTAGGAGTTTTACCATGAAGAAGTTGCTTTGGATTTTACTTGTTTTGCCCATGTTGGCAAATGCAGCTTACAACAGAAACCAAGCTCGACCAGTAAACGAGGTGGTTTATGGTGAGATTGATACGGTCAGATACATCACTCAGCAAGAGATCGTTGAGTCGAAAGCGAATGGTTGGGAAACCTTGTTAGGTGCGGCGATTGGTGGCTTGATTGGTAACCAGTTTGGCGGCGGCACTGGTAAAGAAGTGGCGACAGCTGTAGGTGCAGTAGCAGGTGCGGGTATTGCTCGTAACCGAGGTAACACACAATATAAAGTAGAGTACAAACTGGTCGAGTTATTGGTCAAAACCAAAGACGACAAGTTGGTCAACATTATCCAAGATGTCGATAACTCGATGCTGTTCAACCGAGGCGATGATGTACGAATTCTCTATTTTTCAGATGGTGTTCGAGTTGACCTCGTGTACTAGTATATAAATACGATTGATTGGCTAATTAATCACCGGTTTGGGCCGGATTAGCTCTGGAGTTCGTTGGAAAAGTTCGTTAGTCTGCAAGTACGAAGAATTATTCATCACCCGAAAATAAATACGCACCAGTGACTTCGGGTGGTACAAGGACTATAAGATTTAATGGAAAGCCTTACGTTACAACCAATTCAAAAAGTGAACGGGGAAGTTAACCTACCTGGTTCAAAAAGCGTTTCCAACCGTGCACTTCTTTTGGCTGCACTTTCTACGGGAACCACTCGCCTAACAAACTTGCTAGACAGTGATGATATTCGTCATATGTTGAATGCATTGACTCAGTTAGGTGTTGATTATCAGTTGTCTGCAGACAAAACCGTTTGTGAAGTGACAGGTGTTGGTGGTGCATTCTCAAGTGACAAAGCCCTAGAGCTTTTCTTAGGTAACGCGGGTACGGCGATGCGTCCGTTGGCGGCTGCACTATGTTTAGGTCGCGGTGAATACGTTCTTACTGGTGAGCCTCGCATGAAAGAGCGCCCAATTGGCCACTTAGTAACAGCACTACGAGAAGCCGGTGCCGACGTTGAATATTTAGAGAACGAAAACTACCCGCCATTGAAGATCACAGGTACCGGTTTGAAGAGCGGTACGGTTTCTATCGACGGTTCGATCTCTAGTCAATTTTTGACGGCATTTTTGATGGCTGCGCCTTTAGCTGAAGGTGAAGTGACCATTAAAATTGACGGTGAATTGGTTTCTAAACCTTACATCGATATTACGCTGCACATCATGAAGCAATTTGGTGTGGACGTGATCAATAATGATTACCAAGAGTTTGTGATTCCTACCGGGCAATCTTACTCGGCACCGGGTGATTTCTTGGTTGAAGGTGATGCATCATCTGCGTCATATTTCCTTGCAGCCGCTGCTATCAAAGGTGGTGAGATTAAGGTCACTGGTATTGGTAAAAACAGTATCCAAGGTGATATCCAATTCGCTGATGCGCTTGAGAAAATGGGTGCGGAAATCGAATGGGGTGACGACTACGTTATTTCTCGTTGTGGCGAGCTGAAAGGCATTGATATGGACTATAACCATATCCCAGATGCTGCGATGACTATCGCGACAACCGCATTGTTTGCGAAAGGCACAACGGCAATCCGTAATGTCTACAACTGGCGTGTGAAAGAGACAGACCGCTTGGCTGCAATGGCAACAGAGCTACGCAAAGTCGGCGCTGAAGTGGAAGAGGGTGAAGATTACATTATTGTTAACCCTGTGGCTGAACTGACTCATGCGGCGATTGATACTTACGATGATCACCGTATGGCGATGTGTTTCTCGCTGGTTGCCTTGAGCGATACGCCTGTGACGATTAATGATCCAGGTTGTACGTCAAAGACATTCCCTGATTACTTCGACAAGCTGAAAATGCTAAGTCTATAAAAATGCTTAGTATGTAAAGGTTTAGGAACAAAAAAGCTTGCCTAAGTGGCAAGCTTTTTAATTATTGCTGAATTGTAAATTCTTTCGAAAGGTGGTGCGCTAAGTATTTAAACATGTTAAATACCGCGGTTGTATTCTCTGTCGGCATTCCATTGCTGTCTAAGAAGTATTCACCTTTGAAGACGAGTACATCGTCTTTTTCTACTACGCTGTTTGCGCGCATGCCTTCAATGTAGTCATCATGTGATTGGATAATTTGGTTTGCGATAAGCAGTAAATCAAATTCTGCTATTACTTTCTTTGTCATGAGTTTATCTCTGATAACTGAATATAACGTTGAGTTTATGGTGTCGAACTAGAAATTCAATGATTTCACAACCGATTAAGAGAGTCTTTTCAAACATCCACAATTTATTTTGTGATTTACGGCAAAAATAATTGAATGGGGCTCGCGTTAGATTCGCGGACAAGCTTAGTATGAGCCCGTTTAGACGTAATGCCTGATGAATAGGCTCTTGCAAGTATTCTTAGTGAGTACTTTATAGCTTCTTTATATTGTGACCCTTTTATCTATGAGTCGTCGAATTGTCGAGCGATCAGATCCAATTTTGAAAAAAGCGGTTGATCTTCTAGTAATCTCGCACAATAGTAAAAAAAGAAGCAATGAATTTAGAATATCATGCGTAAAAGCCCACAAGCTAAATTGTTGGTGCTGAAGCATCGTGATTAAGGACGTTAGAGTCAATATGGGTAAATCGCTCGTTATAGTGGAGTCGCCAGCCAAGGCTAAAACTATCAATAAATATCTTGGCAAAGACTTTGTCGTTAAGTCGAGTGTAGGTCACGTACGTGATTTACCAACGGCAGGTCAAAGTACTGGTCAAAAGGCTGCTGCAGTTTCAACCAAGGGTATGAGCCCAGAAGACAAAGCTCGTATCAAGAAAGAAAAAGATCGCAAAGCTCTTATCAAAAAGATGGGTATCAACCCGTATAAAGAGTGGGAAGCGAACTACCAAATCCTACCTGGTAAAGAGAAAGTCGTCGCTGAATTGCAAAAACTGGCTGAGAACGCAGACCATGTTTATCTCGCAACCGATTTGGACCGCGAAGGAGAAGCTATCGCATGGCACCTTCGTGAGATCATCGGTGGCGATGAAACGCGATACAAGCGAGTGGTTTTTAACGAAATCACCAAGAATGCTATTCAACAAGCTTTCGAAACTCCAGGTGAGCTAAATATTGATGGCGTAAACGCACAACAAGCACGACGTTTTATGGACCGTGTTGTTGGCTTTATGGTGTCACCTCTGCTTTGGAAAAAAGTAGCACGAGGCCTGTCCGCTGGCCGTGTTCAATCAGTAGCGGTAAAACTACTGGTAGAGCGTGAGCGCGAGATCAACGCCTTTATCCCTGAAGAGTTCTGGGATGTGCATGCTGATACTAAAACAGCAGAGAAAACCGACTTTAGACTGCAAGTTGCACAGAAAGACGGTGTTGCGTTTAAACCTGAAAATGAAGCGCAAACACAAGCTGCTGTTAGCGTTTTAGAAAAAGCGCAATACGAAGTCTGTAAACGTGAAGACCGCCCAACAAAGAGTAAGCCGTCTGCACCTTACATCACGTCGACGCTGCAACAAGCGGCGAGTACGCGTCTTGGTTATGGCGTAAAGAAAACCATGATGCTGGCTCAACGCCTGTATGAAGCGGGTTACATCACTTATATGCGTACTGATTCAACCAACTTGAGTTCAGAAGCTGTAGAAGCCGCTCGTGAATACATTGGTTCTGAGTACGGCGCGCAATACCTTCCACCTAAAGCTCTTGCATACGGCAGCAAAGAGGGCGCTCAAGAGGCCCACGAAGCGATTCGTCCTTCAAGTGTAGATGTTAAGTCGGAAGATCTAAACGGCGTAGACGCAGACGCACACAAGCTTTACTCGCTAATTTGGAATCAATTCGTAGCGTGTCAAATGACGCCAGCTCAATACGATTCAACGACAGTAAGCGTTAAAGCAGATGAGTACACGTTGAAAGCGAAAGGTCGTATCCTTAAATTTGATGGTTGGACTCGTGTTCAGCGTCCAATGGGCAAGAACGAAGATACGATCCTTCCAGCAGTACAGATCGGCGATAAGCTTGATCTGATTGCGCTAGACCCTAAACAGCACTTCACTAAGCCACCGGCTCGTTTCACTGAAGCGGCGCTAGTTAAAGAGCTTGAGAAGCGTGGTATTGGTCGTCCTTCAACATACGCATCAATCATCTCAACGATTCAAGATCGCGGTTATGTAAAAGTTGAACAGCGTCGTTTCTATGCTGAGAAGATGGGTGAAATTGTTACTGACCGTCTAGATGGCAGCTTCAATGACCTAATGAACTACGACTTCACTGCTCGTATGGAGCAGAAGTTGGACCAAATCGCAGAAGGCGAAGCAAGCTGGAAAGGCGTGCTAGATAACTTCTTCGAAGACTTTACTGGCGATTTGGAAAAAGCAGACTTAGACGAAGACGCTGGTGGCATGAAGCCAAATCATATCGTGGAAACCGATATTGAGTGTCCGACTTGTAGCCGTAAAATGGGTATTCGTACTGCTTCGACAGGCGTATTCCTTGGTTGTTCTGGCTATGCACTTCCACCAAAAGAGCGTTGTAAGACAACAATCAACCTTGGTGATGAAGAAGGCATTATCAACGTGCTTGAAGAAGACGTTGAAACAGCAGCACTTCGAGCTAAAAAGCGTTGTCCTATTTGTGAAACGGCAATGGATGCCTATCTAATCGATGATAAGCGTAAGATGCACGTATGTGGTAACAACCCGAACTGTGAAGGTTATGTGGTTGAGCACGGCGAATTTAAAGTGAAAGGCTACGATGGTCCACTTGTTGAGTGTGACAAGTGTGGTTCTGACATGGTTCTGAAGAACGGTCGTTTTGGTAAATACATGGACTGTACGAGTGAAGATTGTAAGAACACTCGTAAGATTCTGAAAAATGGCGAAGTTGCGCCACCAAAAGAAGACCCGGTGCATTTCCCTGAACTTCCGTGTGAAAATTCAGACGCGTACTTTGTTCTTCGTGATGGTGCTTCTGGTCTATTTATGGCTGCGAGCAACTTCCCTAAATCACGTGAAACACGTGCACCATTAGTGGAAGAGCTGGTTCGTTTTAAAGACCGTATCTCACCTAAGTTCCAATACCTAGCATCAGCGCCAGTTGCTGACCCTGATGGTAAGCCGACAGTGGTTCGTTTTAGTCGTAAGACCAAAGAAAACTACGTGCGTACTGAAGTAGATGGAAAACCGTCCGGTTGGACTGCGTTGTACATCGACGGTAAGTGGGAAGTTACGGATAAGCGTAAAAAGCCTAAAGAGAAATAACTGAACGTTATTGATGAAAAAGCAGCCTAATGGCTGCTTTTTTTGATCTCAATATGACTAAATATGCAACTTGTTGACATGGTATTTCGTCTGCGAGAATTTATTAAATTCACATCGCAAAATAAATAATGCCAATTAATCAGATTTTCTTATGTAACTTTAACGAGAATGTAACTTAATTAAAATATTGTAACTCACAGATCAGCGTTTAGTTGTATACCTGATGTGTGTCGGGTGTTAATGTAATGTTTCGTCTGGACGGTGTGATGTGAGCTGCTTTAAGTCTTGGGAAAGCAATCAGCTTACGTACCACAGAATAGCGTATTAAAAATTGAATTCGGCCGAAAAGTCGATAACGTATATAAAACCAAGTGCAAAGAATAGTGCACACATAACAACGTTTGGCTTAGGATATTGTCACTGTATGTGAATGGATATTCGCTAAATACCGAAATAAGTGTTGGTGCTCATCCCCCAGAGGAAGATACCTCTACGAGTACTAACATCGATAAGCTATAGATATATGGAGAATAAAATGGCTGGTGTATTGGGAATGATTCTTGCTGGTGGTGAAGGCTCTCGCTTAAGACCTTTAACTGAATCTCGCAGCAAACCCTCGGTTCCTTTCGGTGGTAGTTACCGCTTAATTGATTTCGCTTTGAACAACTTCGTTAATGCTGATCTAATGAAGATCTACGTATTAACACAATTTAAGTCACAGTCACTGTTCCACCATATGAAAAAAGGCTGGAATATCAGTGGCATAACAGACCGTTTTATCGACCCAATTCCTGCGCAAATGCGTAAAGGAAAGCGTTGGTATGAAGGCACAGCAGATGCTATCTACCAAAACATGGGCTTTATGGAGTTGGAAGAACCTGATCAAGTATGTATTTTTGGTTCAGACCATATCTATAAGATGGACATCAAACAGATGCTTGATTTCCATAAAGAGAAGAAAGCGGCTCTAACAGTATCAGCATTGCGCATGCCGCTTGCTGAAGCATCAGAATTCGGTGTTATTGAGGTTGATGCTGATGGTCGTATGATTGGCTTTGAAGAGAAACCTGCAAATCCGAAGTCGATCCCGGGCGATCCAGAATCAGCGCTCGTTTCAATGGGCAATTACGTGTTCGAAGCGAAAGAGCTTTTTGCTGAACTAACGGAAGATGCTGATAGAGAAGGTTCGACACACGATTTCGGCAAAGACATTATTCCAAACATGTTCCCACGTGGTGATGTGTTTGTTTATGATTTCAGCACCAATCGTATTACTGGTGAGAAAGAAGAAGTTTACTGGCGCGATGTAGGTACGATTGACGCGTACTGGCAAGCGCATATGGACCTTCTTAAGAAAGATGCGCCATTCTCGCTATACAACCGTAAATGGCCTCTACACACTTATTACCCGCCACTACCACCTGCTACGTTTACTGATTCGGCAAATGGTCGAATTCAGATCATTGATAGTCTTGTTTGTAGCGGTAGTTACGTACGTGGTTCGCGTATTGAAAAGAGTGTACTGGGTTTCCGCAGCAATATCGCATCAGCGTGTGATATTAGCGAAAGTATCTTACTCGGTGATGTAAAAGTGGGTGAGGGTTGTATCCTGCGCCGCGTTATCATTGATAAAGATGCAGATATCGCACCGGGTACACAGATTGGTGTAAATCTGACAGAAGACAAAAAGCATTACCACGTATCTGACGATGGTGTCGTAGTGATTTCTAAAGGAGCACGAGTTGGTTACTAAGACTCTCTCGGTACTTTTTGTAGCGTCTGAAGTTGAAGGCTTGATTAAAAGTGGTGGCTTGGCTGATGTAGCCAAGGCACTACCGAAAGCGTTGCAAACACTCGAACAGGACGTTCGAGTGACTATCCCCGCCTATAGAAATATTCCAAACATTGATTCAGCAGAAGTTGTTTTATCGACTGAACTCGATCATTGGCCTCATACGGCTTACCAAGTGAAAAAACTGAGCGTAGAAGGCGTTCCAGTTTTTGGTATTGAATGTGCCAAGTATTTCGACCGCCCGGAAATGTACGCAGAAAACAATCAAGCTTATGCTGATAACGGAGAGCGCTTCTCGTTCTTTAGTGCAGCCTGTCTTGATATGCTTCCTAAACTTGGTTTTCAACCGGATATCATTCATGCAAATGACTGGCATACAGGTTTCGTTCCTTTCTTGCTTAAATCGCGTTACCAACAACACGATTTCTTTGAAAATACACGCAGTGTTATCTCGATTCACAATGCGGTATTCAAAGGTGTGTTCGCATACGATGAATTACAATTCCTGCCAGAGATGCACAGTTATCATGTGCCAGAAGCTTCAGTGAGTGACACTCATGTCACTATGCTAAGAGCTGGCGTGATGTGCGCTGATAAAGTGAACGCAGTAAGTCCTACCTATGCAGAAGAGTTGAAAACGGAATTAGGTAGCCACGGTATGGCTGCAGAATTCCAACACAGATCTGCTGATCTGTTCGGCATTTTGAATGGGTGTGATTATGGGGCTTGGAATCCGGAAACTGATGCTTTCCTTCCTCGTAAATACAAAGCGACCAAGCACAGCATGGCTCGCGGAAAATCAGCTTGTAAGCAAAAACTGCAACAAGATGTAGGTTTACCCGTTGCCGATTGCGCGGTTTATGGCATGGTTTGTCGCTTGACGAATCAAAAAGGTGTTCATTACTTACTGCCTATCATCGAACAGTTTTTGAAAAATGATCTTCAGATCGTGATTGTTGGTACTGGCGATCCGGTTTTGGCGAGTCAATTGAAAGAGCTATCAGCGCTTCACTCAGATAAGTTCTCGTTCGTAGAAGCGTACAATAATGAACTTGCGCACTTGGTTGAAGCAGGCTCTGATTTCTTCTTGATGCCTTCGGAATTTGAACCGTGTGGCTTAAACCAAATCTACAGCATGGCTTACGGTACTTTGCCGATTGTTCGTTCTGTGGGAGGTTTAAAAGACAGCGTGAATGATTACGATGAAGATCCTGAAGTCGCGACTGGGTTTGCTTTTGAAGAGCCAACACCGCAGGCGTTATTGACTGTGTTACATCGTTCATTACTGCTTTATGCACAAAACCCATCTGAAATTAAGCGTGCTCAGCTTTATGCGATGCAGCAAGATTTTAGTTGGGAAGATGCGGCTAAAGAATACCTAGCTATGTATCATTCAGCATTTTAACTTGTTGACTTAGCTTTAAAATTAGCGGGCGGGCAACAACAGCTCGTAATAAATGAAGGCGCTCTAATTGTTGAGTGCCTTTTTGTTTCCTGGTCAGAGCACATCACGTTTACGAAGACAAAGCTTGCAAACTCATTTTTGTCAGGTAGAAAAGGTGAGGTAGGTATTCACATGACTAATGATAGGTTTGACACTATTATCACTTAAAGTTCTTAATAGCGTGGTATCCTTAGTCATCGCCTCGTGATGAGGCATAGCTCCATTCCAATAATTAAAGCGATAGGTATGTCTGAGAGTTTACTATTTCATAAAACATTTACTCACCCTACGAGCGATGAGTGGGTTGTATTTGTGCATGGCGCAGGAGGCAGTTCCTCCATCTGGTTCAAGCAGATCAAAGCGTATAAACAGCATTTCAACTTACTTCTCATTGATCTGAGAGGGCACGGTAAATCAGACAATATACTTAAAGGGCTGATTTCGAATCGTTATACGTTCAAATCGGTGACGCTTGATATTCTTAAAGTGTTAGACCATCTTAAGATCCGTTCTGCACATTTCGTTGGCATGTCTTTGGGCACGATTATTGTGCGTAACGTTGCAGAACTGGCGGCTGGCCGTGTACGTTCAATGGTACTGGGTGGCGCTGTCACCAAGCTAAACACTCGCTCTCAAGTGTTAATCAAGTTGGGTAACCTCAGCAAGCACATCATTCCTTACATGTGGTTATACAGCCTTTTTGCTTATGTTGTGATGCCACAAAAAAGCCAAAAAGAGTCTCGTCACCTTTTTATCCGCGAAGCCAAAAAACTGTGCCAGAAAGAATTTAAACGCTGGTTTATCTTAACGGCTGATGTAAACCCCTTGATGAAATATTTTAAAGATAGAGAGCTACCAATACCGACTCTTTATTTGATGGGTGAACGTGACTACATGTTTATTAAGCCTGTAAAAGAAATGGTTGCAGCGCATGAATCGAGTGAGCTAGTAGAAATCCCGAATTGTGGACACGTGTGTAACGTGGAAAACCCTGAAGAGTTTAATCAGCGTTCGATTGCGTTTATTCAAAAACAAATTCAGTGATTTTCTAGGCGTGAAATCAAAGATGATGAGTTAATCGAATTGAAATAAAAACGGGAAGCTAACTTTAGCTTCCCGTTTTTAATTGGAGGAGGTATCTGACCGAATCGTTCTATCAGGTCACTGAAACCCTGCTATTCAGGTGAGGCAGCACCGCACTGCCAGCAAGAGCCGAATTGCGCTTCGTTGACTTCATGACACTCACCACAACGCCACTCTTCATAGATGATCGAATCTTGCTGCTTTTGGTAGTCATTGACGAGCATGCGAGCTTTACTGGCCAATTCTGGCTCATATAACCATACGTAAGGGTCAGTTTCTTCAGTGAATGGGATTTCCCCCTTTAATCCGAACAACCCCTCACCACGGACTTCACAGGCAATATTCTCGCTTTCTAACAATCCACAGATGATATGAGCTTCTGTCGGATTCGATGCACTGAAGATTTTCATTGAAATAGAACCTTATTCGGCTATCTGTGTTATTTAGATATTATAAACTATTCTGCTATATACATTATTCAGCTACGGGTGCTGAGCGAAACTTACCCATCAACCATTTAGCCACTATTGGGAATATCCCCAATAATGCAAATGACAATAGTACTGAAGGGGAGACGATGCCCGAAAGTGAATCAATTTCTGCGAGCTGAGTACCAGCATTCAAGAAAACCGCCGTCCCCGGTAACATCCCGATTTGACTCGTAATGTAGTAACGACTCACTGACATCGGTGTTAGACCCATCAATAGGTTGATAAGGAAAAATGGGAATACAGGAATCAGACGCAGAGAAAACAGGTAAAATGCGCCGTCTTTTTCAACCCCCTTGTTAATCGTCGCCAATTTGTCACCAAACTTGGTTTGAATCCAGTCACGCAACAGGTAACGGCTACTTAAGAAAGCTAAGGTCGCACCGATCGCACTTGCGAAAGATACCAGTAGCAAGCTGTTCCAGAAGCCGAATAGCGCGGCCCCTAATAAGGTTACAACAGCGGCACCAGGAATGGAGAAAGCCGTAATCATGACATACGCGACAAAATAGATAGCGGCAGCCGCAATAAAGTTGCTGTCAATGTAGTCATTTAACACAGCTTGTTGGGCCTTAGCATTTTCAAGCGTTAAGTACTGGCCGAAATTGATGCCTAACAAGACGATGGTTACGACCAACACAATACCCAATATCATTTTCTTACTCATTGATACTTCCTCTAAATTTTCAATGCATACCGATAGTATAGATAGACAGGCAAAGCATAGATTAACTTTCACCAGATATAAAAAAAGCCGCAGTAAATGCTAATGCCGTTCACTTAAGAGTGAACGGCATTTTTGTTCTTAGCATACCGTTGTGG
>NZ_JBGONQ010000058.1:0-13251 GCF_041439145.1 Vibrio sp. 1F255 | reverse complement strand
TACTTCTTCTTGAAGATAAAAGCGGCTTTCCCCGGAAAGCCGCGATGAACCTTTTCTTTTGTCCACTTGAGCCACTTTATTTAATGCTTGGCCAGTTCTTGATGATTCTTGGCAATGGTATAGCGTTACCTTGTGCTCAGGCGTTGGTGATGTTGCCTTATAAGAAGAACGCTGGCGCGGCTGCTGCGATGTCTGGCGGAGGGCAGATGGTGGTGTCTTCAATGGTGAGCATGGGGCTGGTTCAGTTAGGACTAGGAGAAGCGTGGCATTTATCGCTCGTTATCATGCTGTTCACATTGATTACCCTGTTTAACATTTTGCGTGGTTTCAGTAGCCAAGAAGCGAGAGAGTCTCAGCTCAGTTAGTTGCTTAGGTAATTAGCTAGCTGCCTGGCTAGTAGGAACGAGAAGGCCATTGAAATGATGAATTTCAATGGCCTTTTTAATGTTCAGCGCTTTGGTTTAAATTACCAGAATATATGCTATTTTCTGACTGCTTAGGGCAAGTGGTAGTGTTCCGAGCGCAGCTTGCGGCAGGGACGTTAGTTTCCATTATTGCTGGCAGCTACTTTATCTTCTTGCTACTGAAATCTCGAAGAACATAGGTTTTGCTCATGACCGAAAGCCATTGCTAATCAAAGCTACTGGCAATCAAAGCCATTGGCGATAAAAGCTACGAATGAAAAGCAGTGAATGGAGCGATCCATCACTGCTTTTTTATTGATGTCGTTTGTGTAAGGGGGCGCTGTTAAGCAACACAGGTCTCGCTTCTTAATGTGCAAGTTTGGCATATGTTAATAAAATGTATAATCTAAAGGTCTGACCACTTATAAGGTAGCCACCATGCCAAACCTCGATCGTATTACTTGTTCTATCGATGAAAACCAAATTGCGACGGTTGTGTTGAATCGACCCGATAAGCTCAATGCTATTGATATGGCGATGTTTGAAGCCGTTAATGACATGATAAGTGAGCTCAAGAAGAACAGAGATATTCGAGCTGTTATTGTTAAGGGCAGTGGTTCCGATTTTTGTTCTGGCTTAGATGTTAAATCGTTATTGAACAGTAAAGTAGGGGCGATGAAGCTTTTGTTCAAATGGTTACCGACATTACCTAATGCTGCGCAGCACTTTTCGCTTGGTTGGCGAGAGATCCCATGTCCTGTCATTTTTGCGATTCATGGTCGTTGTTGGGGAGGCGGCCTTCAATTAGCCAGTGGTGGTGATTTTAGGATGGCCAGTCCAGACGCGACTTTCTCGATATTGGAAGCCAAATGGGGTTTGATTCCTGACATGGGAGGCGCCATCGCATTTCGAGAGTTAATGCGTAAAGATCACACCTTAGAAATGGCGATGACCGCTAAAGAAATCGACTGTGAAACAGCGAAAGACTATGGGCTGGTAACCAAGATTGCCGAAGATCCTTACGCTGAAGCCTATGCGTTGGCACTTGAGTGTGCGAATCGGTCGCCAGATGTCGTCGCTGCTAACAAGAAGCTCTACAACAAGACTTGGTGGTCAAGCCCGGGCATGGCTGTATTCTGCGAAACTTGGTATCAGATAAAGGTTGGGTTAGGTAAGAACAGGGCGATTGCTGCTCAACGTGAAATTCATCGAGACAAACCACGCCCTTACGTCGCCAGAAAGTTTAAATAGCGCTTGTACAGGAATAATGGATATTCCCTTTGTTTATTGAGCTTTGCGGTAACCTTAGAGCAATTTAATGTCTAAGGCTAAATGAGCGCTCTGATGAACAAAACTTTTACTTACTCTCTAGCTGCCACTGCAATTTTTACGAGCTTAAATGCATTCGCAAGTGGCCTGTTTTTGCAAGAAGCTGTCGTTGCCAACGCTGGTACTACTGGCGCTGGTGATGGTGTTTACACTCGATCTGCAGCGGCGATGTGGACAAACCCTGCCACTATGTCTCACATGGGCGAAAGCAAAACGACCATCAACACCATGGCATTCGATCTTGAAATGAAGTATCAAGATAACGGTGGTAATCCAGATGGTAAAGCTCATTCCGTAATGCCGTCATTTGGTGCCTTCCACGCTCATCAAGTCACAGACAAATTACACCTTGGTATCGCGCTTGGCGCTGTTGGCGGCTCTAGCCTTGATTACGGCAGTGATTGGGCGGGTGCTGCACTTCTAGAAGATATCACTCTTACTGCAATGCAAGTGAACCCATCACTGAGTTATAAGCTGAATGACCAATGGTCAGTAGGCGCGGGTGTGCAATTCAGTTGGGCTGCATTCCAACAAACAACGTCAATGCTTACTGCGAAGCAAGATACTGACTGGGCATACGGCTATAACCTTGGCGTAATGTACACACCGACAGACAAGCTTAAATTGGGTGCTAGTTATCGTTCTAAACTCGAACATGAATTTAACAATGATGTGAATGTATTTACTGGCGGCCAGCGTTCATTAAATACTGGTATAGATGTACCTGAAATTGTTGATGCCAGTTTGAGTTATGCATTTAATACTCAGCTTGATCTATTAGCTAGTGTGCAATTTCATCGTTGGAGTCAATGGGATAGCACTGTTTTAGATTTGGGTACAAACCAAAATGGTAACCTTCCAATTAATCAAACACTATTGCGCGATTGGGACGATGTATGGAAGTTTGCAGTTGGTGCAGATTACCAACTTAACTCAGACTGGCGTTTGAAAGCTGGCTTCTCTTACGAAACTTCTCCGCAAGACGATCCGTCAATGCAATGGGTTGACCTTCCTGTGGGTGAACAGTACCGCTACTCAGTTGGCGCATCTACCTACTGGGACGACATCTTAATTGATGTGTTCTATGAATACGCTGATTTGGGTTCAGTTAAGATGGATCGATATGGTCGATTTGGTCAAGTTAATCTGTTGAATGGTTCATTCGATGGCCGTATCCACTTTGTTGGTGTTAGCGCGACCTTCTAATGACATTACGTAATCTACTAATCATTACTTTAGTGTCTTTATTTTCAACGGGTGCTTTTGCTGAAGAGAAGCACCCTGATGATCCGACTAAAATCGTAACCAAAGCTGGCGTTGCTTATAACGAAGATCTGCAGTTCTCTGGGTCTATTGGGCTTGATGAAGCGCGAATGATCAACGCTCGTGTTAATGCTGACGGTGAAGAGTGGCGAGTAGGCGGTTCATGGTTGTTGCCTATGGGGATCGTCAATTTCAACTTTAGCCGCTCTGAATACGACAACGATGCTTATAAGAACAACTACAGTATTGGTACGTTTATACCACTGAGTTATTTCGACATTGAGCCGTTCGGTTGGCAAATCTTCCCTATGGCTGGGTACAGCTATAATGACGGCGAAGTAGCGGTTTTCGATGATGATAACGTTGGCTCTGACTATGTATTGATGCCGAGTGCAACACACGGTGGTTACATTGGCGCGTTTGGCTTAAAAACGATTACGGATGAATGGTCTATCATGGGCTTCGGTGGTGGTTCAATGGGCTCTGATGATTATTCAGGGTATTGGGCAGGCGGCGGTGCTAGCTACAAGTTGAGTGACGCTCAATCATTCAACTTCTTCACTATTTTTGCTGAGGACGATTTCGGTGAAAATAACAGTGTTGGCGCGTCTTACACCTATGAGTTCAAATAACTGTTAGCAGGCAGAAATTCGCAGGTGGACACCTCTCGTAAGAACCATTGACTTAGTCCAGATTAAATTGAACAAAGTCGCTTATTAAAACTTAGCGACTTTCTTTTGTTACCATTTCTCCAATCTTTTTTATCTCTTTTTGATGCTTTCTATATCTTTCTCACATGAGAGTGCCGCTCTCTTAATCTAGATTAAGTTTTCGCTGCCTTATTCTCTGTAGTATCCGCCTGAATCAGTGCCCATGCTTAATGGGTAACTTGCGTAACACGATTTTGAGAGGAAGACACTTGAGCACTTTGTTTACAGAAACCCACATTGGCAAGATGACACTAAAGAATCGCTTCATGAGAAGTGCAACGTGGGAAAATATGGCCACCGAAGATGGGCATATGACAGATAAACTGTACGCTATCTATGAAGAGTTGGCTCAAGGTGAAGTCGGCCTGATCGTGACGGGCTACGCGAACATTGTTGAAGAAGAAAAGCCGAATGCAGGCATGATGGGTATGTATAACGACTCATTCATTGAAGAGTATCAAAAGCTGACTCAACTGGTGCACGACAACGACTCTAAAATCGTGATGCAGTTGGCTTATGGTGGCACCAAAACCACGCATGACCTTGGCGAGCGAGTAATCTACGCACCAAGTGAGGTTCCAGAAAAAGGAACTCAAACTCTAGGCAAAGCGATGACCAAAGACGAGATCGACTACATTGTTGATGCGTTTGCTCAAGCGTCTTTGAGAGCACAGAAGTCAGGCTTTGATGGCGTTGAAATTCATGCCGCTCACACTTACCTGATTAACCAATTTCTAAGCCCTTATTACAACCAACGTGAAGATGAATACGGCGGTAGCTTAGAAAACCGCATGAGATTTTTGTTAGAGATCTATACCGCGACACGTAAGCTGGTGGGTGATGATTTCCCTATCTTGGTTAAGCTCACGGCATCCGAGTTTTTTGAAGGTGGCGTCACCTTTGAGGAAACACGTATTGTCTGTAAAAAGCTTGAACAAGTGGGTGTGGATGGCATTGTCGTGTCAGGCAATATTCATGGCAAAGCAGACACTATGATTGGCGAGTCGCACGATGGTTTTACCATTCAAGCTGAAGGCTACTTCCATGAGTATGGTCACGCGATTAGCCAAGACGTTAATATCCCAGTGATCACGGTTGGTGGTCTAACGGATTTTGATGCTATCGAAGCGATTGCAAACAACACGGGCATTGAGTACTTCGCGCTTTCAAGACCGCTGCTTTCTGAACCCCATTTAGTGAAGCGTTGGAAGGAAGGGGATAGAAGCCCTGTTGAATGCGAACGATGCTCTAAGTGTCGTACTAAGCGCGGTAACTTCTGCGTGGTGAATAAAGACAGAAAAGTACAGCTTGCACGCATGTAGTCGCTGAGCCCAGCTCCAAGCGAGCTCCGAAGTTTATAGCTGAGTCTAAGTTTGAGCCTGTGTAATCGCGCAGGCTCTTGTTCATTCCGTATTCCACGAAACGAAATTTGAAACCTTATTAATCACATCTTCCTGTCAAATTGGTGCGACTAAACAGATACACTACGCCTGTAAATTATCCAACCAAGTTATCGATAAAAACTGAGCAAACTTTGAAACTACTTCCTCTTCTTAAGCAACCTCGAATCCACTGACGCCTCTTTAGTTTTAGCGACATTGCTATGATTTAAGCGTGATACTCACTATTCATCCCAGTGAACCCTGTGTTTATAGGGCGTTAGTTTGTGCACCTTGGATTTGCATCGTCGAACATTTTGATAGTTAACGAATAAAACTAAATAGATCATTCAGAGGTAAAAATGCAAAAGAAGCATTGGTCCAAATTCGAGTTGCTGCATGAAGTCGTAACCAACCCCAATATTCATGTAAAAGGTCAACACAGTTATTACAGCGATTGCTGGGATAATGGTTTTGAACAATCGGTAGTGCGCTATTTACACGGCGACGAAGTCAGCCGTCAGTGGGAGCCTCGATGGGAAATCGACGAACTCTATATCGGTGATTATGTCTGTATTGGCGCAGAGGTCGTGATTTTGATGGGTGGCAACCATACCCACAGAGTTGATTGGTTTTCGCTGTACCCATTTATGGATGTCATCGACGATGCCTACATTGGCAAAGGTGGCACTCACATTGAAGATGGGGTGTGGTTAGGCATGAGAGCGATGGTGATGCCCGGTGTGACGATTGGCGAAGGCGCTGTAGTTGCAGCGAATAGTGTGGTGACTAAAGACGTCGCTCCATACAGCATTGTCGGTGGTTCTCCAGCTAAAGTCGTCAAATACCGCTTTGATGAGTCCGTTATTGACGAACTCATGTCATTCAAAATATACGAGTGGCCCTCAGATAAATTTGAAGCGCTGAAACCGTATTTATGTAACTCAGACTTTTCAAAGCTAAAGCAGGCGATAACGGATTACGACAATTGTTTGTAAGGAGCGCTTGTAACGAGCATTTGTAAGGTGCGTTTTTAAGGTACGGGTATAGCCACAGATTTGTGTAGAAAGATCTGTGTCATATTTATATTGAAAAACACGTTAAATCAGTCCGTTACCTTGCAATACTCAACATGGTGTACCAATCTTATTTCATAAGCATGGATAAGGATTGTGTATGCCCGCAAGTTCAATGAAAAACAAAGGGGTGGTAGGAAAAGTCCTACTGCCTTCTTTACTCATAAATCTTCTCTCTCTCGCCGTTCCGTTAACGGTTTTACAAATTTACGATCGTATTTTACCTAACCAAAGTTACGGTACTGCCACTTTGTTGTTGGCGGGTGCAGCGTTGGCTGTTGCCATGGAAGCATTGATCCGGTTTGTGCGTACTTGGCTTTTGTCAGCCGCGGCCAGCAATACCGAGAAAGCGACCTATCAAACCTTGGTTGAAAGAGTAACAACGGCTTCATCAGGCCATCTTCGCCACATTGGTGTTGGTGGCGTGGAAGAGGGGCTGGGCTCAGTATCAAAAGTCAAAGATTGGTATTCCGGCGGTGTGATTGCAGGCTTTATTGATTTGCCTTTTGCCTTGATCTTCTTGGGCTTGGTGGCTTACATCGGCGGTGAGCTGGTGGCGATACCTTTGGCAGTTTGGCTGATTACTCTCGGAATTGTTTGGTTATCTTCTATTCGCGTTAAAAGCTTAAGTGAAGAAGCTTCCCAAGATGAGCAGGAGCGAAAAGCGTTTTTGATTTTGTTAAGCCAAACCATTCAAGGAATCAAACGTCAGGCTGTTGAGTCTCGAATCTTCAATCAGTTTAAATCCCTCAATAATGTTCGCTCTCAGTCTAAAGCGAGAGAAGAAGAACAGAACGCCTTTGCCCAAGAATGTATTCAGCTTGCCGCATTAGCCACGTCAGTTTTACTCGTAATTACGGGGAGTTTGTGGGTGTTGGATGGTCAGTTAACTACTGGTGGCTTGGCGGCATGTTCTATCTTATCTGGCAGAGCGGTTGCACCTTTAAGTGCTTTGGTGGGAGTTCGAATTAAGCTTAATTCAATACACAGTGCTAATCAGGCAATAGAAAAATTGAGTGACTTATCGATAGGTGAGTCTTCAGACTCTGAGCAAGCTAAGAGCCACTTATCTGACTTTGAGGTGTTGGAAATCAAGCAAGCGACCGTTGAAAGATATGGTGAACTCTCTCATGCAGATGTCACACTGAATAAAGGTGAGTTGGTTTTGTTAGAGAGTGAGGATCGCCACACCAACAGTCATTTATTGTCGTCGATTGCAGGTATTGATGATCTAAAAGCGGGTGAGTGCTTCATTAACGGAGCTGCAGTTTCAATCGCATCCGTAACCAATATTGCGGCCTACTGTGGCGTTAAAGGGCAGTTGGTGTCGGGTACTATTCTCGACAACTTGTGCGGGTTTGACCCTGAGAAAACGCAAAGCGCCAGTGACTATGCAAAGCGTTTGGGTTTAACCAAAGAGATTACTCGATTACCCGATGGACTAGAGACACAAATTGGCCATACGAGTGCTTCTTTGTTGAGTATGGGTAACGTGAAAATGCTCAATATCGCGGCTCAATTGGCAAGTGATAAACCCATAATCATGTTGGAAAGGCCGGATTCTTCACTTGATTTAGACGCCCTTGGGAATCTAGCTAAGGTGTTGGAAGAAGAAGTAACGGCAGGACGCACGATACTGATGGTGAGCTACCATTCGAAGCTTCGCGAATTTGCTAATCGAATCATTACAGTGGAAAGTCGAGCTATTACGGTCGACAGCGAGAGCAATCAGGAGGCCGTCGTATGAATCGTTTAGATATTGGTAACCCTTCAGGTGCGAACAACCGTGCAGATACCAGCGGTCGACAAGAGGTGATGAATCATTTAGAAACCGAGAGCCTTTCCGTTCTTAAGCAGTTGGAAGTTAATGCTAATATCCAGTTGTTCGCACATCAATGGGTCGATGAAAATGGCATTGAATCAATCGACGATATGTTTGCCTTGTTCGACAGGCTTGCATTGCCTTATCGCTTGGTTGCCAACCTAGATGAAGTTGGTGAACATAAATTGGTCTTACTGGTACTTGGTGAACATGAGCTGGTCTCTGGTCATTTAGAATCCAAGCAATTTGTTGCCTTTAATGCCAATGACGACATCACCGATGTCCCTCAATTTTGTATTGTTATCGAAGGGCCACCATTAGAGAAGGCCTCTCCTGATTGGGTTGGCGAAAGGTTACATGCGTTTCGTCCCATCATTCCTAAATTGTTGTTGGTCAGCTTTATCACTAACTTATTTGCGCTTGCTGTTCCCTTCATCACGATGTCGATTTATGACCATGTGATTGGCGGTGATGCAGGGCATGAGTTGCAAGGTATCGCTATTGGCGCGGCGTTGTTGTTTGTGATGATGGGTTGGTTGAGAACATTACGTAGCCGAGTGTTTGCTTCAGTTTCCAACCGAGTAAGTCGTGAGATTTCTCAATCCCTCGTGCAGCGTCTGCTTCGTAATAGCTATGCTCAAAATCAGCAAACAGCTTCTTCTAGTCAGCAAAACCAAGTGATGCTGTCAGAGCGTATTTCAGGTGTGCTATCGGGGCCATTAGGAAATGCGCTGTTTGATCTGCCATTCATTCTAATTTTTGTACTTGCGATAGGTGTTTTAGGCGGATGGTTGGTACTGGTTCCAGTCGTCTCTTTAATCCTTTATTACTTGCTAGCAAAACGCTCGATACGCTCTAGCAGTAAGCGCTCAATGCAATCGACAGTCGCAGGTACGAATCGTCAAAACATGACCAATGAACTGTCATCCAAACTCGCCTTTATTCGCAGTGCTGGATTCTCAGAGCACTGGATTCAACGCTTCAAAAAGGCCAATCTTCTTGCTTCAACAGTGACCTTTAATCAATCGGTTCTCCAGAGTCGTTACACCTCGATTTACTATTTCATTGGTGTGGGGTCGACACTTGCCGTGATGGGGTTAGGCATAGGACTTATTTTTGAACAAGTGATGACCCCTGGTGGTTTGATTGCTTCAATGATGTTGATATCTAAAGTAACGGGTCCTGCTCAGGTGTTGGCAAACAGTGCGATGCGTTTTAATAGCTTTAATCAATCCAAGCTGCAAGTGAACCGTATTTTGTCTCAGCCGTCTGAGCGTGAATTCAGTTACCAGCATCACCCGTTACCCGTGGTAGCGCCTAACTTGAAATTAGACCAAGTGACGCTGCGCTATCCCAAACAGAGTCGCCCCGCTTTGAATGGTGTGAGTTTTGATATTGAAGCCGGTGAAGTTGTCGCGATTACCGGCCCTTCTGGGAGCGGTAAATCAACATTAATTGAAGTGCTGTCTGGCTTGCAGCCTATCCAAAATGGCATGGTCGAGCTTGAAGGCGTTAACCTCGTTCAATACGACCCGCAGCTTTATCGCCACTGGTGTTTCATTCGAGCCGCATATCCTGATTTGCTTACGCTGAGTATTCGAGAGTGGCTAAACGACGGTCACAAAGTCGAAGATCAGAAAATGATCTCTGCAATTGAAATGGTCGGCGGAAAGCGTTGGTTCGAGACATTATCAGGTGGGCTCGATACTTCCATCAGCAGTATTCAGCCGGACAGCCTTTTTGACATGTTGTCTGGCAGCGTCGCGCAGATCCTAATTGATGCAAAAGCGCTGGTTTATGACTACCCAATGTTCTTAATGGATAATCCTGTGCCTGATGCTCACCCAAATGCTAAACGTATATTTGGTGAGTTTGTGCAGTCGAAAAAAGGAAAAGCAACGGTGATTTACACGTCCCACGATCCGGATTTAATCAAGCTTGCCGATAAAGTGGTGGTATTAAATGAAGGTGCAGTGGTTTATGCCGGTCCATTAGAGCCGGAGCAGTCTTCGAAGCAGGAACAGCCTTCAGAGCCTCAAGCTTCTCAAGAACCGCAGTTATCTGAGCAACCGTTATCTCAAGAGCTACAGCCGTCAACTCAAGAGGCGTCTGCTCAACAAAATGCAGCCCAACAAGAACAATCAGAGTCTAAGCAAGGAGTCGCTAATGACTAAACAATCTATCGAGAAGGGCAAGCGCTACGGTGAGCTTGTTGAATCACAAAATACGGCTCGTACATTGGCGCTGGCCACATGGTCGGTTGCCTTATGTGTTATTGCTTTTGCCACTTGGTCTGTAGTCACTCAAGTTGATGAAATCGCCAAAGCCAAAGGTGCTGTGATTCCGGAAGGCGAGAAGCAAGTATTACAAAGTGCGATTGGCGGTAAGTTAAAGCAAATTCTTGTTAAAGAAGGCCAGTTGGTAGAGAAAGGCCAGCCGCTTGTTGAGTTTGATGCCACTTTCCAGCGTACCGCCCTTGAAGAGCTAAAGTCCCAACAAGTGACGCTTCTAGCCAGTGTGGAACGTATGAATGCGTTGCTTGAGCAACGTGAGCCTAACCTTGCTGAGTTTGAGGTCGATTACCCAGAGATCGTCAGCCAGCAAAAAGCGCAGCTGAACGCGCAAAAAGCCCTCTACTTCCAAAAGCGTGTGGTGCTTGAGAAAGAGAGCGAGCAAATTGCAGAGCAGCTTCGTAGCGTAGAAAAGGCCTTGCCGAGTTATGAGAAAGAGTTAAATGCGACTAAGCAAGAGTTGAACATACTGGAGAAGGGTTATAAAGCGGGTAACATTTCACGTTTACGTGTGCTTGAAATGCGACAAAAATTGGCCAGTATCGAACAGAAAATCGAAGAAGCTCGTGGTAAGAAGTCGGTATTGATTAGACAAGCTGACAGTAATGACCAAAAAATCATACAGCTTCTGGCGGAAGCGAAAGCTAAAGTGAGCGATGATCGTTCTAAAGCCGTATCTGACTTATCAGCATTGAATGCTAGAGTTCGTTCAAGCCAAGCTAAATTGACGAACACTATGTTAGTGTCACCGCTACAAGGCTTGGTGCAAAGCATACCAAGCACGCAGGATGGTGGTGTTATTCAGCCGGGTGGCACGGTAGTTGAAATTGTGCCTGTCGGAGGGAACGCTGACTTCAAAGCACGTTTGTCCCCAAGAGATATTGGTTTTGTGAGTGTTGGGCAGCCCACTCGAGTCAAGATTGATGCGTTTGATTACAGCCGCTTTGGGGCTTTAAAAGGGGCGGTAGAGAGTATTTCACCGACCACAAGTCAAAGCGAACGTGGCGAGATCTATTATGAAGTTGTAGTGTCGGTTGATACGCCTTACTTCCGTGATAACCCTGAAAGCTTTTCCATACTGCCGGGTATGACGGGTGAAGTAGACATCACAACTGGCGAGAAGTCGGTGTTCCAATACTTATGGAAACCGATTTATACCAATGTTAGCGTGGCGTTTGGAGAGAGGTAAAGTCCTCCACTCTGGCTTGCATAAAAAAGGAGCACATGCCGTGCTCCTTTTTTTATCTAACCGAAGGGGTGATGTTCTAGTTATTTGGGTCTATGTCAGGCAGTCCGTCAACGTCATTATGATGGTGTAAAGAATCATCAATAGATGGGTTATCGGTATGGTGAGACAGCCCATCACTCATACCATCGTCAGTTTGCTCAGCCCCATAAGCACTCTCGGCATCACTGAAAATGATATCGATATCATGCGCTACTGGTACATTGTGTGACGGTGAATCTATAGACGGCGAGTCAGCATTAATACCCAGAGCGTCTAGGTAAGCATGGGCACCAGAACGCTGTTCGTGTTCGCCTATCGCTGTATGTTCTAGGTTTGCCGTCACCTCATCAAAATTAAGAGTAACTTCATCAGGGGTGCTGAAAGAGGCATCCGGTTCATCCGCTTGGCTCATGCCGGGTGCTGGAGGAGGTGATGGAGCGATTGGCGATAAATCCATGCCAGTTAGTGTGGTTTGGTCAATGTGATGTCCGCTGTTTCCATGGACGGATTGCGAGTGCAAATGTAGGTGCACCGCGACTTGTGAGTTTTGATCGCCTCCTAGGGTTAAAACAAACGAGTCGGTTTCGTCTGTACCACTACCGTAAGAGCCTCCTGTATGTGTCTTAACGACGCCTGATGAAGTTTGTTGGTAATCGTAACTCAACTCTCCGGTTGCAGGATTGACATGCAAAGTACCAAATTGACCGTGTAATGCAGTGAGAGAGTGTCCGTGGTGATCTGATATTCCCCAGCCTGTCATTGGCGTAGGCGTTCCTTGGTGAATAATTGGAGGAATTCCGATTGAGGCATGCAGGTCCTGATTGCCTGCACTGCCGGTAATTTTTGCAGGGGCAACTAGGGTTGGCATTGGTGGAACATCGCTGTGTCCATCAATGCGCATTTCAACTTCTTGAGTTGTAATGCCCCCGTGTCCATCATCGACTAATAGAGAAAACTTATCGGTCAATTGTTCACCAGTATTTAAAGCATTAACATGGCTATTGCTGTTATTAAGTGTGTAGACCCAAGTTTGTGTATTGCTATTATAGGTAACAGAACCATACTGTGGCTGATGTTGGCTATCAATACTGACAGAATGTTGATCGCTATGATCAACATCGCTGATAATAATTTGCCCAGAGGTCGCATTTGCAGCATCTTCATCAATGTTATGTGCACCTGCGATAGCTTCAGAAACTGTTGGTTTATCATTAGTGCCATGCACATTGATGGTAATAATTTGTTTATCACCACCAGCGGTCGTTACTTCATATTGAACCTGCTCGACTTGCCCTGCCGCTAAGTGCTGAATATTGGCATTGGGAACCGAATAAGCCCAATCACCGGCTTTTCCAATGGTCAGATGACCGCCATAGGGATCACTGACCGCATGGGCATTACGAGTGGCGTAAAAATGATCTTCACTGGCATCAGGATCGATAACATTCAACACGCCAGTGACAAATATCGTATGTTGAGCATCACCTTGTACATGGCGATCTTCTGTAATTTGACCGCTTTTATCTCCGGTGAAGATCGCAGCATCGCCAGCTGCCGAGAGCGTCGTTGATGCGCCAGTGTGGGTCACACCACCGTGAGCATCTTTAACATCATAGCTAAAATGCACTTGGCCGTTATAGTCTTTTTCTGGGGTAAAGGTAAATGTGCCATCGGCATTTAACGCAATAGCACCATGGTCAGCCTGTAGGTTTTCAATGGATAATTTGCCAATATCGTTGTCGTCAACAT
>NZ_JBGONQ010000057.1:0-13851 GCF_041439145.1 Vibrio sp. 1F255 | reverse complement strand
CAGTCTCATCCACACTGACTGTTGCGGTACTGACTGTCGCTGCATCGTTAGTGCCGTTAATCGTCACTTTGATGGTTGACGGTGTGCCATCAACCGACGATACCGTAAAGGTCTCTTCGATCTTGTCGCCGACATTCAATTGATTAAACGCGCTGTTGGCAGTGAAGCTCCAGTGACCATTGGCATCAATAGTCAGGTTACCGTTGGTGCCTGAAATAGAATCCGGCTGGAAAGCATTGTCTGGGTTATCTACGTCGGTACTGGTTAGGGTGCCTGAGGTTGTTACCGCTTTGTCGGTTTCATCGATGGCGACGGTCGCACTACTGACAGTAGCGGCGTCGTTAGTGCCGTTAATCGTCACTTTGACCGTTGACGTTGTGCCATCAATAGACGATACAGTGAAGGTCTCTTCGACTTTATCGCCGACGTTCAATTGATCAAACGCACTGTTGGCGGTGAACACCCAATGACCATTAGCACCAATGGTGAGGTTGCCGTTGGTGCCAGTAATCGAATCCGGTGTGAATGCGTTATCTGGATTATCCACGTCGGTACTGGTGAGAGCTCCTGATGTCGTTACCGCTTTATCGGTTTCATCGATGGCAACGGTCGCGCTACTGACAGTAGCGGCGTCGTTAGTCCCGTTAATCGTCACTTTTATGGTTGACGGTGTGCCATCAATAGACGAGACAGTGAAGGTTTCTTCTATTTTATCGCCGACATTTAATTGATTAAACGCGTTGTTGGCTGTGAATGTCCAATGACCATTAGCGTCAATAGTCAGGTTACCGTTGGTGCCTCCAATGGAATCCGGTGTAAATGTATTATCTGGGTTATCGACGTCGGTACTGGTCAATGTTCCTGATGTTGTTACCGCTTTGTCGGTTTCATCGATGGCGACGGTCGCACTACTGACAGTAGCGGCGTCGTTAGTCCCGTTAATCGTCACTTTGACCGTTGACGTTGTGCCATCAATAGACGAGATAGTGAAGGTCTCTTCGACCTTATCGCCGACATTCAATTGATTAAATGCACTGTTGGCGGTGAAGACCCAATGACCATTAGCATCAATAGTCAGGTCACCGTTGGTGCCTGAAATAGAATCCGGTGTGAATGCATTATCTGGATTATCCACGTCAGTACTGGTCAACGTTCCTGATGTCGTTACCGCTTTGTCAGTTTCATCCACACTGACCGTTGCGGTACTGACCGTCGCTTTATCATTGGTGCCATTAATTGTCACTTTGATCGTTGACGCTGTGCCATCAATAGACGAGACAGTGAAGGTCTCTTCGATCTTGTCGCCGACATTCAATTGATTAAACGCGCTGTTAGCGGTGAATACCCAGTGACCATTGGCATCAATGTTGAGGTCGCCATTTGTGCCTGCAATGGAGTCTGGAGTGAACGCATTGTCTGGGTTATCTACGTCGGTACTGGTTAGGGTGCCTGAGGTTGTTACCGCTTTGTCGGTTTCATCGATAGCGACGGTCGCACTGCTGACAGTAGCGGCGTCGTTAGTGCCGTTAATCGTGACTTTGATCGTTGATGGGGTGCCATCGATGGAAGAGACCGTAAAGGTTTCCTCAACTTTATCGCCAACATTTAACTGATTAAATACGTTGTTGGCGGTGAATGTCCAATGGCCATGGGCGTCGATGTTTAGGTTGCCGTTCGAGCCAATTATTGAATCAGGTGTGAAAGTGTTATCTGGATTATCCACGTCAGTACTGGTCAACGTTCCTGATGTCGTTACCGCTTTGTCAGTTTCATCCACACTGACCGTTGCGGTACTGACTGTCGCTGCATCGTTAGTGCCGTTAATCGTCACTTTGATGGTCGAAGGTGTGCCATCAACAGACGACACAGTGAAGGTTTCTTCGACTTTATCACCAACGTTTAGTTGATTAAACGCGCTGTTGGCGGTGAATGTCCAATGGCCATTGGCATCAATAGTCAGGTCGCCATTGGTGCCAGTAATCGAATCCGGTGTGAATGCGTTATCTGGATTATCGACGTCGATACTGGTTAGCGTGCCTGAGGTAGTTACCGCTTTGTCAGTTTCATCCACACTGACCGTTGCGGTACTGACCGTCGCTTTATCATTGGTGCCATTAATTGTCACTTTGATCGTTGACGCTGTGCCATCTACAGACGAGACAGTGAAGGTCTCTTCGATCTTGTCGCCGACATTCAATTGATTAAACGCGCTGTTAGCGGTGAATACCCAATGACCATTAGCATCGATAGTCAGGTCACCGTTGGTACCTGAAATGGAATCGGGTGTGAAGGTATTATCTGGATTATCCACGTCAGTACTGGTGAGGGTACCTGAAGCTGTTACCGCTTTGTTAGTCTCATCGATGGCAACGGTCGCGCTGCTGACAGTAGCTGCGTCATTGGTGCCATTAATCGTCACTTTGATGGCCGACGGTGTGCCATCAACGGAAGAGACGGTAAAGGTTTCTTCGACTTTATCGCCGACGTTCAATTGATTAAACGCACTGTTGGCGGTGAATGTCCATTGGCCATTAGCACCAATGGTGAGGTTGCCGTTGGTGCCAGTAATCGAATCCGGTGTGAATGCGTTATCTGGATTATCCACGTCGGTACTGGTGAGAGCTCCTGATGTCGTTACCGCTTTGTCAGTTTCATCGATAGCGACGGTCGCACTGCTGACAGTAGCGGTGTCGTTAGTACCGTTGATTGTCACCTTGATAGTGGACGGTGTTCCATCAACAGACGACACCGTGAAGGTTTCTTCTACTTTATCGCCGACGTTTAACTGATTAAACGCGCTGCTCGCGGTGAACACCCAATGACCATTAGCATCGATAGTCAGGTCACCGTTGGTACCTGAAATAGAATCCGGTGTGAATGCATTATCTGGATTATCCACGTCAGTACTGGTCAACGTTCCTGATGTCGTTACCGCTTTATCAGTCTCATCCACACTGACTGTTGCGGTACTGACTGTCGCTGCATCGTTAGTGCCATTAATCGTCACCTTGATGGTCGACGGTGTGCCATCAATAGACGAGACAGTGAAAGTCTCTTCGACTTTATCGCCGACGTTTAATTGGTTAAACGCACTGTTCGCGGTGAACGACCAATGACCATTGGCATCAATAGTCAGGTCACCGTTGGTACCGGAAATGGAATCGGGTGTGAAGGTATTATCTGGATTATCCACGTCAGTACTGGTTAGCGTACCTGAGGTAGTTACCGCTTTGTCGGTTTCATCGATGGCGACGGTCGCACTGCTGACAGTAGCTTTATCATTGGTGCCATTGATCGTCACTTTTATGGTCGACGGTGTGCCATCGATGGATGACACCGTGAAGGTTTCTTCGACTTTATCGCCGACGTTCAATTTATTAAACGCGCTGTTGGCGGTGAACGCCCAATGACCATTGACATCAATGGTGAGGTCGCCATTTGTGCCTGCAATGGAACCTGGCGTGAAGGTATTGTCTGGGTTATCCACGTCAGTACTGGTTAGCGTACCTGAAGCCGTTACCGCTCTGTCGGTTTCATCTATACTGACCGTTGCTGTACTGACCGTCGCTTTATCGTTGGTGCCATTGATATAAACATTAAGTTCAAATACCGATCCATCTTTTGTATGTATTTTAAAGCGCTCGGTTAGCGTGTCGCCATTATTCAGTTGTTCTATATTCGGATTGTTATTGTTAGCAATGTAAGACCAAGTGCCTTGACTCGTAAGTTTTAATTCGCCATAAGCCCCATGTAGATTCTCAGGCAAAAATGTTGATTCGTTGAAGTCTTTATCATCAACATGTAATTGACCGCCGGTATGTAAATGGCCATTTTGCACATTTACATCCTCATATATGGTTTTCCCCAGTCCCGAAGGAGGTGCACTAATATTTGCCTTTGAGGGGAGGTGTGGAGATTGACTGCTTACTACTGGATTATCATTAGTGCCTCTCACGTTGATAGTTACGTTGTGAGGTGTGCCATCGGCAGAGTGAACAGTGACGATGTCTGTCGCAGTTGAACCTTGGCCAAGTCTTTGAACTACTGGGTTATTGTTGTCTAAACTGTATGTCCACGCACCGTCTTTGGTGATGCTTAGCGTACCGAAATTACTAGTCACTTGTGAGGCTTGAAAGTGGTCCTCTCCAAGATCAGAGTCCGTTACCGAAAGCTGCCCTTGAACTTGTGTCGTTAAATCTTCAGTTAACGTGCCAGCATCCACACCCGTAATTACGGCATTGTCGTCGTTTCCGCCAATCGTCATATCGATCGTTTGAGGCGTGCCGTCTTTGGTGTGAATTGTGAAACTTTCATGCAGTGAAGTGGCTGCGGTTAAAGCTTGAACATTAGAGAGCGAGTTATCAACTTGATACTGCCAATGTCCATCAGCATCGATAGTTAATGAACCATATTTACCTGAGATAACTTCCGGCGTAACCGAACTTTCATTTTGGTCAGGGTCTATGACATCGATTTTGCCGTTCGCATGTAACAAGCCTTGTGAATCAATATTGTGATCTTCTGTTACCACACCTGTTAAGTCTCCAGAAATATTTGGCGTGTCTTGCTTACCTGTTACCGGTATCTGAACAATGATGCTCGAGCCATTAGATAGATGTAACGCAAAATGATCAGTACATGGTTGGTGCTGGTTTAACAGGATGTATTGAGGAGAATTTGGATTCAATACGAATGTGTATTGACCATTTGCATCAACATGAAGCTCTCCGTACGTACCTTTTATGACTTCTGGCATAAAGGTGACGGGTAAAGCGGGCGTCGTAGGCGCATTCGAATGAGTCGGCTGACCGTTACTCCCTGAGGAGATAGTCGGCATCGATACCGAAGGAATGTAATGGACTTGCGGGTGAGAAAGCGTCGACAAATGATGAGAAGGAACCAAGTGAGAGCTCGAACCATGGGCGGCATGACTTGCACTTAAGGTGGAGTTTACGTCGTTGTCACTCGCCTGAGCGTCTTGGAGAGCAACCGCTGATGAGTCCGCCTTGCTATGGTCATCGGTGACATCTTTTTCGGTCACGTTATTTGCGGTTACTTGATCTGCAGCGTCGCTGGAATTGTCTATACTTTCCGCAGCAGCGTGTTTAGCCAATGATGGCAAAATCATCATGAGTGACTGAAAAAGTGGGATATTCACTTTTAGATGTGAATGCAGTCTGCGCTTCTTTTTTTGTGTTGGTTTCTTTTGTTCTAGCTTGTTACTTTTCTTATTTTTGATTTCTGTATTTTTCTTGTTTGCTTCGACGTTTTTTTTGTTAGCCATTTTTATCATCCGTGAATCGTGGTTGCACTATCTTAAGTAAAATACACAGATAGAGGTTTCGCTAGCTAATTGGATAATTTTTAAAGAAAAAACTGCAAAGTCGAAGAATTATCTCATTTTGATGAAAGAGAGGATGAATACTTTTTCAACGGTCAGGTAAATATCGGCACAATGGCATTGACCTTACCCTAAGGGGAACGTTTATAGTTGCGTTGTAAATTCAAAGGTAAGCTATGACAAACACATTCCGAAAAACTTGGATTATTGTTTTCAGCATCATTGCGATGTTGATGTCTAGCTATGCCTCAAGCTCCTCAGCCTTGATGACTGAAGTAATGATGATGGAAATGGGGTCGAGCAAGTCGGCTTGTTACCACAGCGATACTTCGGTTAATGAATCAATGGCAGGGTGTCATGTGATGAGTGAAGAAGTACACGCTGAAGACTCTAACATGAGTGCCCATGCTTTGATGGCTCAATGCGATATGTCTTCAATGAGCGAAGACGGTAGCTCGATGATGGGTAACCATTGTTCGAGTGTCGATTGCTGTGCCTCAATGTGTTCTGCAAGTCCCTATCCAATTCAGGCTGTTCAAGCCGTTGATCAACTTTCCTTTTCATTAGCTCGTTTTCAATCGGTCACGATTGGCCAGAAAGTCGCACGCGCTCAATCTTTGCTACGCCCACCTTCCGCATAAATCTATATCTAAAAATACAGCTCTATCAGTTAGATAAATCTGATAAGCCATTCTTTTTTATGCGCTAATTAGCGCTAGATATGGACATTCATTGTGAATATGAAACCAACAACCTCTGTGTTTGTCATGAACACGAGCTTAGTGGTTGCTGCTGCCTTGCCTATGGCCTTGTTTTCAAGTGCTATGCTCGCGGCTACCACGGCGTCAGCTTCAAATGCTCAACACATTTCAGCACATGACCAAGCAAGCTCGACGCAGCAACTCAATACACTGATTGAGATTGCTTTAAGCGAAGATGGAAATCGCAAACAGTACTTTGCTCAGTCTCAAGCGATGCGAGAAACGGGCATTGCCAGCTCGACCTTAATGGACCCGAAATTGAAAGTTGGATTTGGCGGTTTGCCTGTCGATAGCTTTCAATTCGACGAAGACCCGATGACCAATATATCGGTAGGGCTGATGCAGCAGTTTGAGCGTGGCGATACGCTTAACCTCCAACAGAAAAAGGCAGGCCAGCAGGCTGATGCGTTAGCTTTGCAGGTGCACGCAAGAGAATTGACGGTTGCTAATAGCATGACGCAGCTTTGGCTTGAGTTGGGTTATCAGCAAAAGGCTGAGTCGGTGATTCGTCAAAATCGTCGTTTGTTGGTTGAGCTTGAAAACTATGTACAAACCAATTACTCGATTGGTAAAAGCGAAGCGCAAGATCTGCTTAATGCTCAGCTCCAAGTGAGCAAGCTTGATGAGAAACTTCAGGCAAACCAGCAGGTTCAGCGTCGTCTAATCTCTCAGCTTTCTGAATGGTTGGGTTCTGATTGGCTAGGCTCTCAGGTTCTTGATTCTCAGGGCACACTGAATGCAACTAACCAAATCGATTGGTCATTGTTGGAAAGCAAATTAGCGACCAATATCGATTCAACTAAACACTACCAGCTACTGACTGACCATCCTTTGGTTAAGATCTCCGATGTCAGTATTTCCTCCAATCAAACTCAGGTTGAGTTAGCCGAGCAAGCTTATACCCCGCAGTTTGGGGTGGAAGTGATGTATGCACACCGTCAAGCCAATAACATGGTGGGTGAACCAGCTTCTGATCTGGTAAGTGCTTATCTGACTGTCGACATCCCGCTGTTTACAGGGAACCGACAAGATAAAAACTTATCGGCTGCTCAGTATCAAGTTGGTGCGGCTAAATCTCAAAAAGACACCTTACTTTCCCAAATGAACGCGCAAGTGAATGCATTGCTGGTGGACAGATCAAATCTGATCCAGCGATTAGATCGCTATCAAACGTCCTTGCTTCCTCAAACCGCAGCGCGAATCAGCGCGGTTGAGAGGGGCTATCAAAACAATACCGCTCAGTTTAACGATGTCATTTTAGCAACGACCGATGAGCTGGCGCTTAAGTTAGAGCAACAACGTTTGATCACCGATCTCAACATCGTTAACAGCAAACTGGCGGCGTTAGTCAGTGGCTTTGAATACCAAGTAAACCAACCACAACTCAATTCAAGCGCAACTAAACACACAGCCAATCAATAAGGGAATAGACAATGAGTTCAGTAAAAGTAGCAACAATCGCTTTATTGGTCGGTGGTGCATTGGGTTTTGGTGTGAACCATTTTCTAATTAATCCAGCACATGACATGTCAGCAATGGCAACGAGTACAGGCGCAGATGTAAGTAAACAGGCCAAGGATGAACCTCTGTATTGGGTGGCTCCGATGGACCCAAATTATCAGCGAGACAAGCCGGGTCAGTCACCTATGGGGATGGATTTAATCCCTGTTTACGCGGATGACTCAAGTGGTGTTAAAGATGAGCCCGGTACCGTGTTCATTGATTCGTCGGTAGAAAATAATCTGGGTGTCAAAACAGCGAAAGTTAAGTTCGAAGCGCTATCTCCTCGGATTGAAACCGTGGGTTATGTGGCGTTCGATGAAAGTACATTGTGGCAAACCAACGTAAGA
This sequence comes from Vibrio sp. 1F255, assembly GCF_041439145.1. Lineage (NCBI taxonomy): Bacteria > Pseudomonadati > Pseudomonadota > Gammaproteobacteria > Vibrionales > Vibrionaceae > Vibrio > Vibrio sp. 1F255. Next base: position 5,899 of record NZ_JBGONQ010000057.1, on the reverse strand, counting down.
GCAGCTGGTTGGGTTGAGAAGCTCTACATCAACGCAGTGGGTGAGAAGGTAAACAAAGGTGATGTGCTTTTCACACTCTATTCTCCAGAGCTTGTTAAAGCACAAGAAGAGTTGATCAGTGCTTATAAAACGGGTCGTAAAGGTTTGATCAAGGGCTCGACTGAACGCTTAATTACCTTGGGTGTTGATAAGACTCAAATCCGCGCTATTACGCGCAAAGGCAAAGCCTCGCAAACCATTGAAGTCAAAGCGCCAGCCGATGGTGTCATCGCAAGTCTGAATATCCGAGAAGGTGGTTACCTTTCACCTGCACAAGCGGTGATCAGTGCTGGTCCATTAGGCGAAGTATGGGTTGATGCTGAGGTGTTTGAGCGTCAAGCGCACTGGATCTCGTCAGGCAGCAATGCGGTGATGACTCTAGATGCCATTCCCGGCAAAGAGTGGGTGGGTAATGTTGATTACGTTTACCCAATCCTTGACCCAAAAACTCGAACCTTGCGCGTTCGTTTGAAGTTCTCCAATCCAAATGGCGAGCTTAAGCCAAATATGTTTGCAAATATTGCGCTGAAACCCATTAGTGATGAAGCGGTTCTTACTATCCCAAGATCTTCGGTGATTCACTCCGGTGGTATGACTCGAGTGGTGATGTCAGAAGGTTCTGGCAAGTATCGCTCTGCTCGTATTGAGGTTGGTCGTGAAGCTGGCGAAAAAATAGAGGTGCTTCAAGGGCTAGAGCAAGGTGAGAGTATTGTCACTTCTGCACACTTCATGTTGGATTCTGAATCGAGCCAATCAGCTGATCTGTCACGCATCAATGGTGTTGAGGAAGAAGCGGAAACCGTATGGGCAAACGGTGAAATTTCCGATGTTATGCAAGGCAGCCGTATGGTGACGATTAACCATCAGCCTGTTCCAGAATGGGATTGGCCGGGCATGGTGATGAATTTCACCTTTGTGGAAGGCTTGGACATGAGTGACGTGCAACGTGGTAAGGCAATTGACTTTGAGATGAGAAAGACAGAGTCAGGGCAATACGAGGTTGTTGATTACAAGGTCAACAAACACAAGATCGCCGGCGAAGTTTGGGTAACGGGTGACATTACCATGTTGATGGCAGATTTTGGCATGATCACTGTAAAACATCAGCCAGTCCCTGAGTGGAATTGGAAAGCGGGTGAAATGAATTTCCAAGCCAGTGATGACCTTGATTTATCTGAGTTTGCCGAGGGTCAAACCATTCGGTTTCTAGTGGCGAAGCAAGGTTCTGATTATGTGCTCAAATCTCTCGAACCGACGAATAGCACGGGTGAGGGCGAACTATGATCAATGCAATCATTCGCTGGTCTATTAGCAACCGCTTCTTAGTGTTGGTTGCTACTGTAGCCATCGTATTTGGCGGCTTATACAGCGTTAAAAATACACCTGTCGATGCCATTCCTGATTTGTCAGATGTTCAGGTGATCATCAAAACCAGTTATCCGGGGCAAGCCCCACAAGTGGTCGAGGATCAGGTTACCTATCCATTGACCACCGCCATGTTTGCTGTACCGGGTGCTGAAACAGTTCGTGGCTACTCGTTCTTTGGTGATTCCTATGTCTATATCATCTTCAATGACGATACCGATATGTACTGGGCGCGTTCACGAGTGTTGGAGTACTTAAGCCAAGTTGCACCTAACTTGCCATCGAGTGCCAAGCCAACACTAGGGCCAGATGCAACCGGTGTGGGCTGGGTTTACAGCTACGTGTTGCAAGATAAAACCGGTCAGCATGACTTAGCGGAACTTCGTAGTTTGCAAGATTGGTTCTTGAAGTATGAATTGCAAACTGTAGAAGGCGTGTCTGAAGTGGCGACCGTTGGCGGCATGGTGAAGCAGTACCAAGTACAGATTGATCCTGCCAAGTTACGTGCATATGACCTGACGCTTCAGCAAGTCAACAAGGCAATCCAAGATGGTAATCAAGAAACAGGAGCGTCTGTTGTTGAGATTGCCGAAGCCGAACACATGGTTCGCACCACGGGTTACCTTACAAGCATCGAAGACATTCAATCTTTGCCGTTAAAAGTGACAGACAAAGGTACTCCGCTGCTATTAGGTGACATTGCTGACATTAACCTTGGCCCACAAATGCGTCGTGGTATCTCGGAACTCAATGGTGAGGGCGAGGCGGTTGGCGGCGTTATCGTGATGCGCTTTGGTGAAAATGCCAGTGAAGTGATCGACTCGGTTAAATCCAAACTCGCTGAACTGCAAGCTGGCTTGCCTGATGGTGTTGAGATTGTCGCGACTTATGACCGTTCGACTTTGATTGATTCAGCCGTTGAAAACGTTTGGAAGAAGCTGGCTGAAGAGTTCATCGTGGTCGCCGTGGTGTGTGCGCTGTTCTTGTTCCATATCCGCTCATCACTGGTTATCGCACTAAGCCTGCCTGTTGGTATCTTGGGTGCATTCATTGTGATGCATTGGCAGGGTATTAACGCCAATATCATGTCTCTTGGCGGTATAGCGATTGCGATTGGCGCCATGGTGGATGGTGCCATCGTGATGATCGAGAACGTTCATAAACACATTGAACGGACTCCGCTCACTGACAAAAACCGTTGGCAGGTGATTGGTAAGGCAGCAGAAGAAGTTGGCGCACCGCTGTTCTTCTCTCTGATTATCATTACCTTGAGTTTTGTGCCTGTGTTCGCGCTAGAAGGGCAAGAGGGCAAGATGTTCTCGCCACTTGCATTTACCAAGACGTATGCAATGGCCGCTGCAGCCGGTTTGGCTATCACGCTTGTTCCTGTGCTAATGGGTTACTTCATTCGCGGCAACGTGTTACCTGAACACAAAAACCCAGTAAACCGAAGCCTAGTGGCGATGTATAAACCGCTTCTGAACCTCAGCCTCAAGTATCCCAAGGTGATGATTGTTATCGCACTTGGCTTAATGGCGTCTGCTTATTACCCAACCAGTAAGCTTGGTAGTGAGTTCATTCCTCCTTTGGATGAAGGGGATTTGATGTACATGCCAACCACGTATCCGGGCATCTCAATTGGTAAAGCGCGTGAGTTGTTGCAACAAACCAACAAACTCATCAAAACCATTCCAGAAGTCGAAACCACGTGGGGCAAAATTGGTCGAGCAGAGACAGCAACCGATCCTGCGCCACTGACTATGATTGAAACGGTTATTCAGCTTAAACCGCGAGATCAGTGGCGTGACGGTGTCACTACGGAGTCTCTGCGTAAAGAGTTTGATGATCTGATTCAATTCCCCGGTTTGACCAATGCTTGGGTCATGCCAATCAAAACGCGTATCGACATGTTGGCGACCGGTATCAAAACGCCAATTGGTATCAAAATCGCAGGCCCAGATCTGAGCGTGATTGAGGATATTGGCTCTCAACTTGAACCCATCCTCAACAGCGTCAGTGGTACGGCTTCTGTCTACGCTGAGCGTGTTGCGGGTGGTCGTTATGTGACGATAGACATCAAACGCCGTTCTGCTGCGCGATATGGCTTGAGCATTAAAGAAGTGCAACAGGTTATTTCGACTGCGGTTGGTGGCATGAACGTGGGCGAAACCGTTGAGGGACTAGAGCGTTATCCAATCAATGTTCGTTATCCACAAAGCTATCGTGATTCTGTCGTTAAGCTGCAGAACCTGCCGTTAGTGACACCAAATGGAGCGCGAATTGCTTTGTCTGATGTCGCGGATATTCGCTATGAAGATGGGCCACCAATGATTAAGACGGAGAACGCGCGTCCTAATGGCTGGGTGTTCGTTGACATCGAAGGTCGCGACCTTGGTTCTTATGTGGCAGAGGCGCAAAAAGTCGTTACAGATCAAATCGTCTTGCCTGCCGGATATTCACTGGCATGGTCTGGTCAATACGAATACATGGAGCGCGCCAAAGAACGTTTAAGTGTCGTTGTGCCAATTACCATCGCCATCATCATGTTATTGCTCTACCTCAGCTTCCGCCGTGTCGGTGAGGTGATGATGATTATGCTGACATTGCCACTCGCGATGGTTGGTGGCCTATGGCTGATGCATGTCCTCAATTACAACTTCTCGATTGCGGTGGGTGTGGGCTTTATCGCCCTTGCCGGGGTAGCTGTTGAGATAGGCGTCATTATGTTGGTCTACCTAAACCAAGCATGGCACTACAAAAAATTGGATGCGGAGCAGAACCAGCAAGCACTTCAGAGTGAAGACTTAACGGATGCGATTCGTGAGGGCGCAGGACTGCGTGTTCGCCCAGTGATGATGACGGTACTTACTGTGATTATTGGCCTCATTCCAATTATGTATGGCGAGGGAACGGGCTCTGAAGTGATGCAGCGAATTGCTGCGCCGATGATAGGCGGAATGGCGTCTGCACTACTGCTTACTCTACTGGTGTTGCCTGCAATCTTTAAGCTCTGGAAACAACGTGAGATCACGCGCAGCCAAAACGAGACAAACAAATAACGTATTGATTATTAGCCCTTACTTACCAATACAGAGTGGGTAAGGGCGTACCACATGAACATGTGAAACTAACAAATAAATAACTGAATTAATCTAAGGAACGATCATGAAAAAGACACTTATTGCGATTGCACTGACGTTAACTACTGCAACGGCTTTTGCTGAAATGGACCACTCAGCTGTTGACCATTCAAGCATGGATCACTCAATGATGAAAAATGGGGAGATGGATCATTCAAAAATGGATCACAGCATGATGAAGGATGGAAAGATGGACCATTCGATGATGAATATGGAAGGTATGTCTGAAGTGGGTATGCCAGCGACAGGCGCAAAGCCGGATAAAGTAGTTCATGTTCTGCTAAGTGACGATATGAAAATCACATTTAGGAACAAGGTTGATATTGAGCCAAACGACGTGGTGCAGTTTGTTGTGATGAACACAGGCAAGATTGATCACGAATTCTCGATTGGTTCTGCTTCAGAGCAATTAGAGCACCGTGAAATGATGAAAAATATGGGTAATCACGCTCATGACTCGGGTAGCACAGTTACGGTTAAGCCGGGTAAAGCGAAGCAATTGTTGTGGCATTTCCATGGTGATAATAACGTAGAGTTCGCGTGTAATATTCCTGGTCACGCTGAAGCGGGTATGGTGAAGTCGTTAACGCTTTAGACGTTAATCAATAGCGCTTTGTTGAATTAGAAATTCAATGAGGGCTAGAAAATTAAAGACAAGTCTTAACTTATACCTAAAGCGCTTTGCTGTGAGGGATTCGCTGAGGCTTATCTTTATTCATAGTCACTGTAGCAAGATAGAAGTTTCAAGCAGGTGGTGTGCTTCGCCGCTCAGGTGCGGTAGCTCTGCCATGATCTTTTTAAACTTGTCATCGATTGACTCTGCTTCATTCAGCGATCGAAAAGCCAGTACAGCCTGTTCAGGCTCGCTGTTCACATAACCTTTCAATGTATCTAGCTGAATTTTGTTCGCATTTTCGACTTTTGACAGTGCGACATTAATTGCATCGATGTTTATTGTTAACTCATTGCTTTTAAACATTTTTTATTATTTATGGGTTGTTGCTAATGCGCGCACATTAACACAACTGTTTTTTCGGATATTGACCAAGATTATTAAATTGGAACAATTTTGAAAATCATCAAAAAAGCTAGGCTGCAATATGTGATGGGAAAGGTTTAAGAAATTCGAAGCGATTTAAGGAGCTAATAGCGCTAGCTGCTTAATTAGCGTTGGTTGGTCAATCTAGACTTAACAAAATAGGCTTAAGCTATATGGATCAATGCTTATAGATTTAACGAGCGGAGAAGTTTTTTGAATAGGGTGTCGCTGGAAGAAAACATGTAATGACACTTAAGGATAAGTTGGAGCGTGCAGCGGGAATCGAACCCGCATCATCAGCTTGGAAGGCTGAGGT
>NZ_JBGONQ010000056.1:0-15043 GCF_041439145.1 Vibrio sp. 1F255 | reverse complement strand
TAAAACGTTTTGATATTCATCAACGAGTGCCCACACAGATTGATAGGTTTAAATTATTAAAGAGCGCTAGCGCTTTGTGATTCACATCTCAGTCGCTAGGGGTGCGTACTATACCTGCACCACTTTGAGAGTCAAGGGTTATTTTCAAACTCTTTTTCTCTACCGATTTCGCTGTGTGACTTTCGTCTCACTCCGTGTCGGTGAGGCGGCATTATAGAGAGATTGAGATGGAGCACAAGGGCTTTTTGAAATAAAAGTTTTGTTCGCCTAAAAAGCCACCAGATCCGCATTTTTCGAATAAAAACTAAACATTTGAGACGTATCACAGCAATACATTGGAAAAATGGAAGCCATGAACGTAAGATTCATGTGTCTATTTTGTTAATGGTAGATGCGTCTATTTCGTTTATTAATATGTAGTATTCCGATATGAACTCAAAAAAATCGATGTTGTTAATTGTCGCACTGGCTGTATTAGGCGGCATTGTTTTCTCTCAGGTAGATATATCGCCTGCAATTACCTTTATCCTTGGTGTCTTGGCTTCCGCTTTTGTTGTTAACTTTTCAAGCACCGACTCAAAATCAGATTCAGAACCTAAGGCTTCAACCAAAACACTTTATGTGGGTAACCTTCCATACAAAGCGAACGAATCACATGTACATGAATTATTCTCAGAGCATGGTGAAGTATTTGCAGTACGCTTAATGAAAGACAAACGTACTGGTAAAAGAAGAGGCTTTGGATTTGTTGTTATGGCAAGTAATGATGTGAATCATGCAATCTCTGCACTTAACGATAAAGATTACATGCAACGCACTTTAAAAGTACGTGTTGCAAATGATCCTAAACATCCTGAAGCGGACGAATCTGAACTGAGCTAAACCCTAACTGCTTTAACATACTATTTAGTGCACTTTCTTTTTTAGGAAGTGCACTACAAAAAACTTCACGTACTCCCCCTTCTTTATTAACGCTTTCCAAACCCAACAAATCTTGAACCCGCTTAGCTATCGCTTTACCAGAATCTATCAGCACTACACTTTCACCTAGTACTTGTTGAATCTCTGATTTGATCAATGGGAAATGAGTACATCCTAATACAGCCACATCAATTGTGTTGATCATCGGCTGAAGGATTTGCTGTAACTCTTCAAGGCTAATCTCCTCGCCTCTGAGTTTATCTTCGGCCATATCCACCAGCCGAGTAGAACCCAACAGCTCTACTCTTTTATTACTCGAGAAGTTTTTGATGAGCTCGTGTGTGTATTCACGAGTAATCGTCGCGGGAGTCGCAATAAGGCCAACCGCTTTATTAGCCAGTAACGAAGCAGGTTTGATTGCCGGGACTACGCCGACAATAGGGATAAGGTTATTAGCGCGAAGTGTCGGCAGGACTATCGTACTGGCCGTATTACAAGCTATCACCACGATATCAATAGCGTGACTCGCCACAAAACTGGCGACGATACTTTGGACTCGCTGAATGAGGACTTGCTGATCGAGCTCACCATAAGGGTAAGCCTCGTTATCGAATACATAGATATAGTTGTGATTGGGTAGTAACTGGCTTATCTCTTTATATACAGACAGACCGCCAACTCCAGAATCAAAGACCAATATGTTTTTTTGTATGCTTTCCGACACAACCATTACCTGTAATAAGTTCCGCAGCAATGATACCCCTTCACCTAGTTTTCGCCAATCATCACTCTACATAATGCAAGCTCGGTAGCGTTGATGCCCAAAGCGCTCACCCTGCTCTACATTTTCTAGCTCTATCTTAAGCTTACCTTTAAAGCATGGCGCTGACGTGACTAAGGTATGGAACTCACCATCTTCTCCACATGGGTCGACGTGACTTGGCAAACTGTCTATTAGTTCAGGCGTGTATTCTTTCCCGCAATAGCTCATGTCTAATGCATCGCTATCAACTGTGACGAGAAAGGTTTCGATTCCTCTATTTATGATTTCTTGAGCCAGAGTTTGGCTACTCTCTCCCATTAGTGGAAACACACACTCCCAGCCAGCCGGTTCTATATAGCTTTTTCTATAGTCGGCAATGCCATTGCAAAACATATCGCCAAATGCGACCGCATCAATTGATAAGCAAGACCCTTCCAATGCTGAGACAATCGTACTTTGGTAAATCTCATTGCTCGGGAACACTTCAGGAAGCTCTATGGTGATGAGTGGCAAACCGATTAATTGTGCCTGCATGGCAACGACATCAATAGGAGTTACCTGGAAAGGAACCTCATCACCAACATACGTAGTATAGAGAGCAACAACTTCATACTCGGTGCTTTCAAGTAGACGTTCTAGGGTTAATGTAGAGTCTTTTCCTGACGACCAACTTATGACGACTTTCTTTTTCATTGATATACCCAATAAGAAAAAACCGCCCGAAGGCGGTTTAGGTGATAATTAGAATTGGTAAGTAGCATTCACGTAATATGTACGCTCTGGTGATGGGTATCCACCAGCAGTCTCGTACTCTTCGTCAGTTAAGTTATCCACTCGACCATTTAAAGTAAGGTTTTCATTCGCATAGTAGTTCACTGAAACATCAAACAAGCTATACGCTGCGAGATCTTCAGAGAAGTCCGGTCTCTCACCTACATATTGGAAACCTAATGAAACATCAACATCATCGAAACTAGCCACTGCATTATACTTGTAAATCTTCTTAGCTCGGCGTATCAGTTGCTCACCAGATTGATCTTCTGGGTCTTGGAAATTAGCGCTCACTTGGTGGTTAATAAAGCTAGTATCAAATCCAACGACCATTTCCACACCACGTAATTGGCTTTCGCCATCGGTATTGTAGTACTTACTTGTCGCGTAGTTGTAATCAATTAAGTCTTCGACGTTCGTGTCATAGCCAGTAATCGACCAATCAACACCCTTGATTAAGCCACCAAAAGTCAGTTCAAATGAATCTGCCTTTTCAGCTTCTAACTGTGCATTACCGTAGTAGCTATATAGTTGATACAAGTTAGGTGCTTTGAAGGATGTGCCATAAGCTGCTTTTACAACAAGCCACTCAGCATAACGATAGCCTAACCCTGTGTTGTAAGTAGTTTCTGTACCAAACTGCTCATTGTCATCAACACGAAGACTCAGTTCTCCGAACACTTTATCCGCATCTGCGTTTAATGCAGCGAAGTACGCAACATTCGTTCTGTCGTATTCAGTATTCGAAGGCTTAACAATATAAGCCTCATCACGCCAATCTACACCACCACTAAGAGTCAGTGACGACGTTAGTTTGTATGAATTCACCCATTGAACATTTAGCTGTTCAAGCTCATCAGATGTTGCTGACGCTGAGTTCTTGCCTAAAGACTGTTCGTAGTTCCAGTTATCTTGATTCTGATAGTTAACTAAGAAATCAGACTTAAGTTCACTGCCACTATATTTAACACCAGTAGCAAAGGTCGAATTTTGAACTTCAGCTTCTTTGTAAGAATGGTCTGTACCAAATGAACCATCGTACTGAGAAATGGTTTCAAACATACGGAAATTCGCGAAGCCACTCCATTGCTGATCAAAATTATGAACATAACCAATTAGAGCATTGCGTGATTCAAAACCATGGCGATCACCATCATTAACACCTGGTAATGGATGAACGTTGTATCCCTCATCGGAATCGTAACCAACAGATACGTTCAAGTGACCATTTTCACCGACCTTAGTACCACTAACAAAGCTCAGCTCTTGGTAATCTAAGCTTCCTAAACCTGCACTAACTGCCGTTTTTTCATTGTCAGAGTTTGCAACAGTAATAATGTTGATAACACCGCCGATAGCTTCTGAGCCATACATAGCGGCACGAGCTCCTCGAACGTATTCCACTCGGTCAACGAATGTAATTGGTAACTGGCTAAAATCGACACCACCCTTTGCAGCTCGCGCAAAACGAATACCATCAATGAGAACAAGCACTTGATCAGAATTAGCACCACGAACAAAGATCGAAGCTTGCTGTCCTCGGCCTCCATTTTGTGAAACCTGAATACCCGTCAATCGTCTAAACACATCTGTTAGAGACTTAGCTTGAATTCGATCGATATCTTGGCGTGTTACTACTTCAACTTGAGCGACAACACTTTCCGTGCTTTGCTCAAAACGGTTAGCCGTAACCACCATGGTTTCGTCGGCAGAGGCTTCTTGGGCGTGTAAATTGGAGATAGGTGAAAGCAGCGATGCTACAGCTATCGCTAAAAGGGATTTGTTCATGTTGTTATCCTAAATCGCGTAAATTCCTACCAAACCACATCTTATGGTTTAGCTACTGGCAGGTATTCGGACTCAAGAGCACAACCTTTTGGTTACCTTATATTCGACTTCCCACAAAAAGCTATTTGCAGTGTCTTGTGAATACTTGTTCTCTTTTACCGCTGCGCGTCAGTTCTGGATTTACACCAGATTCCCTCTTCAGCCATCTATACATCTAAATGACACCAGCTTGCCGAAGATAGTATTGACCTATGAATCATTTGTCTAGTCTAAGATAGTTATAAGCTATAGTTTTCATGGTCGATTTACATTGAATGGCTCTCAACACTGGACAAGCGCCTGTGATTGAATAAAATCTGCGCTCTTGATTTAAAAGCACGACAGCAAAAGGCATAACAATGGCGAATTTAGATGTAAACCCGCAACGCTACCAAGAACAACTGGCAGAAAAGACAGAGCGTCTTACAGAAATGTTCTCAGAATATGATGTGCCTGAACTGGAAGTGTATGAATCTCCAGAACAACACTACCGCATGCGTGCTGAGTTCCGCGTGTGGCATGAAGGTGACGATATGTATTACGTCATGTTCAATCAAGAGACTAAAGAAAAATACCGCGTAGACCAGTTCCCTGCAGCTAGCCGTCTTATCAATGACCTAATGCCTCTATTAACAGATGCAATGAAGGACAACCACTCTCTGCGCCACAAGCTATTCCAAGTAGACTTCCTTTCTACGTTAAGCGGCGAAATTTTGGTGTCATTGCTTTACCACCGTCAATTAGGTGAACAGTGGATTCAAGATGCTAAAGCACTTAAGCAGCAATTAAACGATGAAGGTTTTAACCTAAACCTGATTGGCCGTGCGCGTAAGATGAAAATCGTACTGGACCGCGACTACGTAATTGAAAAGCTAGATGTGAATGGTGATAGCTACATCTACCAACAAGTAGAGAACAGCTTTACTCAACCCAACGGCAAAGTGGCAGAGAAAATGTTGGAATGGGCTGTCGATTGTACTCAAGACAGCAAAGGCGACTTACTTGAGCTTTACTGTGGTAACGGTAACTTCTCATTAGCGCTAGCACAAAACTTCGAGCGTGTACTGGCAACTGAACTGGCGAAACCGTCAGTAGAATCTGCGCAATACAACATCGCTGCGAACAACATTGAAAATGTTCAGATCATCCGTATGTCTGCAGAAGATTTTACTGTAGCAATGGAAGGCAAGCGTGAGTTCCGTCGTCTACAGCAAGCGAACATCGATCTTAAGAGCTACAACTGCAACACTATCTTTGTTGATCCACCGCGTTCAGGTATGGATGTTGATACTTGTAAGATGGTTCAAGGCTACGAGCGTATCATGTACATCTCTTGTAACCCTGAAACATTGAAAGAGAACCTAGACATCCTAAGCGAAACGCACGACATCACTCGTTTTGCTCTGTTTGACCAGTTCCCTTACACGCACCACATGGAAGCTGGCGTATTCCTAGAGCGTAAAGCGTAAGTATCGCTTTCAGGTCTAAGCCAAACAGCAGATACAAAAAAACGAGCCCATTGGCTCGTTTTTTTAATTTCTAAATCAGCTTAAGCAGTTTTGCCGATAAAGCCGAGTTTCTTACCTACCCATGCAAGAAGCAACATCGCGACAATAATCGCAAAGAAGTTTGAGCCAGCATCAGGGTGTTGTGCCTTCACAAAAGCCGAGTGGCCAAATGCACCTACAAAGAAACAAGCCAAACCTACTAGTGGAATATCTTCAGATACTGGGTTAGTTAGGTACTCTTGGTAAAGTGCTTGTACAGCCAAGACTAAAGCAATCAGTGGGAAAATAGAGAAGCCCACTTCGCTCATTGTTACCCAAGATAACAGAGCATCACCACACACACCGGCAATAACAGCAAGTACGAGTGTCTTTCTTTCTGAACCACGGTTTACAGTATTATTTTCATTCGACATTATTCAATCCCGCCTTTTAATCGGTTACGTTCACGTTCTTTACGATACCAAAAAGCCCCTTTGGCCATCATTCGCAATTGCATGATCAAGCGTTCAGCCAGTTCATCTCGCTGACGTCGATCTAAATCTAATGCTTCTGCCCCTGAGTTGAAGACTAAGATAACCGAGGCTTCCGCTTGAGTGAAAGCTTCGTCCCTTGTCATGCCAGTCGTTATCAAATATTCGGTTAACTCAGCAGAGAAGTGCTGTATCTCACGAGCTACCGCTGCACGAAACTCAAATGAAGTTCCTGAGCGCTCTCGCAATAACAGTCTGAATACGTTAGGGCTGCTTTCAATGAATTCCATAAAGGTTTCAACCGATGTACGAATCACACTGCCTTCTTTTACTATGCGTTGCCTAGCTTGACGCATTAACTGGCGCAGCAGTAAGCCACCTTCATCAACCATGGTTAAGCCAAGCTCATCCATGTCTTTGAAGTGACGATAAAAGGAAGTCGGTGCTATTCCAGCCTCACGAGCGACTTCTCTCAAGCTTAGATTGGAAAAACTACGATCGGCGCTGAGTTGGCTAAATGCTGCATCGATTAAGCTGCGACGAGTTTTTTCTTTTTGCTGTGCGCGAATGCCCATTGGTTTCATACTTTATCAATTTCTTCTTTTACAGCCTAAACAGGCATGTCTAATACTCTATTCAATATAACGCGAATCACTTATTTATATAAGGCACTCTGGTTATATAAGACACTAAACATACCTCTTTGTTCACGTACCGAAGTAAATACGTTCGAAGAAAAAATTTCAATATCCACACTGTCATTTGGAGACATACGACATACCAAATATTATTTTTTCGATAACACTGCGTGATCCCACCGACTCTCTGATGCCCTTTTCATGTACCCAAGAACAGAATCAGTTAAAATCTCGCTAAAGCAATGTTACTCAAATATAACAAGGAAGATATCTATGCCGCACTCCAACCACTTTGATGTAATCGTAATTGGTAGTGGCCCCGGAGGAGAAGGGGCAGCGATGGGATTAACCAAAGCCGGGTTGAACGTTGCAATCATTGAGAAAGAGAGCAGCGTTGGTGGTGGTTGTACTCACTGGGGAACCATTCCTTCAAAGGCACTGCGTCATGCCGTAAGTCGTATTATCGAATTCAACAGTAATCCGCTGTTTTGTCAGAACAACAAAAGCATACACTCAACGTTTTCTAACATTTTGGGGCATGCCAAATCGGTTATCGACAAGCAGACTCGATTACGCCAAGGCTTCTACGACCGCAACCAGTGCACGTTGGTCTTTGGTACTGCACGTTTTATCGATACCAACACTGTCTCGGTAATACAAAGCGATGGCACTGAAGAACATTACAGTGCAGACAAATTTGTTATCGCGACAGGCTCTCGCCCTTACCAACCAGATAACGTCGACTTCCTGCATGAACGTATCTACGACAGTGACTCGATTCTTTCTCTTAAACACGACCCGCAACACATCATCATCTATGGTGCTGGCGTTATTGGTTGTGAATACGCGTCGATTTTCCGCGGTTTGGGTGTAAAAACCGATCTTATCAATACTCGTGACCGTCTGTTGTCATTCCTAGACAATGAAACCTCAGATGCACTTTCTTATCACTTCTGGAACAGCGGTGTCGTGATTCGCAACGATGAAACCTTTGAGAAAATTGAAGGCACTGATGATGGCGTGATCATTCACCTAGAGTCAGGTAAAAAGATGCGCGCTGATTGCCTACTGTATGCCAATGGCCGAACGGGTAATACCGATAAACTGAACCTTGGTGCTGTTGGCTTAGAAGCGGACTCGCGTGGGCAAGTCTCAGTAAATACCAATTACCAAACCAATGTTGACCATGTTTACGCTGTCGGTGATGTGATTGGCTACCCTAGCCTAGCAAGCGCGGCTTATGACCAAGGTCGATTTGTGGCTCAAGCAATTGTGAAAGGTGAAGCTGAACGCCACCTTATCGAAGACATTCCAACCGGCATCTACACCATCCCGGAGATCAGTTCTGTTGGTAAAACCGAGCAAGAACTTACCGCAGCTAAAGTACCGTATGAAGTAGGACGTTCTTCATTCAAACACCTAGCTCGTGCTCAAATTGCGGGTAAAGACATTGGTAGCTTGAAGATTCTGTTCCATCGCGAAACCAAAGAGATTTTAGGTATCCACGTGTTTGGTGAGCGTGCCGCTGAAATCATCCATATCGGACAAGCGATCATGGAACAGAAAGGTGAAGCAAATACCATCGAGTACTTTGTGAATACAACCTTTAACTATCCAACGATGGCGGAAGCTTATCGTGTTGCAGCACTCAACGGGCTTAACCGTTTATTCTAGATAAAGAACCAATAGGAGTATTTGACCACCCATAGGCCAAATACATAAACAGCAAGCCACGCGCTTGCTGTTTTTATTTAAAACACTGAATATTAAGGCATGATAGTAATTAGATCATGATGTTCTAAATACCCCTTTACCTGTACAGCCTCATTTACTCTCCACAAACAGAGCCCTCAGAGCTAAGCGAGAAACTCCCCTTTCTTCCACTGAGAAACAAACAACACACCAAGACCAATTCCGCGCATTGCCATAAAGCTCAGCATCGCTAACCACAGTGCATGGTTCTCTAAACCTGATGCTAAATAGAAAATCGCGAAGAAACTACAGGTCGCAACAAACATACTATTGCGCATATCCTTGCCCTTGGTTGCTCCAACAAAAATACCATCCAACAAGAAGCACCACATAGACACCAATGGCATTGCGACTAACCACGGTAAATACACCTCGGCTTGGTTCTTCACGTCAGGAATGGTAGTGATCATATTAATCAAACTCGAGCCAGCGAGTGCGAACGCTATGGTCAGTACCAAACAAATATTAAAGCTCCAGAAGAAAGTACCAATCAATGACTGGTTCAGTTCATCTTTGTCTTTCGCGCCTATCGCCTTACCGACCATCGCTTCCATTGCGTAGGCAAAGCCATCCATCCCATAAGAGATGATCATCAAGAAACTCATCAACACTGCATTGGCCGCAACAACATCATCGCCAAAGCTTGCACCTTGGAAAGTCATGAAAGTGAAAGTCGCTTGTAGATACAATGAACGAAGAAAGATATCGCGATTCAATTTCACGAAACGACTCAAACCTTGGCTGGTTTTCTTAAGCAGATCCCATGGCGATGGTAACTGCTTCTTCGCCCAGATTCGGTAAACACAAATCAAGCCAAATGTTAGACCGGCATAATCAGCCATTACAGATGCCAATGCTGCACCTTCCACTTGCCATCCTAAGCCGATAACAAAAACAATATCCAAAACGATATTGGTGATATTGGTGATGATCACCATCCACATGGGCGCTTTGGCATTTTGAGTCCCGAGTAACCAACCTAGAATCACAAAGTTAGTTAGCGCAGCAGGCGCACTCCAAGCGCGGATTGAGAAATATTGCTGACCATAGTGCTTAACTTGATCACTGGCGCTACTCAATGAGAAAACTAAATCGGCGACTAGACTGTGTAAAAGCAAAAAGACACCAGCAAACCCTAAGGCCATGGTCACGCCTTGCACAAAGACTAAACCAAGTTGCTTGCCATCATTCGCACCATAAGATTGTGCGGCTAGCCCTGTTGTCGACATGCGCAGGAAACCAAGCAACCAAAAGGTCACGCTGATCATTGTGCCGCCCAGCGCCACACCACCTAAATACCAAGAGTGCTCGAGGTGACCGATAACCGCCGCATCGACTAAGCCCAGCAGTGGAACAGTAATATTAGAGAGAACCATCGGGATCGCGAGCAGCAGCACTTTTTTGTGCATCGCCTGATTGGATAGCGTTTGAAAAATAGTTTGGGGATTAAATAGCTTCACGATCACCTCTTAGATTAGAGGCGATAGTTTAACCTAGTGGGTGGGCTTTCACTATGTTGTGGAATTTTACTTATACCGGCTATGTACTCAGTTACTCGAAATACAGAACCACTAGGGTTACCACTTAACGAGCACTAACTGCGGCGTTAAACGCTTTTTGACCTGAGAGATCTTACAAAGAAGCCGCTGCCACAATTTCCAACGATTGCATTGTTGGTCTAGGGGAGAAAACGCTTTTACCCATTGTGCCCATGGCAGCCAATTAAGAACGCTGTCTATTGGTGAAGACAACCCATGAGCATACTTTCCTGAACCAAGCTTTTGTCCCAACGTACTTGAGCTTTTATCTCCAGCTAAGACTAAACACGCATGTGCATGAGTAAAGTAGCGGCTCAAAGACTGAATGAAGTTCGCGGTCTGTTGTTCATTACAATCCAGCAAAGCATGTTCACACACCACCATCACCGAGGCTTGTTCTGGAATATTAAGTTCATCCAACCAAGTTAGGTCATCGACAGAGCCACACTCTAAGCGATAGCGTTCATTTTTGTGGAACAAGCGTTGTCGCCAAAGCAGATTCTCGGTTACATCTAACTCAACCCAATGACAGCGGCCATTATCTAAACGGTAGAAACGGGTATCGAGCCCTGCTCCCACGTTAATAATCCAAGCATCTGGGTTATGAGATAAAAACTGTTGAACTTGAGAATCACAAAGTTGAGTCAGTGTCGCGTAAAGGAGTTGCTGTTGGTCGAGTTCACCGGTAAGACATTCTGGTGCGAGCTGGCAACGCTTGCAGGCTTGAGCTGCGATAGGATCATAAACGAGACCATCATCAGCTAGGCTTTCACGGCTACGAAACCAAAGATGCTGAACGAGGTTCGTCGGAACTTGGAATTCTTGATGTGCAGACCCTTGTTCAGAAGAAGCCTTTTGAACAGAGGAGCGCGGCTTACGAGTAAGCGGCTTCATTTGAGGTTTGGTTGGGTTTGGCATCATCATCTTCCTTGTATCTCGACAAAGAAGATGATAATGAATATCAATTACAATGACAAGTTATTGAGAATAAATATCAATAAGCTGTTTGTACTGACTACATCCAGTCGGTGTTGCGAATAATACCAACCGCAAGCCCTTCAATAGACAAGTGTTGAGATTCTAGATCGACATGGATTGGAGAAAACTCTTCATTTTCAGCATGTAACAGAACCGTTGAACCTTTACGTTCTAGGCGTTTTACCGTTACATCATCATCGACACGAGCCACTACAACCTGACCATCGCGTACATCTTGTGTTTTATGAACAGCTAATAAATCACCATCCATAATACCGATGTCTTTCATACTTTCGCCATTTACACGAAGTAAGAAGTCAGCTTGTGGTTTAAACATGCCTGGATCAACTTGGTAATGCATTTCTACATGCTCTTGAGCCAAGATAGGCTCACCAGCGGCAACCTGACCGATTAATGGTAAACCTTGCTCTTCGTTTGCTGCATCTTCAAGCAAAATACGAATACCGCGAGACGCACCCGGGATAATCTCAATCGCTTCTTTACGAGCAAGAGCTTTCAAATGTTCTTCTGCAGCATTAGCAGAACGGAAGCCTAGTTCACGCGCGATTTCTGCACGTGTCGGTGGCATACCGGAATCTTCGATCTTACCTTTGATAAGGTCAAAGACTTGTTGCTGGCGGGGCGTTAACGGCTTCATGATTCACCTGTCTTTTTATACAGTTGACTGTGAGTATATCCAGTAACTGAACAAAAGCAAAGCAATTGGTTGTTTTTAGTTCATTTTTAGCAAATTACAAAAACAGGATCTCTAGCCACACATAACCTGCGAGTGCCAAACAGATGAAAACTGCTGCCGAACCGACATCTTTAGCCATCCCAGAAAGCTCATGATGTTCACTGCCGATTCGGTCGACAACCGCTTCAATCGCGGTATTGATTAGCTCGACAACCATCACCAATACCACCGATGAGATCATTAAGATTCGTTCAACTTGGCTTACATCTAGGTAAAATGCCAACGGAATAAGCACGACCGCCATGAACACTTCCTGTCGAAATGCAGCCTCATTTTTAAACGAACTCGTAATGCCTTGCCATGAAAAGCCTGCTGCTTTGATGATGCGTTTGAATCCGGTGTTTGATTTTTTGGTCATTTTTAACCCTATACTCAATCAGTCGATGAATGATTTTCCACAAACTTAACGGCAATATGACTATTTCCATTAAAAGGTTAGACCAGTTTCTGGTATTCTTGCATCGATTAAATTTACGCCTAGGCTTATCCCTATTTCACTCATAGGATTTATCCTTTTTATCAGAGAAATAGAGATACGCTTCAGCACATTGAAATAACTATTGAGGCAGTGAACCTATATGTCTTCTGGACAATCTTTTTCACGTTCATTAATGAAGCTACCTTTATCCGTATTGGTAAAGGGCACATCAATTCCTTCAAACCCTGTTGAGGATTTGAACATTGATTTGAGCAAACCGATTGTATACGCCTTACCGTTTCGCTCAAGTGTCGACATTCTTACATTGCAAAAACATGCACTTGAATTAGGCCTACCTGATCCGTTGAGCAAGCTTGAAATCAACGGCAAATCACTGCAACGCTACGTTTTCATCTCTTCTCGCAAAACTCTGCTGCAAGACGATGATTATGTACCAAGCTCTTCAATTGAAGTGTTCTCTGAATTGCTTTCACTGCACGCCGACGACTCTGAACTCGATGTTCAAGTTATCCCTGCTACCGTTTTGTGGGGGCGCAAACCTGGTAAAGAGAATAACCAGAAGCCTTACCTACAGGCAATGAACGGCTTAGAGAAATCAAAAGCGGTATTGCTAGCCGGTCGTGACTGCTTGGTTCGCTTTAGTCCTGTGGTTTCTCTGCGTTACATGGCCAACTCACACGGCACCGACAGCACCATCGCGCACAAACTGGCGCGCGTGGCACGTATTCACTTCTCTCGCCAAAAGCTTGCAGCATCAGGCCCTAACCTGCCAAGCCGCCAAGCTCTGTTTGATCGCCTGTTAAAATCAGAAGCGATCAAAAAAGCGATTGAAGACGAAGCACAAGCAAAGAACATCTCGATCGAGAAAGCGAGCAAAGAAGCTCAAGACATTATGGACGAGATTGCTGCGAACTTCTCTTACTCGCTGATCAAGCGTGGTGAGAAGATTCTTGGTTGGCTGTGGAATAAGTTGTACCAAGGCCTGCATATCAGCAACGCTTCAACGGTTCGTAAGTTGGCTCAAGATGGTCACGAGATTGTTTACGTGCCTTGTCACCGTAGCCACATGGACTACTTACTGCTTTCTTATGTGCTTTATCATGAAGGCATGGTGCCGCCGCACATCGCTGCGGGTATCAACCTGAACTTCTTCCCTGCCGGTCCTATTTTCCGTCATGGTGGTGCGTTCTTTATTCGTCGTAGCTTCAAAGGCAACAAGCTGTACTCGACGATTTTCCGTGAATACCTAGCGGAGTTGTTCGCTAAAGGTTACTCAGTAGAGTACTTCAGTGAAGGTGGGCGTTCTCGTACAGGTCGTTTATTGCAAGCGAAGACCGGCATGTTGGCGATGACTATTCAAGCGATGCTGCGCGGCATGAATCGCCCGGTGACTTTGGTTCCTGTGTACATCGGCTACGAGCACGTGATGGAAGTGGCGACTTACGCAAAAGAACTTCGTGGTAAGCGTAAAGAGAAAGAAAACGCGAGCTTAGTGATTCGTACCATTCGTAAGCTACGTAACTTTGGTAAAGGCTACGTGAACTTCGGTGAGCCTATTCAACTGAACCAATACCTGAATGAACACTCACCTGAGTGGACCAAAGACATCGACCCAATGGGCACCAGTAAACCACAATGGATGAATCCGGTGGTTAATGACTTGGCGACCAAAATGATGACGCACATTAACGATGCCGCGGCGACCAACGCATTGACCCTTTGTGCAACCGCGCTATTAGCCTCAAGACAGCGCGCATTGTCTCGCGACTCTTTGGTTTCTCAGATCAATTGCTACCTGTCTCTGCTTAAGAACGTACCTTACTCTGATACATTTACGGTACCAAAAGACAGTGCTGAAGATCTGGTAAAACACGCTGAATCGCTGAACAAGTTCCTAATTGAATCAGACTCAATGGGCGACATTATTTCGCTAGACCGTCACCAGTCAATTCTGATGACCTACTACCGAAACAACATCATTCACTTGTTCGCTCTGCCATCTTTAATTGCCCAGATGACCATTCGTCAGCGCGGTTTATCGATTGAAGCGATTCAAAAGAATGTTGCAGCAATTTATCCGTTCTTAAAGAAAGAGCTGTTCTTAAGCTACGACGAATCACAGCTTGAAGGCGTAGTATCAAACATCATTGATGAACTTGTTAGCCAGGGCATGATTGTTGTGTCTGACAATGAAGTGACGATCAACCAATCGAACAGCCAAGCTCTTATGCTGTTAGGCCGTACGATTTCAGAAACGCTACAGCGCTACTCTATTGCTCTAAACTTGCTGGCAGAGAATCCGGAACTGGACAAATCTGACCTTGAGCAGAAAAGCCAAGACATCGCACAGCGACTTGGTCGATTGCATGGTATCAATGCTCCCGAATTCTTCGATAAAGGTGTGTTTGCTTCTATGTTCGCAACGTTGAAGCAGCAACAGTACCTAGATAACGACGGCAACTGCGATTTAGAGAAGACTCAGCAATTCGCTAAGCTTCTTTACTCGATGCTTTACCCAGAAGTCCGTCTGACTATTCAAGAGAGTATTCACCAAGTCGAGTAATTCCTGTATATAGCAGGGCTCTGATAGCAGATTCAACGCGATCAAAAAAGGCACCCACTGGGTTAATGCCGATCAGTTAAAGCCAAAGCGATCGGTTGAAGGATCCTTCAGAGCTGTC
>NZ_JBGONQ010000055.1:0-16411 GCF_041439145.1 Vibrio sp. 1F255 | reverse complement strand
CAGCAAAAGGCGCGCTTTACCAATTAGATTTGCTCAACGAAACCCATTAGGTGCTGTTTCACTTCGTCTGAAGCAAACGCACTTTCTACAGAGTACTTGTAGATTTCTACGTAATCTTCTTTTGTTAGACCGAACGTTTCACATACACGCTTCACTTCGTTAGTCATGGTAGTGTTCGACACAGTGCGGTTATCTGTGTTGATCGTTACAACGATGCCGTCTTTCTTGAATTCAGCAATTGGGTGGTCGCTGAATTTGTGAATACATTTAGTTTGCACGTTACTTGTTGGGCAAGTTTCAAGCGCAACCTGCTTCTCTTTAACGATGTTGTACGCGTCTTCGTTACCTTGGATGTGGACACCGTGGCCGATACGCTCAGCGTCAAGCAGTGTGACTGCATCGTAAACGTTCTGACCATGCCATTGCTCACCAGCGTGCACGGTAATGCGGTAGCCTTTTTCAAGAGCGTATTGTGTGTATTCTGGGAATTCAGCACAGAAACCTGGCTTTTCACCACCTGCGATATCAAACGCAACCACACCTTTACCTAGGTAAGGTTGGCCCGCGTCGATCACGTCTTTGATCGAGTCTTTAGGGAACATACGAAGCACTGACATGATGTAGTTGCCCTTAATGTCGTATTTCTCTTCAGCACGCTTCATGCCTTTTACTGCGCTTGCAATGATCGTATCAAGAGACAGACCTTTGTTTACGTGCAGGATTGGCGCAAAACGAACTTCTAGGTACTTAACGTTTTCTAGTGCAGCGTCTTCGTAAAGCTCGAAAGAGATACGTTCAATCGCTTCTTCAGTCTGCATTACTTGCAGTGGCAGGCTGAAACAAGCTAAGTACTCATCTAGGTTTTTGCAATCTTCAGGCACTGTTAGAGACTTTACTACCGCTTCACGGTCTTCTGGAAGTTCGATTCCGTACTGTTTCGCCAGATCAATAATGGTGTCTGGACGAACACTTCCGTCTAGGTGGCAGTGCAGATCAATCTTAGGGAGTGCTAGAAAGTTCATGAGTATTCCTTAGGTCTATTATTTTTTGAGTTATTAACTCATAGGTTACATGGGCTTAAATTAACAAGTTTGTGATATGATTTAAAGTGACATAAAGTCATCATTAATCTGAATCTAAGGAATATCATGGTAGATGTTAAAAGCTTACTCAAATGTGATATGAATTTACTGCTGTGTTTACACGTGTTGCTTGAAGAGCGCAGCGTGAGCAAAACGGCAGAGCGATTGTTCCTTAGTCAGTCTGCGGTGAGTAAACAACTCACTAAGCTGCGTTCTTTGTTTGACGACCCTTTGTTTGAACGTGAGTCAAAAGGCCTGTTTCCAACACCGAAAGCCACCTCTTTAGCGCCTAAAATTCATCAAATCCTTCTGCAAGTTGAACAGCTAACCGTGCCGGACATTTTTGAGCCGAAAGACAGCGAACGTACTTTTAATATCGATCTTGTTGAAACCGCTTATACCGCGATTTACCCTAAATTTATGCCTAACGCGCTAGCAGATGCGCCGAACATTACGGTAAACAGCACTACTTGGAGCAGCGAAACCTTTAAGCGCTTACTAAAGCGTGAGGTCGATTTCGGGATTGGAATTTTTGAGCTCGATGAAAGGGCTAGCACCCACATTCAAAATATCCCTGCCGAGCTAAACCACGTCGAGTTGCTGCAAGATTACTCTGTGTGCTTGATGCGAAATGATCACCCAGTACTTCAAGAAGAGTGGAATCTGCAAGCCTTCCTTAAATACCGTCATATTCAGTTAGTCACTGGTGGCGTTGGCGACTGGTTGCTTCTGGAGATCTTGCAAGCCAAACAGCTTCAAATTAACAAAGCCGCCAACGTGTCGGACATCACCAGCGCAGTAAAGCTGTGCAAGCAAAGCGATTTGTTAATGTGTTATCCGTACAACTCGGTTTGTGACTATATTGAGAGTGGCGAACTGGTGATGAAACCGATTCCTATTGAGTTGGTTCCCGGTGGTTTGTTTTTGCTTTGGCACCGTTACTTTGATTCTGAACCAAGCCACAAATGGCTTCGCGACCTCATAGTCAATAAGACCCAAGAACCTCAGCTGTAAACCGCGAGCTACGATGATCAAAACGGCGAAATAAGTTTTTTAAATTTATTTCGTCTTTTTCGAATGAGCATTGTCTTATTACGGGTGCCAAATGCCCGCCAAGAATGAGATATCTAAATGAATCCAATGCCATCGATTCCGCAACAAGTCATTGAAGATGCTTGTGAGTGGGCAATTATGCACGGTGCGTCGTACTTTTGAACAGTTGAGCTGTCAGCTTTCATCGGGCGATAATCAACGCCTGCTATTGAAAGATGTCGGAGCTGTCGATGTGGTGTATCTAAGAGCTGGCTACCAGTATTCAGATTATTGGGCTCCAGAGCTAAATGAATCGGTGTGTTGCCATACGTTAAGTCAGACTCGCTTGTTTATGGAGCAACACCATGTCGCAATGAACGCGACCATCAGCCAGCAACTAGCGACCAGTAAAACCATGCAAATGCTGCTGACCATGATGCCAGCAACAGAATACGCCCGCTGGGGCTTAACGCTAGAAGAAACCGAACTGGTCAAGAGTGTCTTGGCCGATATGAAGCCAATAACTAGTGAGTCGATTGGATGGTTTAACACGCAAGCCAACAAGCAAGAATGGGTGCTAAAAAACCAAGGCGAGGGCGGAGGCCATTGTGTCTTTGGTGACGACATCAGCGAACAACTGAGCCTGCTTAAACCAGAAGAGTACGACGCGTGGGCATTGATGCAGCGCTTGTACCCGCATGAACGTGACGTGCCGACCATTGCAGTGCGTGACACTCACCAAACGCTCGTGACAGACTTAGTCAGCGAAGTGGGTTTGTTCACCGTTTACTTCAAAGGTGAACCAGTAACAGAGCTAGACGGCTACGCGGGTTACTTGATCCGCAGTAAACCTGCCAGCGAAAATGAAGGTGGAATCCACAGTGGCAAAGGGATTCTCGATTCGTTGGTGTTGATTGATTAGTTGAATCGGCATTAAAAACCAGAACTCATGTTCTGGTTTTTTGTATCTGAGCTCAGTAAAACTTCAGAGTTTGGATAACAACAATCACGCCCCTAACTTGGTAAAGGCCAACGGGGTTTGTCCAGTTTGCTGTTTGAAAAAAGCGATAAACGCACTGTTGGATGAGAACTCTAGCAGATGAGCCACATCAACGACTTGTCGGTTTTCTGAGAGCAGTTCAATCGCTTTAAACAAGCGCCATTGCTGTCGCCACTCTTGGTAAGTCATGCCTGTTTCGGCTTTGAATAATCGAGTAATCGTTTTGGTGCTTGCGCCAACCGAGTTCGCTAATGTCGAGAGGGCTGGGGCAAGAAAGGAAGCGGTTCGGACTTGTTTGCAAAAGCTTTTAAAGCGGCGATCTGTCGGTAGTGGCAAGATAAACGAGTGTTGGTTAGCACTGTAAAACTCTTCCCAGAATAGGTTGGCGGTATTGGTGGTTTGCTCGCGGGCAACGTCCCAATCCCAGAAAGCCATCTTATTGATCAGGGCTTTTAAAAGCTCATTCACTTCCACAATTTCAATCGCTTCTGGGCAGGTGTAAATACTGCTATCAAAATAGAGCGACCGATAAGCAACCACATTGGTCATCTGCGCGCGATGTTTGGTATAAGGCGGGATCCACACGGCTTTAGTCGGCGGCAAAATGCAAATGGCGTTTTCTAAGGTCAAGGTGATGCAACCCTGCGGAGCATACAGCAACTGTCCTTTTACGTGGTGATGTATTCCTGAGTCATGCTGACCTAGCTCTGCCGCAATCCCTATTACGGGCGCAGGTAAGCTGTCTGCATCAAACTCAATGGTTTCGCTGATTAATGCCATTTGTCCCAATCTTGTTGTTTTTGGTTTTAATGTTGTTAACGAGCCAAGGTTAGTTTCCCCTAGACTCCTCGTCAAGTTCACTGGTCTTGGAAAAATGATGAAAACAAAACCTTCTTTATGGCAAATGGTGCTATTGCTGATGTTCCCTCAAATCGCAGAAACCATCTATAGCCCGACTCTGGATTCAATATCGAAATCCTTTGATGTGAGTTACGCACAAGCGGCGCAAACCCTCTCGATCTACTTCTCAGCGTTTGCGCTCGGTGTTGTGGTATGGGGCATATTGGCAGACAAATGGGGGCGCCGACCAACCATGTTACTGGGCATGGGGTTATTCGCCTGTTCAGCACTTATTGCTATGCAAACCGACAGCTTTACGTGGTTGATGATAGCCAGAGCCATGGGTGCTTTCGGGCTTGCGGTTGGCTCGGTTGTGACACAAACCATGTTGCGCGATGCCTTTAGCGGCGCGGAACTGGCCAAGGTGTTTGGTTACATGGGGATGGGGCTGTCGATTAGTCCAATCGTCGGGCTGCTTCTTGGCGGTCAACTAAGCCAAGCGGGCGGGCATCAATATGTGTTTATTGCCTTGTTTATTATGGTGTTAGCGTTGTTGGCACATAGCCTATGGTCATTGCCTGAAACGCAACAATCTAAGCAGCCATTGCAGTTAAAGTCACTCAGTATTCACATGATCAAAGATAGCAATATATGGATGTCTGCGTTGCTGGTTGCGTCGTTCAATATTGCACTGTTTTCCTATTATCAATTGGGTTCATTTGCCTTCATTCAACTTGGATTTAGCGTTGAGCAGTTTGGCTACAGCGGCATTGTGCTTGGGTTCGGGACTCTGTTGGGAAGCTTGGTGAACAAGACATTGTTGAAGAGACAAGTGTCTTCAATGTCTCTGATTGGTATCGCAGCAGGGCTTCAAACATTAGGTGCGGTGGGTGTGTATTTTTCACAACACACGATCTGGTTCTTGCTTCCAATGATGTTGGTGGTTATGGCGTTTGGCATTGCGATTCCCAATGTATTGAGCCGAGCGTTGGTACGTTACCAATCTCAAGCAGGAAGTGCAGGCGCACTGTTTGGTTTGATGTATTACACCTTGATCGGCTCAGGGCTCGCTTTAGCGGGAATGCTCCAAGATCTAGGTGTAGTGTTGGTACTTTGTGGCGCGTTATCTGTTCTGGTGACGATACGCAGTCGACTCCAGCTTAAACGCTAAGTCTCTCATCTGTATTGATAAATTCCGTGTCCTGTTTGGCGCGGAATTTATCATTTCTTGGTTTGTAAATTTGGATATTGACAGGGGTAGAGTGATCGTTCTACTCTGTAGGTAGAACAATCATTCTACCCTTTGTCGGGTATTGAGAGAGCACTATGTTGAGAGAACAGATTGCAGCAAGCTTAGAGGTGGCATTTAGCCAGCAAGGTTTTGCTGAGCCGAGCGTTGCACAGCTGAAAACGGCGTGCGATGTAAGCCTAAGAACCTTGTATAAACATTTCCCTTCAAAAGAAGCGATGATCGTTGGTGCCTTGGAATATCGACACCAACGCTACTTAGATTTCTTGTTGGAAACGTCGCCTGAAAAGGGGCTCGCATCGGTTACTCATATCTTCAACAAGCTCCAACAATGGTTAGAAGAATATGCGCCGCACGGGTGCATGTCGATGAATGCGATGGCCGCGTTTCCCGATAATGAGCTTATCAGCCAAGCGGTTACACAGCATAAAGAACAAGTTCGTTTGCTAATAGGCAAGCAGAGCCTGCGAGAGGATCTCGCGACACCGCTGTTTTTACTTCATGAAGGCGTATCAAGCGCGTGGCCAGTCTTAGGCGAAGAAGCAGTGGCATCGGCACAGAATATGGTGACAAAATTACTCAAGGAAACAGTATGAATTTCGAGATACCAAAAACAATGAAAGGCGCAGAGATGCTAGGGCACGGCGGGGCAGAAATGCTTGGCTACCGTGAAGACATTGCTGTTCCAAAAATTGAGCCTAATGAAGTGCTGATCAAAGTCATGGCAGCAGGCGTTAATAATACTGACATCAACACGCGAATCGGTTGGTATGCAAAAAGTGATGATTCAGACGATGCCAGTTGGTCGGGTGAAGCGCTAAAGTTCCCTCGTATCCAAGGTGCTGACGTGTGTGGTTTTATCGTGGAAGTCGGCAATGAAGTCTCAGTTGACCGTATTGGTGAGCGTGTTCTGATTGAGCCTTGTTTGACCGAGGTTTATGGACAAGATCTACCACAGCCATGGTATTTCGGATCTGAATGCGATGGTGGTTTCGCTGAATACACCAAAGTAGCAGCTAAGCATGCTTACGCGGTGAACAGTTCTATGTCGGATGTTGAGCTAGCGTCTTTCCCATGTTCTTACTCAACAGCAGAGAACATGCTAACTCGTGCCAATGTGGCTGAAGGTGATCGCGTGCTTATCTCAGGTGCATCGGGCGGTGTGGGCTCTGCGGCTATTCAGCTAGCAAAAGCTCGCGGCGCGTATGTTATTGCCATCACTAGCCCAAGCAAGAACCAACAGTTACTTGAACTTGGCGCTGATGAAGTGATTGCCCGTGATGCAGATTTGGTTAACGCGCTAGGCGAAAGCAGCGTGAATGTGGTGATCGATTTAGTTGCTGGTGACAAGTGGCCAGAGTTTCTTGAAGTCCTAAAACCGCATGGCCGTTATGCTGTGTCTGGTGCGATTGGTGGTGCAATGGTTGAGCTTGATGTGCGAACTTTGTATCTCAAAGACCTCAGCTTTTTTGGTTGCACGGTTTTAGAACCGCAAGTATTCCAAAACTTGGTTAATCGTATCGAGAAACAGCAGATTGGCGCCATCGTTGCAGAGTCTTATCCGCTAGCCGATATCCATAAAGCGCAAGATGAGTTCTTAAAGAAAAAGCATGTTGGTAAGATCGTGTTGGAAGTGGCAGAACGCTAGTTTTAGTCAGCTTCACGGTTTAGATTGATGGAAGAGTGAGCAAGCTTTATTTGCTCGCTCTTTTTGTTCCTGGTGAATACCGAGGAGCTGAGCAAATTGTTGGGTAACAGATCCTATACAGCTGAAAGGTTAATGATTCATTTATCACTGTATGGTTTATGAGTTGCCTGTGCGATAATCACCGCCGTTATATATCCCGAACTGTTTGATAATCATCTAGGAGCCGTATTGATGTTTAAAAGGGTATTGCAGGCACTATTCTCACCTTTTGTTTATTCAAAAAACAAACCCTCTGCAGAGCCTGCCCAACAAGAGCAACAACAAACCGTTGCTACTGATTCTGTTCAGTCTTCAATCTTTGTTCCGCCGTCGTCTGCTCAGCCATCATCATTAATCGTCGATAAGACGCTTAGCCTTCACGATGGTGAGTTCCTTGATTATTTGTTTGGAGAGTCTCGCCTTCGAACGGAGTCAGACCCATTTAGTGATTTTGTCGCTTGCCAAATCGAACGTTTGATTCGCTCTCCAAAAGCCTTGCTTAATGAACTTCCAGTGATGCCAGCCTCTGTGACCACGTTAATGGGCGAATTACAGAGCGACGAGTTTGATGTCGATGCATTGTTAAGAGTGATTGAGCGCGAGCCGAGTATGGCTGCCGATGTGATTAAACTGGCTAACAGCGCCTTCTACAAACGCAGTGAAAAACAAGTTACTGACTTAAAAACTGCTTTCCTCAATATGGGTTCACAAGGGCTAATTGAAGGCGTGGTGAATTCTTACATGAAGAACTTTACGCCGGGCAATAACATTTACTGGCGTCATTTCGGTGAGAAAATTTGGAATCACAGTGTGCAAACCGCGTCTTTCTCTAAGGAGTTGATGAAAGACTCTTCATCTCAAGAAGAGCAAGCGGCGGCGTACTTTGTTGGATTGATTCGGAACTTAGGCAAGATGATCATTTTCCAGATGATGGTAGAAGCCTTCAAGCATGTTGATCCTTCTGTTCCACCTAACTCGTTGGCATTGAAGCGCCTGATGAACAGCTACTCCATTCGCCTGACTTACACCATTGCTAAGTTCTGGGAACTGCCAGAATCAGTGTTGACCGCGATTGGCTACCAAGAGTCTAGCCGATACGAATGCACACCACTTGGTCAAGCTGTGTTTGAAGCTAACTACTTGAGTGAATTGTGCTATTTACGGGAAGAACAAACGATTGAAGTCGAGCAATTTAAGCGTAGATGCAAAGAGACACTGATGTCTCCGGCTGCATACAAAGTGGCTAACCGTATCTATAAAGAGTCTGAATTATCGCTAGTGAGCTAACCCTTAGCCTATTCGACCTACGCTGTGACTGAACATAATGATTGGTTGCAGCTTGGTTGGGCTAGGTTGTGAAATACATTCAGCTACGAAATACGCTTACAAATGGCTAATCCACAGCTTGTCGAGTTCGCACCAACCGAAACCATTTACTTGTGCGCCGTGTATCTTTTCAGAAACCTCTAAGTTGAACGCCTCTTGCTTGAGCTCAACCACAACTCCAGATTCATGCAACCAATGCCGAAGCACCAACAGTGCATTCATTGCTAACTCAAAGTTGGGCTGGTTTGTTATTGAGGCTAAGCCTTGTTCGATTGTCTCTAGTATCTCAGCAGGTAAAGTTAAGTCCTCAAACGGGAAGCGAGTGAAAAAGCTTAACCACGAAGTGAAGGTGTTGTTCTCATCAATAATGCTGCACAACGCGACGTCTTTGGTTGTTAGGTAGTGAGTTTGGTAGTGCCCATATTCCACGCTGGTTTTGTGGTCGCCAGACACTGACAACTGATCGAAAAGGGCTTGGCATTCAGAGGTGTCTTCAACGGTGAACTCACGAACGGTTGAAGACAACATCGGGCTTTGAATCTTAAAGAAGGTTGAGCCGAAATCCGGTTGGGAAGAATGGTCATCCCCACGCACGGTGGTCGTCTTCTCGGGCAGTTTCACGCACACCTGATTTTGAGCGCAGGCTTTGCTCTGTGCCCATTCCTGATAGACCCACAACTCGACTCGATTCAGAATCGGCGTGCTGTGTGAATAGGCGCTATTGCGGCTCAATCTCAACATCTTGCTTGAGAAGATGTCTAATGAGAACGCGCCAGATCCAATCAGCCTATCAGTCGGTGATGAGTGATCGAATACGGAGGCTTCAGCCCTAGCAAGTAGGCGTGGTAAGTGCCAATCAGGTTGATTCAGTTTCACGACAACCACATTACCTGCCGCGATAGAGACCTCATCAATATGCTGATAACAGCGACGCCATATTTTGCTTTGGCAGAGCGAGTTAAGGTTGCGCTCTATGTCTTGAGGTTCGAGTGTTCTTCCGTTATGAAACTGAACACCATTACGAATCTGAAAGTGCCACTGTGTTGCATCTTGATTAGCCTGCCAATGATAAGCTAAATCGCCGCTGAGTTTGCCGTGCTGAACGGTGGTAAGGCGTTGGCAAACTTGCATAACTAAGAAACGTTCGGTGCGTCTAAGCACGCGTTGAGGGTGAAGAGCCTCGAGTTCTCGGTGAAACGGGATGTACGCGATATTCTGCGTCGACGGATTGGTATTGCTTAGAAAGGCTTGCAACTCAGTGCCAGCATTGCGGCCGTTGAAGCTCAAGGTGCTAAACACCTGTTCTATGTTGCCTGCGTCAGCTTGGGTTCGTGCGTATTGGTAACACGCCTCAATGGGTTCAACCAGACACGTGAGTTGTGCCTTCTTGCTGCGGCCTGAGCTAGCTTGCCACTCAATCCAGCCTTGTGCTGTCATCGCTTTGAGTAAGGTCTGAACGTGACGTTCACTCACGTGCAGCAGTGTGGCCAGTTGGTTGACCTGACAGTGTGATACTCCAGGCCCAAAAGCCTGAAATATCTTTTCATACAGTTCAAGCTTACGCTTAAGGTTGCCCAATTTGCTTTTCCTAACGACGAGGTTGAGTTAAATGTGAATAGCCAGAATCAATCAGTGCGTTTTCCATCGTATCGAGAACTCGAGAGGTTATCTCTGAGCTCAGGATATTCGATTCAGTTTTGCCTTGAAGCACCAAATCTGAAAAATGGTCGATTTCAAACTCGAATCCATTCCCTATCACTCGGTAGTTAATGGTCGACTTTTGGCCTTGATGTTCAATCTCAATAAAGGCCGGATTCCACCATTTTTCGTGAATGGTGATTTTGGTTTCAGGTCCACTCAAGTGTGCTGATCGGGGAAGGTTTTGCACTGTTGATGCCGATATCTTACCGCTTATATCACCAGAGAATGTAAAGCATGCATTGGTATCAACATTCGCTCCCTCATAAAGACACGACATCTCTACCTGAGGTTTTGAAGGGTTTACACCCAGCGTTCGGCACAGATCGTAAAAGAACCAAAGCCCATAGACCCCAACATCGAGCGTTGCTCCGCCTGACAAATCCGGATTGAAGATAAACAAATCGGGCTCATAGTCATGATGGTTACCAAAGCTGGCTTCGATTGAATCTATCTGAATGTTGTTATCGACCAAGAATGATTGGAGCTCACGATATGCGGGAAACACCACGGTTTTCATTGCTTCTAACAGCATCACGCCATTTTGCTTGGCGAGGGCTTTCATCTCAAGCCAGTCACCAAGGTTGGTAAAAGCCGGCTTCTCGACCAATACGTGCTTGTTATTCTTTAGAAACAACTCAGTGAGTGGCTGGTGGTATGGGTGAACCGTAGCGATGTAAACCGCTTCAACACTTGGGTCATTCGCCATCTCTTCATAAGAACCATAAGCCTTGTCGCAAGCAAACTTGTTGGCGAACGTGGCTGCGCGTGAGTGATCTCTGGCGGCAACCGCATCAAGCTCACCATGCAGAGAGTGCTCTGTGACTGCGGTTGCGAATCGATTGGCGATATTGCCTAGCCCTGCGATACCCCATTTGATTTTTCGTTGCGTGTCGCTCATCAGTTACTCCAAATCGTTGTTTTGTATCAGTGTACTCAGAGACGTCACATACAAATAGAGAACAGATTTCTCAACCTGTTCTCTATTTATTTTATTCTAGTTGAAGCTCAGGATTAGCTCTGTAGGGAGCGTTTCCAATCGGCTAGAGCTTGAATGTGTTTTGGCCCGATGCCACAACAGCCACCGATAATATTCGCGCCCAGTGCATGCCAGCGTTTAGCGTAAGTTAAGTAACCTTGGCCATCCAGCTCACGCATCTCCTGAAACATATCATTCGCTTCATGTTCGTTGCTGATAGGCGCAAAATTGTTGGCATAGACACCAACTTCTAAATCACTGCCTAGCTCATCGATCACTTTCTTGGCATCGATAATGGCTTGATCCATCACTTCAGGCACTGAACAGTTAAACATAATGCCTGTCGCGTTTGATTGGCAGGCAAGTTTGATGGCGTCTGTTACGCTCTCGCCAGAACGAATATTGGCAGAATCGCCCTTGGTATCTTCCAAACTGAATGCGTAGTAACACGGCTTATCTGACTGCTTAAGAACCGCATGAATGGATTCGAACTCTTGCAGGCTGCAGATGGTTTCCGCTATCCAAAGATCGATGTTTGGATCCTGGGCATCGTAAAGCGTTTGAATGATTGGCGCCGCCTCTTCTACCTTAAACAAGTCTGGTCGGTAGCTGCCAAATGGCGGTGGAATCGCGCCTGCTACTTTCACTGTGTGGGTAG
The DNA here is from genome assembly GCF_041439145.1 of Vibrio sp. 1F255. Taxonomy (NCBI): domain Bacteria; kingdom Pseudomonadati; phylum Pseudomonadota; class Gammaproteobacteria; order Vibrionales; family Vibrionaceae; genus Vibrio; species Vibrio sp. 1F255. The sequence continues at coordinate 4,860 of NZ_JBGONQ010000055.1, read as the reverse complement.
CATTGTCTGCAACTGCTTTAGCCAGCTCACCAGACAGTGTGGCTAGTTCAAAACCGCGTTGCTCGAACAGCTCTTCACCCAAGTGAAAAGGCACACAGGCGTAGCTATTGGTGATTAGGATTTCAGCACCTGCATCGACAAAGTTTTGATGTGCTTGGCTGACAAATTCGGGTGCTTCAATCAGCGCTTGAGCACTCCAAAGCGGTTGAGAAAATGGCGCGCCAATTTCTTTGAGTTCTCGGCCCATGCCGCCATCAAGTATGGTTAGTGTTTTCATATTCAATACTATCTAAACAATTGCTGAAGTTCTGCCGCCACCATAGCAGACAACCTTGTCAGACAGAAGCCATCAAGCCAAGGTTCAACTATCGATGAGGGAGTTTCGTTATAAGCCGTCTAGCGGGCTAGTCGTGCCACTAAAGTGTTGCCCAATAACGTGAGTGTAAATCTGAGTTGTCTTAACATCACTGTGCCCCAGTAGCTCTTGAACCGTTCTGATATCGGAGCCTGACTTTAGAAGTTGCGTAGCAAAACTGTGCCTGAAAGTATGACAACTAATTCGCTTGTGGCGCAATTTATTAGAGTTAGTCGCCTTCTTCAGCGTTTTTCGGAGTACCGAATCATGTAGGTGGTGTCGGCATACGATCCCCGACTCAGAGTGTTGAGTGACGGATTTTGATGGGAATAGGTACATCCAAGCAAGTTGTCGATAGGCACTAGGGTATTTTTTACCTAATCGGTGAGGCAAAGATGGCCCAAACCCATTCAAGTTATCTTTAGCGAGCAGAACTGCAACTTGTGAAATTTTGTCTTGTATAGCTTCAGTGAGTGAAAAACTTAAAATTGTCACTCGGTCTTTATTTCCTTTCCCATTGTGAACAGTGAGAGACCCTTGTTTTAGATCTATATCTTGTACTCGAAGCCTCAGGCATTCCGATACTCTCAAACCTGAACCATACAACAAGCGAAAAAACAGTTGATATTTAGGATCTATTTCATTGATCACCGAGATAGCTTCCGCATGATTGAGTACGCTAGGAATTTTTCGAGACCGAGTCGCATAGCTAAACCCTAAGTCTCCTAGAGGTTGCTTAATAAATTGATTGTATAAATAGGCTAGAGCATTGAGAGCTACCTTTTGAGTATTGATGGCTACTTTTTGTTGATTAGCTAAATGAGAAAGAAAGGAGACAACTTCAGCGGCATGCATCTGTTCAGGGTGTTTAAGCTTATGAAAATGAATGAAGTATTTTATCCAGTAACAGTAGGCTTTGATTGTCTTGCGACTATAGCCTCGCATCGTCATATGTTCGCAAATTGCCTGCATGAATTGACTCGCCATATATTCCCCTCACAAAATCTGTACATACAGACAGTTTATTGCTTGTTGAATAATTAATGACTTAAAAAAGAGTGGTTTTTAACTCTGATTGAGCACGAATTTAACGAGAGGCTTATTTTAAATTATTGATTATACTGCAGATTTATGGGTGGTTAAGAATGAGGCCGAGCGTTACATAGTCGGCAATATGTGCTTGCACGTTTTCACACTTATTGTTTAGACCCACTTTTATATTAAATGCATAGCATTCAGTTGGTTATGAGTGACCTTTTTGATATGTTAAGCGGATGGATTCGTGCTTGCACAATATTAAAATGTTATATCGTTTTTTGGGCAACTGTATTGTGTGGTAATATTTAGCCCTAATTCTTATAAGGACACTATTGTGAAAAAATTATTGGTTCTAGGTTTTATTGCTACTCTAGCGGGCTGCGCTGACTCTCATAATTTAAATGTTTCTAATACCGAAGTAGCTAATAAAATACCAGCAAGTTCATCTGTTTATGTCGCATTATCAGAGGATGGACGTTATGGCGAGAAAGACTATAAAGGTTCAGGCGTATTATTAAGTAATGTTATTAAGTCTGGTTTACTCACTAAAATGAACGATATCACAGTTGCTAACGAAGCTGGATCATTTAAAGAATCGATTAAGCTTGCTGAAAGTAATGGTTCAGATTATTTGTTTTACCCAACAATAATGCATTGGGAAGATCGTGCAACGGAATGGTCGGCTAAAGCTGATAAAGTTGAAGTAAAAATTGTAACTTGGGATATTAAAAATAATGTTGAACTAAGCTCGGCAATTATTGATGGTTCAAGTGGACTTGCAACGTTGGGTGGCGATCATCCTCAAGACTTATTACCTGAGCCAGTTAACGCGTATATTGATACTCTTTTTGCATTACCAGTTCAAAATTAAGTACACGATATAACAAATGCATCAACACGATTTACTACACTCGGCATTCTAGGTTTCTTTTGGTTTACCGTGTTAAGTGGTAAATTTGAGCTTAATCTGCATAGTAGCAAACGTGTTATGCAGGCGTTAGGCATTTAGGAGTATCCGTTACAAATGAGCGAAACTGCTGGGACAATTATTAAGCTGATGTCTGCTTTGACATCCCCTAAAGCTGCTGTGAAATATATTACTATCGGCGTATTTATCGTACTTTCATGGAAATACTTGAATGAAAACCTTACAGAGCTAGGTGCTCCGCCCGAACATTTGAGTTTAATAGTACTGTTAATTGGTTTAGGTGTTGGCTCTTTATTTGGTCAGCTTATTTGCTATTTAACTTCAAAATCTTGGGGAAAGGTTACTTCTTATTTCAACGAAAAATCGGAAACCAAAAAGAAATTAATTGAAGACAATAAAACCAAAGAACTAGAGAAAGAAAAGAATGCTGAATTTCTCTTAAAGTTTAAAAAAGCATTTGAACATTATGATTATTGGACAAGAAGCACATTAAGAGAGTTAACCGAAGGCGAACAATGCCTTGAGTGGGGCTATGCTCATATCGATAACCTTAAAGATAATAGTTATATACTTAAAGTTACTAATGTAGATAGCGAAAAAGATATCTATGAAATACATCCTGTTATAAAGCAGTTTGTTAAAGAACATTGGGAAGCTGAAATAAATTCTACATTAAAGGATTTCTTCCGAAACACTTCGCAATATAAGGCTCAATTATTAGAATTAATGACTCATGATACAGATGTTGCGTCAAAAGATATTGAAACTAAAACTATAGAGTTATTGAATGAATTTCCTCGATGTTTTAGTAAAGAAGCTGAAGATGAAACTGGTTTTTATATTTGTTTTAAGGACTCATACTTAACCCACTTCGAAAAAGAAACAGGTAAAACTTTTATCGATGAGGTTTATATAACTCATGAACAAATTCTTCGTTCAGCGCTTAAAGATTAAATGCCTAACAAGGCATTTAAACGGAACTAAAACAGTGGGTTAGGTTTCGCTTCGCTACACATTATAACCCACTATTTTAGTCCGCTTAATGCGGCGTTAAGACTCGCTGTGATTTTTGGGCTATGTAGTTCTGAAATCAGCCACTTCAAGTTTGTCGTACATTGAAATATGTGTGGTTTTGTGGCTCTAACAATGTGCGTTGTAAAAGCCAGTTTGGGCGTAATCCAAAGTTTTTCGGTAACCGTTTTGAAGCGTGTTTCTCGAACCGACTGTTTCTGTCTGCTCACTGACTCCCATCGTACTTGTTGAGTTTGGTTTCCCCGCAGTTCATTAATGAACGCATAATTGCAGTGGGCGGCTTTAAGCTCAGTGCATATCGGGTTTCGTGGCTCACCGCTTGTGACTGTCGCGTTTGAAGTCGGTATGTTCGTTTAGCGGTGTTACAGAGTTTTGTCATTGGCCGTTCACTACAACGTCAATGCAAAGTCGGTCTTCAAAGCAAGTCTTAACAAACTGCTCAAACGGACAAATAAACGCGTGGCATTTTTGGTCTGGTTGGCTAAGGTGTTTACGGTATAAATTTTTAAGTTAAGTGGCTGGTTTATTTGCCGCTTAGCAGAGCGTTAGGGCGACAGGAGAAAAATGAAGAATTTATACAACTACATCAGATCAGTTGATACCACACTAAATGTATTGCTTTTGATTAGCTTGGTGTCCATTGTTCTAACTGATACTTTGTTTAATAACCTACCTGAACTTTTTGATGGCGGGGCAGGGCTATTAAATGCTTACTATAACTTTTGTATCGGAATGGTAGTCAGCTACATTTTCTACTTCGTCGTGGTGCATATAAAAGAACTCAAAGATAAAGAAAATATTGATGCCTACGTTGTAGGAAAATCTAAGGCGGTCATTCATGATTATGAAAGTGTTATAAGAGCAATTCAAAACAAGTTGAACATTACTAGTGATGAGTTGTACCCATCTGAATCTGAGGTTCAGAGGCTATTTGCGCAGATTGATCCTAACAGTGATGCACCGATGGTATCTCGCACTTCACGAAGTTATGTTAATTGGTTGCAGTTCATGGATTCATATCGGTTTTGTAGCCAGAAAGTGATCAGCAAGATATTTGAGAAAATGCCTTTCTTAGACAGTGAGCATGTGAAGCTTTTATCGGCAGTGGATGACTGCACTCATTTTATGGTGATTGAAAATACATCTAGAACACCAACAAGTAATCAAGACCTTAGTGCATGGGCAAGCACATTTTATGACTATTCTATTGCTTGTAAGCAACTAAACTTATACAACAAACGCTTTGAGTAGCGCCCTAACTGTTTAAGAGTGATTCGCAACGCGTGGCATTTTTAGTATGCGTTGGTTTTAGTGTTTAAGGTGGTATGCGGTAGGTTCGGTATTGCGTTGCTCACACCTTAACAGGGCTACATGGATTCCCCCGGTTGTCAAACATCCGCTAAACTTATGTTGATGGGTTTTGGACTGCCGCTCTACATTCGGCCTACTTATCGACGATTCGCATACGTCGTGGCCCTGATGACTTTGCGCGACTGCGGTGCCTTAT
>NZ_JBGONQ010000054.1:0-16891 GCF_041439145.1 Vibrio sp. 1F255 | reverse complement strand
CGCTTACCTTTCGCAAGTCCTTGCAGGGCAAGGGGCTTCGTAATCTTGCCCTGGGCCTGGGATCTATGTAACAGGCGATAAATGGGAGGAGGAGCTTATCGCTCCTTCTCTTTCACTTTAAATTTGCGACTAACTTCGACGACTAGAACCAAAGGAACGCTGCCCATCTCCGTACTTTTTTGATTTAAGCTTTGCCAGGTATGACACTCGACGAAATAACTCATTGAACCCTTCATTACATAATGCATTATTCAAGTCACTCTCACTTTTCCCGCGATGAATGTGGTATGTACAGTTATCAGGAATAAACACCAAATTATGAGCATCTTTTATATCTATTTTCAAAGCACTAGACCAAGCCTCAACGAGCATTTGATAGATATGCTTACAACCACCATTAAATGGCTTTTTTCGGGTATAATCACCGATACTTCTAAAGTTGTTTTTATTCACTAACAACAATAGATGATAGTGGTGATTTTTAGCATTTTTAATTTCCTTACACCATGCATATCTAGGCTTTTCTCTACTAACACTATTATTCCTCCTCTTAATTTCAGCTTCAATTTTTGACTTAACAGAACTCCAAAATAAGCGCATGTAATTAACATCACTTTCAACCTTGTAATCTTTAGGAAATCTAAGATCAAATCTAAAAGCAGTGACGCGGCTAAAATCATTAAGCGAATCTAGTATCAAATCATATATTGAATTCAAGTATGACTCGACAAACTCATATGGCCTATCACTAATTTTAACATCATTAAATGAATCTTTTTCAATTACCTTTGGTAGCTTAACCTTACAGTTCATCACTCGTTTCCTCTATGCTATTACACATAAGGAATACTGCTCATATCATTTTTTACAGATTTGACTATCCGAGTTATATTCGTTGTTACTATGTTTAATACCTATATATATTAAACATTACCGACTATCAAAGTCGTTACACCATCACGCCAGTACTAGCCTTTCCAAGAAAAAACCACTCTGCATTTATTTCTGTCAAAATTCCTAACATCAACCCTCCTAATGTAGAAAAGCAATCATACTTCGACGTGAAACTGTCACTTTCACAGACACATTATGGGTAGCCTGAAAGCTAAAGCCATAAAGACACCATAATTAAGGTTAGGACCGATGTAACCATGGGGGTTAAAGCTGTATTGGCATACCTACAAATCTCTCTGAAATATGCGATAAGCACTACAGAAACATGCTTCAAAATCGCGATAGAATACTCATGATATCTACATGTAGATACCATGGTAATTCAGGGTAATTAATAAAGTGACAGGGAGACGTAAAATGAGTGGATTTATTGCAGATAACAATATTTCAAGTGGTAACCTAAAGTACTTAATAGCAACTGATGATCGAGAAGCTGACTATTAAATTAATTATTTAAGAATTAACCAGAATGCAATTGAGTACTCCCTCGATCGTAAAAATGAGCATATTAACCGAGCATTAGTAAAACAATACAAAAATTCAGAGTTAAAAAAGGCCGCATCAGAACTAAAAATAGGATTTAATCAAAGAAGAATAGACAATAAAGAATGGTTTTGGATATCAGAGGAAAAATGTAGAGAGGTAAACTGGCTATGGGGATTGTTCAATCTATTTATTAATAACACTAGCTACATTGAAACGATATTAGATGAAGATGATATTAATAGATTATTCATCCCCCATCACTTCAGTAAACTTCACAGCATTAAGTCAAAGCTAAATGGAATAATTGAAATATTAGAAGACCTAGATGATATCAAGACAGTTGAAAGAATTACTCTCAACCTTCAAGAGCACTGGAAGCGCTTTGTTTCTCCTTATGGATTAGAGGATTATTTAAATATACAAGATAAAGAACAATGTGAATGGGCAATTGAAAGTTTAAAAAAGAATCAATTCATCAGTGAAATATCAAACATCTTTATCCCAACCGATGATTTAGATTATTATTTTTTTTCATTAGCGATATTTGATCTGATCGATAATAAGCGAGATAAAGAACTGCTGTTACTTAAAATGCGAAAAGCATGGACCCAAAAGAAGTATCGTTCGAAAGAAAATGGTAAACGAGCATACAGCATTAGCTTATCCCCTGATACAAAAGACAAACTCGACAAGATCGTTGACCTTAAAGATGGAAAAATCTGCAATGCAATAGAACGACTGGTAAGCGAGGAATACGATAAGCTTCACCGTTGAATACGACATAGTCCATCAATGTCCACTAACAACCATAAGCTATTGTATTCCAAAAGATATTCCATTGGAAAATCTAATTAATTTAAATTCATTAAAAGCAATAACTTAGAAAACCAATTCAACTTACGCCAGTTCACCAAACGTTTGGAAACAGCGTTATTTCAATAGGTTAGCGCCTTTTGGGATAGCGCTGTTTTTGTATGGGTGCCACAGTAAAGTGCCACACTTCATAAAGTCTATTCTCTTCCTTTCCCCTATTCAACACCTTGCATTATCATAATAACCTAACTATCTGAGTGTAAGGCGATTATCAATGGAAAGAGGTATTGTTCTATCTCCTCAATTTGAGTATCCAGAAACAGGTGGGGCTTTATTTCGTTCTGCTACTGATGATTTTGAGTTACGTAAGTACCTACTTTATTGGGATAAGATTGAAGTTCCTAAATGCTCCTCGATAGAGTTTGATTGCTGGCAGTTCCAAGAACTAGAAAAAGCTGGTGCGTTACAACGAACTCGACATGGAGAAAAACCTCGCTCGCTTGGAATGCGCATGGAACAAAGCAGTGTGATTAACGTATCTAACTTTATGACTGCTGAGATTGTTGATTGCACTGATGTAACCCTAAGCAAAAAGGCTGGAGATGAAATCCTTGCTTCACATGAAGCAATTTTTAAACAGCTCAATGAAGCACATCCAGGCTTATGGTCTAAGGCTCAAATCTCGGATAGCATTCTCACCACAACTCCTGTAGATAAAGAGAGTATTGAACTGGAGCTTCACGGTTTACTACCCGTCCCTACTGTTAGCACACACTTCGATTCTATACTTGAATTTAAGTACAAGCATCATGATGAACTGCTCGCGTTCCGTAGTTACCTAGATGAACTCTACCAGTCAGTGCTAACTGCTGGTGACATACCTAGAGCAAAAAATACCGCAATGATTAAGCTGGAAGCTTCCATTAGAGATGTCAATCGCACCTTAGAACAGTCCAAAATAGACATTAGTGTCGATAGCCTTCGCTCTGTGATTTCAGATACAACTGGTATCCTAGGCTTAACTCTTGCTGCACTAGGTACAGCATCGCAATTTGGTTTTGACCCGTTAAAAGCTGGCTTAGCTGGTGCAGCAATAGGAATTGCACCAAAACTAATACGCCAATCATCCGACTCCACTCCAGCGGAACTCATGTACCTCAAGAGCGTGAGAAGAGAGTTTAAACCAGCTTAATACTCTCTAGCGTCAAGGAGCCGATACAGTGTCGCACGACCTATCCCTAATTCTTTAGCTGCCTGAGCTTTAGGTACACCGTTATTCAATAGCTTCTGCACGTCCTCTCTAGTAACCTGTGCCTTTGGTCTACCAATGTGTTTACCAGCTGCCTTCGCTGCTGCTATCCCCTCAGCCTGACGCTCTTTAATCAATTCCCTTTCCATCTGTGCCACTGCTGCCAGTATCCCTAGTACACCTTTCTGCGCTGCACTCATTACACCATCGAATCTCATTCCTTCCTTGTGGAACTGTACCGATACACCTTTCTGGTTCATCTGCTCCACCAGCCCTACAGCATCACCTGCACCGCTACGACAGATACGGTCTAGGCTGTGAACATGCAGCACATCACCATCCCTGACATAATCCAAGCACGCCTGTAGCTGTGGTCTGTCTACTGTCTTAGCTGATACCTTTTCCTCGAACACCTTATCCAGTTTCACATCTGCTAACTGTCTGCTGGTGGACTGCTCTGCTGTACTAACTCGAATGTAACCTACGTTCGCCATGCTTACTCCTAGTGTCTCAAAACCTCTTAACACTTACAGGATTGCATGTATCAAAACTCTAAGTCAATGCTTTTGAGACAACCTTAGATACAGTCTCATAAGGTATAGTTTTTTATATATCCAGAGTCGCTCTATGAAACTTACCGCACTGCTTAAAAAGCACCTGAGCTAGGACTTTTTACCTCTAAATAAAACCAGGCAATAACAAGTTAAAAATAAAAACCATCATGCCACGCAAAAACAAGAACATAACACCACCAAACAAGCCAAAAACCAACTTAAAATTGACATTATATGCTTAATTAGTGATATTTTATGCCAATCTTAATTATAGCTAAAAACTGACAATGAGCACGACAACCACAACATCGGATACCATCCAAAATAAGACATGGAAAATGCCAGATACTCTGGTGCTAATTTTCTTTATCGCGTTGCTTGCGACTGCAATGACATATGTCATACCTGCAGGCATGTTTGAAACACAAGACATCAGCTATGTTTCTGATGGTGCAGAGAAAACTCGTACCGTTCTAGATCCAGCTTCATTTGCCTATCACACCGACCCCCAAGGCAACCCGATTTACAATACTGTCGGACTATTCGCCAGCGGTGGTGATATCGGCTTAATGAACTTCGTATTTGAAGGTTTAGTGTCTGGATCTAAGTGGGGTTCAGCAATCGGCGTTATCATGTTTATGCTTGTGATTGGCGGTGCTTTCGGCATTGTGATGCGCACAGGTACTATTGATAACGGTATCTTGCGTCTCATAGACAAAACCAAGGGCAGTCAATCTCTTTTCATTCCAGTATTATTTGCACTGTTCTCGCTCGGTGGGGCTGTATTTGGTATGGGTGAAGAAGCCGTCGCCTTTGCCATTATTATCGTGCCGCTAATGGTACGTATTGGCTATGATGGTATTACTACGGTAATGGTGACGTACGTAGCGACTCAGATTGGTTTTGCTGCTTCTTGGATGAACCCATTTTCTGTTGCTGTTGCCCAAGGCATTGCTGGTGTACCTGTCTTATCTGGGGCATCGGTGCGTATCGCTCTATGGGTTTTCTTCACCGCGCTCGGCATCGCTTTTACGATGTGGTATGCGAATTCGGTAAAGAAAGACCCTTCGAAATCTTACAGTAAAGCTGGTGATGTTTACTTCAAGAAGCAACAAGGAGACTTGACTCAATCACGTTGGAATATCGGCGATACGTTGGTGATTCTCACCGTGATAGCGAGCATGACCTGGGTTATTTGGGGTGTAGTGGTTCACGCATGGTACATTCCTGAAATTGCCTCTCAGTTTTTCACTATGGGATTTGTTGCTGGCTTAATCGGTGTTATTTTCCGATTAAATGATATGACCATCAACGACATGGCCGATTCATTTAAGGAAGGCGCAAGTGTGATGCTAGCGCCCGCTATTCTTGTGGGTAGTGCTAAAGGTATCTTGCTGATTTTAGGCGGCGGCAGCGATGCAACCGAGCCAAGCGTACTGAATTCAATCTTAAGCAGTGCGGGCGGTGTGATTAGTGCATTGCCAGAAGCGATGGCTGCTTGGCTGATGTTCGCCTTCCAAGCTATTTTCAACTTCTTTGTAACGTCAGGATCAGGGCAGGCAGCTCTAACGATGCCATTAATGGCGCCACTCGCCGATTTAGCAGGTGTGACTCGTCAAGTCGCGGTTTTAGCATTCCAGCTAGGTGATGGCTTTACCAATATCATCGTCCCAACATCAGCTTCTTTGATGGCAACACTAGGTGTATGCCGCATTGACTGGGGTGATTGGGCAAAATTCTGCTGGCGCTTTATCGTGCTGCTATTCTGCTTGTCGAGCGTTATTATTGTTGCGGCTCACCTGCTGGGTTTTGCATAACAGCGCCTTTCAATATTTACGTGTATCTCAATGGGCAGTTTACTGCCCATTTTTAATCACAGCTTTCAATAACAATCATCCAACACAGACTCAGAATAGATTGTGAACCAGAGACAAAGGAAACTAGTGTGAGAAAAACTACTTATACCAATGATGTTCTAAATGGACACCCTGTAATATCTCAACTCAATGTTGATGACTTACCGATGGGATGCCATCGTTTCTGGTTTGAGGCACAAACTAACGGTGTTGGTCAAAATCATCATTTACCTGTGGTCGTCTATCGCGGTGAGCAAAGTCAAAATGCTCGCAAAATAATGGTAACGGCAGGCGTTCATGGTGATGAATTAAATGGAGTTATTACCGCACAGAAGGTCATTCAAAAGCTCGTAAACGAGGAGATACACGGCACAGTCATCATTATTCCGATGATTAATGTGTCAGGTATGTTGATGCACAGCCGAGATTTTATTTCATCGGATCCGGATGCATCCCCAGCAAACCTTAACCGTATATTCCCTGGAAACCCGAACGGTGATGCCTCACAACGTTTTACACATTCAATTTGGCAGAACCTACTCAGCCATAATGCGGATCTTGCTATCGATCTGCATACCCAAACTCGCGGAGCAGAGTATCCTTTGTATGTCTTTGCCGATTATCGAATCCCCGCAGCAATCAAAATGGCTCGATTGATCAATCCTGACTGTATTTTTGATGATCCAGGTGATGATGGCGTTTTAGAAACGCAGCTCAATAAAAGTGGTACGCCCGCTATCACCGTCGAGGTTGGTTCTGGAAAGGTTTTACAACCCGACCTCATTGAGCGTTCAGTGAATGGCGTGATGAATATCCTGCACTCGGAAAATATCATCTCTACAAAGATAGATCAGCCTCACTATGCCTGCTTTGAAGGCAAAGAAACGGTGACCATTAGAGCCAATGTCGGTGGTTTCGCTCTCCCTCAAGTTAAGGTCAGTGAATCAGTACAATCAAAACAATTGATTTCAATTCAATATGATAGTTTTGGTTCTGAAAAACAACGTTATTACGCCCCTGCTGATGGCTATGTACTCAGTGTCAATCAAGATCCGATGCGTGAACCGGGCGCTTTGTTAGTCAGACTATTGAAGTAACACGTCACTTCATCAAATGGCTCTTTACTGATGGCATTTGAGTCGTTAACCCATATTGTGAAAAGGGGATAACTCGGCAGAGCTATCCCCTTATTATTACTTATAAATATTAATCACTTACTGTGATCGGTATGACTATGATTAGTATTACTGCTGAGAAAGCCCAGTACCACTGCGCCAACCATGACTGCACAAACAATGGCAAATAGACGTGTCATTTGTGCCGAGAGGGACGCAGATCCTGGGTGGCTGATGATCTGATAAGCCAAGGTCGTAAAATTAGTAAACAAGAGCTGATAAATCGTCAGATTCGCCTGCCGCCTGATAGCAAAACACGCAAGTTGCAAACCACACACCAAACTCACGCCATAAATAACCAAGATTGGAGCGCCTGACACCATCATGATCATCACAGGTAACGTAAACAGAATGCCAACGCCAGTGGTGACAAGCTTGTTTCGGCTGAATGTACGGTGGTCGTGATTCGATGGGCTTTTCAACATACTGCCAAGCGTAATCGCAATCAACATCGTTTGTGACACCGAATTTCCTACCAAAATCGCCAGCACAACCACAACCGCGGTCGCTTTAAATGCAACCATGATATAGTCACCAGTAGTGGGCGCATCGGAAACGGCCGCAGTCGGAAGGACATTCACTTCATCCCCCGGGAACAACCAGAACCCCAAGTAAGTGACGATCAAAGCTATCACCAGCTTTTCAAAGAACAATAGGGGCAATCCCGCCATTGGGAGATGCATCTGCTTGTTGACCACCACCATCACGATGACCACGATAATGGTCAGTGTCGCGATGATATCTTTTGTATTCTGATGGCTACGCTGATAACTCCAGAACAGCAATAGCCAGCAATAGAGGACAAAACCGGTTGGCGAGTCGACCAATACACTACCAAAAAACACCACACCAAAGCTGATTAAGATTAATGCAACAATCACCTTTAATATTAAATTAATCGGTGGTTTGGATGGCATCAATGTCATGAACATCACAACAAATATGGGCGACAAAACAGCGAGCATCTGCCCACTTTGTTGATGGTAGAACAATAGCGAAAGCGGCAGTAACACCAATCGAATAATGGAGTTAGCTGAGCTATGAAACATAAGTCCACACGCTTAGAATTCTCATCCAAAGCTGAGCAAGCCACTCACCTGGGGTACTTTGCTCTGTCATGACAGCCACTGTGGCTTGTGAACCAAAACGAATGTTGCTTGGAACCTCACCATGATCAAACACAATATTGACTGGGTAGCGCTGCGCGGCAATAGAATTGGTGTCTGAATTTAAAAAGCCAGTCTCTTGGTCAGTGCTATTGCTGCCACCCGTTCCCCAACCAATGCTATCAACCGTGCCGTATAGCACTCGCCCCGGTAACGCATCCAATACGATCTCAACTCTTTGCCCGACTTGTATATGCTCTAGCGAGTTTTCTCTGTATAACGCAGATATCCACACCTCTCGCGGATCAACAAAGGTCAAAACAGGTGAGCCTGCGGTTGCTCGCTGGCCTACCGTCAGTTGTAGGTTACTCACCACGCCATGAGAAGGAGCCATCACTTGGGTTTTCTGTAAGTTGAGCTGAGCCTGCTCAAGGGCTGCAATCGCCGCCAACACTTGTGGATTATCACTCCCTTCTGGCCCTAACGCTTGTTTTGCCTGAACCAAAGAGGCTTCTGCGGCTTTCAATGACGCTTCAGCACGATCACGATTCTCTATGGCGTTGTCTAATTCAGAGCGGCTAACCAGCCCTTTACTGGCGAGTTCACTCACTCGACTCGCTTGCTCTCGAGAATTATCCCGAGCCGCAACCGCCTCGGTCACTTTCGCTTGTGCAACGTTAACCGCCGCTGTGCTTGCGCCAATATTTTGGCCTACTTGAGCAAGATTCGCTTCAGCGGAACGCAAACTGATCTGATAGTTTCGAGCATCAATTTCAAACAACACTTGGTTCGTTTCAACGACCTGATTATTTTCAGTTTGCACAGACGTGATATTGCCAGAAACTTCAGGAGCAATACGCACAATATAAGAGTGAACACGGGCGATCCCCGTCATTGGTGTGACGCGGTCGGCCCACAAACTGTAAAGCCACACTACTAAAATAACCGAAATAATAATTAAACTAAGCTTACGCGAAGATTTTTCTGCTTTTGACATGCTCTCTCTCTCGATCCGACAGCACGATTTACTCGCCTGCCGAATACGATGTTTTAAAAATTAAAGTGAATTCCACTTCATTGTAGTCTAGTCGATCTGTCTCTTGAGTAAAAACAAACGATTACTTGAAATATTGTCACGGCAACAATCATCAATTAACAATCAACAAAAAGCCACACATCCCATTAATGAAATGTGTGGCTGTTTAGATCTGTTCTGCTACGAACTTAGATAAGTTTAGGGGTTACTCCATATCACCTAACAAGTAATCTTCATCGCTGCTCACTACTGCGCCGTGCTTCAAGAAGTTCTTACCTAGGATCATGCTGTATTCGAAGCGAGAACGGTCTTGAAGGTTTACCCTCACCTCTTTCTCTAGGTCTCCGAGCTTAACCTTCATTTCTACCACAGGGCGAATGTTCACCTTCTCGCCTTTCTTCGCTTTAATGCGCATTACATCAATCACTGGCTTGGTGAAATCTTGCTTATCGCCTTGGTTGTTTTGATAGGTAAAGCTCACCATGTCTTGGCCATCTTTCTTAAATCGTTTGATGTTGACTGCGTTCATTGAACTCACATCCGCACCAGTGTCGAGCTTGGCCGGGAACTTCATGCCGTTCACTTCAACGACTTCGATGTGCCCAACTTTAAACAGTGGTTCGGCTTTCAGAAGGTAATCAGAACGCGTATTAACGTAAACGCCCTCTTTTGCCATCTTCTTGCCTAAAATAAAGTACGCTTCTTTCTCATTTGTATTGAGCACGTCGATGGCGAACTCTTGCGTACGCACTTTTCCAGACACCGCAAACTCACCACTTACAACAGGGCGAGTATCATCCCCGACTTTAAGCTTCTTAATAATTGGCTTGGTCACCTTCTGCTTCTCACCATTTACATCCGTAAGATAAAATTCAACGGAAGCATCTTTGCCTTTACCTGTCATTTCAAAACTGTCGACCTTCAGCAAAGGTGTATTGACAGTGAAAGAAGCCACGGCCTTAAGCGGGAAGTTATCAATCGTAATGTCTTCTTCTGGTGAGATAATTAAAGGCTCACCAGCCTCCGCCACATCGCTAAAGCTCTCTGAACCTTCAGAAAGAATATTTTCTGCATTGGTATCAATCATGAAGAGCTCACTGGCTGTGCTGGTTCCAAATCTCAACTGCGACTCACTACTCGAGCGCTCACGTAGGTACACCAGAACGTCTTTAGTTGTGTTTTCATCGAGTTGAACTGGCACATAGACTAAAGGTCTCTTCTTACCGCTCACGCTTAACATACGAACCAACGGCAATGTCATCTCTTTTTGTTTGCCGTCGTTATCGAACATATCAAACGTCACTTCACTGTTCTTTTTGTCTATGTCGATGTCTTTAGCATGCAAAATACTGTAGCGGTTCTTTAAAGAGAAGGTCGCATTCATCGCCATTCCAGAGATAGACACCACCTCTTTACGGCCAACAACCGTCGCATTTTCTTGCTCTTGCAAGTAGTCATAACCCGCAAACACCAAAGCGTTATCAGCAAGGAAGGTTTTACCAATCAGCACAGGCGCAGAGAAGTGGCTTCTGTCGGTCAGGTTAACGTCTGTTTTTAGCTCTTGGTCTGCAATGGTGAGCGACATTTTTACGGTAGGGCGAAGCAAAGGCGTGCTGCTGGTGCGGCTGCGTATCATGCTGACACGCTCTAAAGGCGCTTCGATTAATACCATGTCTCCCGTCCGCGGGTTTTGAACCTTAAAAGACACCACAGCCTCATATTTCGCAAAGGTACTGCCATCCCAATCATCGTAATCAACATCGGAATTGTTCAACAGGTCTTCGGTTAACGCCGCCATCAACTCTTGGTCTTTGAGATTTTGGTAATCGGGATTAGAGCTCTTCACATGAATGTCTTCAGCATGCATAGAAGTGGTTTCCGCACCGGTATCAATTTTACCAATGAAAGGAACGTCTTTTAGCCCTTGAACGCTAGATAGGTACACGTTCTCAGTGCGACCTAATACCGACTTACCATCGAGTTCGTAAGTGGGATTTTGAGTGGTAGGTGAAGTGTCAGTAGCCAAAGTGTATTGTGAAAAAAGTAGAGTGCTTAAAAGAGTTAGAGCCAAAGGTATCTTTTTCATTAGTTGGTCCGTTGTGATCAGTTCACTAATAATACTGGCGTTTGCGCGAAGATTTCCCCCACCAGCAATGGTTCTCACATAACGTTAACGCTATGAGTTTTTAAATGACAAACCGATGACTTTGCGCTGCATTCGCTTATCGATTATTGACTAATGGATACCCAATAACCTTTTCAATGCTCGGTGTTCTATTGAAGAAATGAATACAAAAAAGGCCAACGACGAGCGCTGACCTTAGCTATTCAAAACACACCTGAAGCGAGTTTAACTTGCTAAAACACAAACGGTTCTAGATAAACATAGCACTAAAAAGTCCCGACTGTTTTCTTTGCACAGATAGCTCGAGCTTTTTCTGCGTCCTCACCTTTATTTTTGAGATAGCACTGTCGATAAGATTTGACGTAGCGCTCAAATAACACCTCGGCTTCAGGTTGTGGTTTAGAGAGCAGTTGGTTAACGAACTTTCTTGATCCAACCTCAAAATGCTGAGTATCGATTGGGCTATTCCAATCCCCTCCCCAGATCATAAATCCGTGATGGGCAAACAGCTCCACCACATCTTCAGCCATGCCGCGGCGTTCAATTTCATCACGAGCACGAAAACGAGTACGGTTCACATAACGAGTCGCAGATTGTGAAGGCTTTACCGTGATTCTTCCGTTGCTATCAAACTCTAAGAAAGGGTTTTGAACTGGGTTGATGTCGATTGCCACACCATAGGCATGTTTCGACCAACCTCCTCCGCCTGTAATAGGACGAGCGTTAAAGGCGCTGCTGTTGTTCGCATCCATTGAGGCGCTATCATCACCTCTGAATTCACGCATTAGGCGAGCGGAATGAAGAGGAAAATTGCGCTGTTTGAGCTCTGAAAAGATTTGTTCAACAGCAGGCGCAATAACATCAAGCACGATCATATTGCCCTGTTGCGTTTCCCCTTTGAAACTAATGAAATCGAAATCCACTTTGGATAGTCGCTCACAACCAACGGGCGCACCACTACTCAAGACATTGTTCTTTTTCATCATGTCGCATTGCCATTGAGATATAGGAGCGACTTGGGCATAACTCACTGCACTGAGCACAGTGGCCAGACAGCCGACAATAAAACGTTTCATATCAAAAACTCAAAATAGTAAGAGTGAAAAGTAGCAGAAGTTGGAAAATAGCATATTAAGCCAAGTTGAGCGCACGCTTTGTTAGCGTGTTTTGTTCCAGTAAACAATCTCTCTAACTCGTCCGTTCTGATCCTTGTCAGCTTCTCCACCAACATCAGAAAGTTCAGGTAAGGTCGATAATTGCGGAGCGTAATAGGCAACTAACATAAGTACGAACGCATCGTAAATATCGTCTATCGCGGCGTCTTTACGTTTGGTATTTGAAATGGCCAACGACAAGCGGTCACACCATTGAGGGGATAGCTGCTGAATAATAGAAAGCCGTTCCTCTTTGCCTTCTTGCGTTCGTTTTGAAAACGTCAGCGGTTCGTCTTTCAATGCTGCAAACACCACTTCAGGATGTGATTCCCTGATAGAAAGATTGGGATGAGTTTCAATGAGCTCATCAAGCTCGCGAATCTTGGGCACAATTCCCCAAGTCTGTTTAGAAAACTTCTTATCAAGCTGCTCCACATTGGCACTGCACGCCGCAATGTAATCGGTTTGGTAAACCGCCTCACGACACGGAACCGGAAACACCGAAGAACCACGTTTGCTGGTTAGAAAACGCCTTGCTGCTTTGTCACACAAGCGATCTGGAGTTTGTGCATCACTAAAACCAATAGGCATATCGATAAGCGCCGTTGAACCGATAAGATCACTCGCTAGCTCATCGAGGGTGTTTACCACTTTAAACGCAGGTATCTCATTGCCAAAGACAATCCAAGCGATCCAACCCGCCTTGCAGCCATCAATTCCGATGTATTTCATTGTTTATCTCGAAAACTAGTTTACGACAAGAGTTGCGTCTTGTATGGCACTGAGCATAAACAAGTTTTTACTACATTAGTCAAGCTTCTTCAATTATACGAACGCAAATTGGAGTACGTAGTGAAGGTCAAGGTTAAAGAACTAATTGATCAATATCACGTTAAGTAATTCTTTCATCATACTTTCACGCGAACAAAGATAGAATGTCATTCTTTAACTATTAACGGTGGGGCTGGAATGATCTCAAATCGAAATGGAAGGGCACTAGAGTTTGCTTTAGTCGAAGCATTTGGTTCACTACATGCGAATACTAACCTAGTAGGTAATACACTTGATAATCAACAAAGAGATAGTGCTCTATTCAATCAGTTAAATATCAGCATGCAGACTTATTATGAGAAACAATGTAAAAGTTTTGCACAGTGGGTTCTCTCAAACAAGTTTGCTGATACTCAATCGCTAATCACTATTCGTAGGCTAACGGATCAAGACGCTGTCGCAGGGGATGTTACTGATATTAGATTACTTTCGGGCACACAAGAGTATAACATTTCACTTAAACACAACCATGAAGCAGTAAAACATCAAAGACCTGGCAACTTATTCGCTCAGTTAGGCGTAGACAACAAGATTGAAGAAAAAGCGTATAGAGGAGCAATAAAGTCAATCTCCAACGATTTTTTTGAGCGAGTATCAGTACTCAATACAGTTTTATTTAAAGAAGTTAAAGAGATAGATGAGAGTATTATTAATGATTTTTATGAGGACATGTGTCATTTAGTTGCAGATACAATAAATGGTCAACGAGTCGATGCTCAATCAGCATTCAACTTCTTAGTTGGTAATTGTAACTTTGATAAAGTGATTGTAACTGCTGATACAATCAAAGTTATGGAGTTTAGTGACATACAACTCCCCACTTTAATGAAAGCGACTAAAACTAGCTATAATCGTGTTAAATTAGAGTTTGATAACGGTTTTAAATTTGATATGAGATTACACACTGCGAGCAGCAAATTTGCCATAGGAAAAACAATCAGTCAGAAATTTGATACAAAACTGATTGAGCATAGTGTTAATTACTTCAACCTATAGTTCTTTTAAGTAATGGTATTTACGCCCCCATCAACAGGGGGCTCTCTAGTCTACTATGCTGCCTGTTGTACTTTTGCTTTATCTAAGTGTTCTAAAATACTAGTCGCAAGTGCTCTCGCAAAAGGGACTGCAACAGCGTTGCCAATCATTTTATATCCAGCAGCCACATTGTTGTAAACAAACTCAAAATCATCAGGAAACCCTTGAATTCGAGCGCACTCTCGTACACTTAAACGACGATATTTGTCCTCAAAACCTTCGACAAACTTAAATTTGTCAGTTTCAACTTTTTGCATTCGCGGTGCACCAGGGTGAATAGGTGCATGCCTACCACCAGCTTGGATCGTAAATGAGGGTTCATCCCAAACACGTACACGATTACGTGACATAAACATAGATGAAAAACCACCAATCATGTATTCATGATTTAGCACTTTTACACCTGGATTAGGCTTTTGCTTCTCAAGGGCTGGAACCGCTTTACCATCAAGATCAAGCAATATATCTTTTAATGTCTTTTTATCTTCTTTCTCGATAGGCTCAGGGAAAGAATAGTTAATATTCAAATCACTTCTAAAACCAATAAAAATCACACGCTTTCTATCTTGTGCTGCTCCATAATCGACAGCATTCATCATTTGGTAATAAAGATCATAACCAGCTTCTTTAAACATTTCTTTAATATTATTTAGAGCATTAGCATGTCTAGCATGCTGCATACCACTAACATTTTCAGCTAAAAAGAACTTAGGTTTTTTAGCTTCTAGAATACGAATGAAATCAAAAAATAACTGACCACGTTTATCTTCAATACCACGCTGAGAACCGGCCTCACTCCAACTTTGACATGGAGGTCCACCAATAATGCCATCACACTCTGGAACTTCATCAGCTTCAATATCCGTGATACTACGAGTCACTAATTTAGTCTTAGGATGGTTCTTTTCATAAGTAGCCCAGATATCTTTATCGTACTCATTTGCCCAAGCGACATTAAAGCCAGCTTGTTCGAAGCCTAGATCAAGACCGCCAGCGCCGGCGAAAAATGAAACAATTTTTTTAGTCATATGTAGTGTATTTTGTTGGAAATGTAAGCGCATTATAGCAATTAACTGTACATAAGGCCAGTGTTTTATTTATTTACTATTCATTGATTTAGAAATTCCAACGAAGGTATCAAGTTGATGAAATCAATGTAACAGAAATAAACTCCCCTTCAGCTTCTGGGTCAGGGATCAAGAAGTCATGTCGAATATTGATGTTGATGTTCTGTTCAATCTGAACACGGTCTTCTTGAGGAAATGACTCATATTTTCTGTTCTTCATAATGGCATAGATACCCGGTTGCTCGGGCAAATTATTAAAAGCACTGGTAGGATGCTTTAAAAGCCACATACTTCTAATACGAAGGTGAGTGTTAGCTTGACTATCGATACCATTTACTCTTCCTAGCTCTTTAGTTCTAGAGAAGTCTCATAGACAGGATCTTAAGAGCTAACTTGTTTATTTAGATAGAAAAAAGGCTTAATTTATGATCAGATAATCGTCGCCAAACAAACTACCTACATCAATAGTGAAGCCGATGACGATTATCTCCTTACAGCAGCAATTTAAGCAATTCTTTAATGCTGACACCCTCCAAAAAATGGCGAAAAGTACAGGCCTGATGAAACGGTGTCGGGCGATATTACCCGAGCAGCTAGTCATTAGCTTAGTGGCCGCGTTAAGCAAAGGAAACTGCACTTCCATTGCGGATTTACTGCGACAATTCAATGGGATGTGCTTGAGCCCTGAAGGTGCCGTGGCATACAAGCCTTACCATAACCAGTTGAGGAAAAATGAGTTTCCTAATTTCATGCGGCAACTTGTTATGCGAGCAATAGCTCAATTTGCTCGCCAGCAGAATGTCGGTCTACCAAATAAGCTCGACACCTTTGATGATGTACTGCTTCAAGATGGCAGCTCTTTCCACATCCATCGTGACCTGGCGGATGTTTATCCGAGTCGATTTAAACGTAACCCTGCAGCGGTTGAATGTCATATGACAATGTCGTTGAAAAGCTTTTCTCCAGTCGCGATGAACATCAGCGCTGATACGGCATCAGAAAGAGATTTTTTACCTGAGCCCAAAACGATGAACAACAAATTGCTGTTAGCTGACGCAGGGTATCCTGATTTCCACTTCTTTCGAGAGCTTGAACAGCATGGCGGATTCTATATTGTCCGAGGTGCTAAGTCTCTGAACCCTATGATTATTGAGGCAAGGAACGGCAAGGGGCGACTGCTGCCTAAGCTAGAAGGGAAGAAGCTGAAAGACATTACTCGAGGTACCAACCGTTCGCAGGTCCTTGACCTAAAAGTCCGTCGAGGTAAACAAGAGTTTAGAGTCGTGCGACGATGGTTTGCTGAAGAAAAACGATTCTGCATTTGGATAACTAACTTACCTTCAGACACCTTTACTGCCGATGACATCATGGCGATCTACCGCTGTCGATGGCAGGTGGAACTGCTTTTTAAAGAGTTAAAGTCTCACACCAACTGGCAACGATTTGTCAC
>NZ_JBGONQ010000053.1:0-18058 GCF_041439145.1 Vibrio sp. 1F255 | reverse complement strand
ACAGCTCTGAAGGATCCTTCAACCGATCGCTTTGGCTTTAACTGATCGGCATTACTTCACTAGGAAGGTCTTTTTCAAATAACGCTTGTTCAGTTAGTTAAGGATTCGCAATATTATTGATTGAGAATTAACTGGTAGAAGCTCGCTTGTGTGTAGTCACCCGCTTCCATACCACGCCACTCACATGCCGAACTCGACTTCTTAGTGTTACATTGATTGTATGCACCCGCTTTGAAGTACATCCAATCTTGACCATAGCCAAGATCAACGTCGTGTCCTTGATATTTACCTTTCGCCAGATCAACATCATATGTCTTCACAATTGGATCCGACGAGTTTGGATTCTTAGTAAACGTCAAGTGCATGATGTTATCTTTAATATTTACATCATATGAAAAAACTTCACCTAACTTAATGCCATCGCTAGGGTCAGAACTGCCCTTTTTCAAATTGTATTGACCAAATACATCATGGCGAATGTCTTTACGAAGTTTCTTTCCATTTTCATCTTTCGCGTTTTTCAATTCTTTCGGCGGGTTGAGCTCGTAGTTCCATGTTAATGAACCATGCTCATGCTCTGGTAGTTTACGGTAAACAATTTTAAGAGGTTCATTGTCCGAGCCGTGAATTTGCCCGATGACGACTGAAAATGCGCCTGTTTTATTGTAGTTACCACTGGTACTCACCTGATCAACAGAAAGTGTTGCCGTCATCTGGCCACCGATAGAGCCAAACTCTTCCGCGTTCTTATGGCTTGAAATCGCGAAGTTGTTGCTCGGCGCAGAGTAGCTATCCGCTAGCATCGCTCTTAGCTCACTACGCGTGTTTTTACTGTTTGGCGTCGTTGGAGCTGTATTCGGAGCCACAAACACCATCGCACCAGACTCGGCATCCGTGTAGAACCATTTAGGGTGAACGTAAGGCGTGTCTACATTCGACAGTTCCTTTTTACCAATCTCCAGCGTTTTACCTTTTCTAGACCCTTCAGTCGTCAGCTCCGGTAAGTTAATTTTCCATTTAGATAAATCGAAGTTTTGTGCTGGTGCTTTTGCAGGGTCAAGATTGAACTGTTGACCAATATCGTGATTAGAAGCAAGAGCGGGAGCGGCTAAAAGGCTGGCAGTCAGTAGGCTAAGGTAAGACAGCTTCATTATTGGGTTTCCTTTATGTCGTCATAATGTAGGTTGCCAGAACAATAAAATAATATTGTATTATTATATGTGATCTATATTAAAGATTGAAAACTGATGGCCAATTCGGCACGAGTAAAAAGAAAAAATGAGACTTAACACCAATCAAAGATCTTTTTAGCTAAGTTATCAGATAGCCCAAAGCACTTATCATCAGAAACAAAAAAGCCCCGCTCTGGTTGAGCGGGGCTTCGCAGTTATTGAGTCTTAATTAAGAATTAAGCT
The DNA here is from genome assembly GCF_041439145.1 of Vibrio sp. 1F255. Lineage (NCBI taxonomy): Bacteria > Pseudomonadati > Pseudomonadota > Gammaproteobacteria > Vibrionales > Vibrionaceae > Vibrio > Vibrio sp. 1F255. Next base: position 16,643 of record NZ_JBGONQ010000053.1, on the reverse strand, counting down.
TCTGCTTTTTGCAGCTCAGCTTCTTCGTTAGCTTCAACGCCAATTTCGTTTTCAGATTTAGCAACGATAGTGTTAACCGCTGTATCACCGACTACGTTTGAAGAAGTACAGAACATGTCACAGATTCGGTCAACAGCAGCAACAATCGCTAGACCTTCTGGTGGCAAACCTAGTTGGTGCAATAGAACACCGACCATAACCACACCACCACCAGGAACACCACCAGCACCGATAGAAAGTAGCAAGATAGTTAGACCTAGAGTAAAGATATCAGCAGTGTTGATTGGCTGACCGAATGCGTTTGCTACGAACATAGTTGCTAGTGCGATGTAGATAGATACACCAGACATGTTCATTGTTGCACCTAGTGGTACACCGAAACCTGCCACTGACTTAGATACGTTTAGTTTGTCCGTCAGAGTACGCATTGTTACTGGAATCGTCGCGTTCGAGCTTGCAGTCGATAGTGAGAAAAGGATTTGCTCACGAGTTGCACGTAGGAACTGCTTTGGAGAAATACCAGTGAATGAACCAACCATCATTGGGTAGAAGAAGAAGATCCAGAACACAAGCATCGCTACAACAAGCGCTACATAGCCAGCAACTGACATTAACGTGTTTGCATCAAGTGTTGCACCTAGTTGAATCATCAGAGCAAATACACCGTATGGCGCCAAGCTCATTACTAGGCCGATAAGCTTCATCATGATTTCGTTAGCCATCTTGAATGTCTTGATGGCTGGGCCACCACGAGAATCAAGCGCTTGAATAGCAAGACCTGTCAAAATTGCCATGAAGATAATTTGTAGCATGTCGCCGCTTGCAAACGCTTCGACAGGGTTGCTAGGAACGATATTAACAACAAGAGAGAAGATATCTGGCGTTTCAGTTGTTGTAAGCGCAATTGTCTCAGAAACCGTACCCGCAAGGTTCGCACCTGCACCTGGTTGGAAAATAAGACCAATCGTTAGCGCTGCTGAAATCGCGATGATGGTGTTAATAATGTAAAGACCAAAGGTTTTACCACCAAGACGACCAAATGAACGAATATCTTTTAGCTCAACAATACCGCAAACAATAGATACGTATACAAGAGGAACTACAAGCAATTTGATAAGTGATACGAACATACCACCAGCACCTTCGGCAGCGCCAAGTAGATACGTATCAAAAATAGCAATACCGCTGAATAGGTACTGAATAGCAGTACCAATAAGTAGACCGGCGAACAAGCCTACAAAAATTTTACTTGAGAGCGATTTATCCATCGTTCTTCTCCAGTTTGTTGTGTTTAAAATTTGTACTTTTATAGTTATATATGCGACCAAAATCGCTATATGGCAGTGGATTTTACATACAAAGATAACAATTAAAAGTATTTATTTACAAAAACATCACAAATGTGACATCAAAACATTTACTCAATCACAACAAGTTTCATAACACAAAACTCTAAATCGCTGATCTGAATGAAATAAAAAGAACGACATTCTTAATGCGGTTTTGATGCTTATTTACGTGGACTCTCAAGTTATAGGCACAAAAAAAGAGAGGCCTATACCTCTCTTTTTATTTTACGCAAACCAGTGATTTATTTTGTCGCTGCGACTAACTCAGTCAATGCACCAGTCAATCACTTGGCAACGTAATTCGTCATTACTTAGCAACCATAACCATCGCTGGGCGAACCACACGACCGTTTAGTTCGTAGCCTTTTTGCATCACAAACATAACCGTGTTCGATTCGTGATCTGGGCTTTCTTGAATAGACATCGCTTGGTGGAATTCAGGGTTGAACGCTTCACCTTCAGGGTTGATCTCTTTAAGACCAAACTTAGCAACTGTGTCTACGAACGTTTTGTGCGTTAGCTCAACACCTTCATACAGTGGCTTAACCACTTCGTTTTCAGCGTCTGCTGCTTGCATTGCACGCTCTAGGTTGTCGATTACAGGAAGCAGACCTTCAGCAAACTTGTTCAAAGCGAATTTACGCGCTTTATCAATTTCTTGTTCGCTACGGCGACGCATGTTTTCAACTTCAGCTTTCGCGCGAAGAACAGAATCTTGCTGCTCTTTCACTTTAGATTCACTAGAAAGCAGTGCAGCTTCCAGTTGAGCGATTTTTGCTTCCTGCTCATCAGCAGCGTCTTCATTCAGTTCAGCTTCTTCAACTTTCTCAGCTTCAGCGATGATCTGATCTAGCTCTGCTTCGGTTACTTTGTTTTCTTCGTTGCTCATGATATCTCCAGAATTCGTTTTCAATGCAAGTGACAGGCGTGTTTGCACCCCAAATTGATATAAAACACTCGCATAGACGTTCAACTTGCCTTTATTATGGGGATGAAGAATTTTGATTCAAGCCTAATTCGTTTGGAAACGTTATGAAAAAGCCATTTGAAGTCATCGCCATTATCGGTAAACCTCGAGATCAGCAAGCAATTCAGACTCATAGAGAGCTCTATCAGTGGTTAAGTGCTGAGGGTTATCAAGTGTTTGTTGATGACAGACTCGCCACTATTTTAGACGACATCCCAAAAGAACATTTTTCTAGCCTGATTGAATTAGGTAAACGCGCCGATCTCGCCATTGTGGTCGGTGGTGACGGAAACATGCTCGGTGCCGCTAGAATCTTGTCACGTTTCGACATTTCAGTGATTGGTGTTAACCGAGGTAATCTTGGTTTCCTAACCGATCTCAACCCTGAAAACTTCCAGAGCGCGTTGACTGATGTTATCAAAGGCGAGTTCATGGAAGAAGAGCGCTTCTTACTTGAAACGGAAATTCATCGTCACGGCCAGATAAAAAGCCACAATGCGGCACTTAATGAGGCAGTACTGCACCCCGGACAAGTGGCGCACATGATCGAGTTCGAAGTGTATATCGATGATAGCTTCGCCTTCTCACAGCGCTCTGATGGCTTAATCGTCTCAACACCGACAGGTTCTACCGCCTACTCGCTTTCCGGCGGCGGCCCTATCCTGTCATCAAGCCTAAATGCTATCTCACTCGTGCCAATGTTCCCGCATACCCTTTCAAGCCGCCCATTAGTGGTGGATGGCAAGCGTCGTATTAAGCTTATCGTATCGCCTGATAACCGTGGAACTCAGGAGGTGAGCTGCGATGGTCAAATCTCACTGCCTGTTTCTCCTGGTGATGAGATCCACATTTACCAAAGCCCAAATGTGCTCAAACTGATCCACCCTAAAGACTACAACTACTACCACGTTCTACGTAACAAGCTAGGCTGGTCGAGTAAGCTGTTCTAAGTGAAAAGCGAACGATTTTAAAAGGCTGACGACATTCGTCAGCCTTTTTATTGCCAGTAAAAGCCCGTCGGCTCTAGCTTCTCTGCAGTTCCTTATACCTCCACTCCCAAGAGGGAGGAACGACTGAGTTGGGAATCTATAGCGGTTTCAGTGATCTACGAACAACCTCAATTCTGATAACGGTCGCAAAAAATTTTCACCTGTCGACTTTACTGTATAAAGAAACAGTATATACTGAACTTATATACAGTATTGTTCAGTTATACAGGTAAATAAAAATGCTGGCTCATTTAAGTGTTAATAATTTCGCTATTGTTAAGTCTTTACAGCTAGAACTATCTAAAGGCATGACAACAATCACCGGGGAAACTGGTGCGGGTAAATCTATCGCTATCGATGCTTTAGGCTTATGTCTTGGGGGAAGATCCGATGCAGGAATGGTTCGACAAGGTGAAGAAAAAACCGAAGTCAGTGCCGCTTTTTTACTTGAGAACAATCTGCATGCAACCCGCTGGTTAGAAGACAACGAATTGCTTGATGGCAGTGAGTGCATCCTGCGCAGAACCATCTCAAAAGAAGGTCGTTCTCGTGCATTCATCAACGGTAGCCCTGTCCCTCTTTCGCAATTGAAATCACTTGGACAACTGTTGATCAACATCCATGGTCAACACGCGCATCACCAGTTGATGAAAAGCGATTATCAAATGGCCATGCTTGATCAATACGCAGGCCACTTGAACCTATTGAAATCGACACGTAATGCTTACCAAGCATGGCGACAAGCGGATAACCACTTAAAAGAGTTACGTGAGAATAGCCAGCAAAACCAAGCTCAAAAACAACTTCTTGAATACCAAATCAAAGAGTTAAATGAGCTGTCTATTGGGGAGGAAGAATATGAAGACCTCGAACAAGAGCATAAGCGCCTCTCCAATAGCGGAGAACTGGCCACAACCTGTCAGCAAGCTATCGAGCTTATTTATGAAGGCGAAGAAGTTAATGCGCTTGGTATTCTGCAATCGGCCAATAACTCCTTAATTCAGTTAGCTGAGCTAGATGAAAGATTGGCCGAGTTACCGAACTTGCTTTCTGAAGCCATTATTCAGATCGAAGAGACCAACAACGAGTTAAGAACCTACCTAGACAGCATTGATGTTGATCCCGGTCGTATGGCTTACGTTGAGGAGCGTTTCTCTAAAGTGATGTCGATGTCTCGTAAACACCACGTGTTACCTGAAGAGCTGTATAAGCACCATCAAGACTTACTACAACAAGTTGAAGCGCTTGATTGCTCTGATGAAAAATTGGAAGAACTGGCCAACGAGGTAGAAAACCAATACCAATCGTTCGTTGCTAAATCAGAGAAGCTTCATAAATCTCGAACTCGTTACGCAAAAGAGCTCAACAAGCTGATCACGCAAAGCATGCACGAACTGAGCATGGAAAAAGCGCAGTTTGCCATTGAAGTGAACAACACCAACACACACCCTTCTCCATTGGGTATGGATAACGTGACCTTCATTGTTTCGACCAACCCAGGCCAACCAATGCAGCCGATTGCGAAAGTGGCCTCTGGTGGTGAGTTATCACGAATCTCACTGGCGATTCAGGTGATCACAGCGCAAAAAGTGGATACACCAAGCCTGATTTTCGATGAAGTCGATGTGGGTATCAGTGGACCAACCGCTGCGGTTGTCGGAAAAATGCTACGTAAGCTGGGCGAATCGACACAAGTTATGTGCGTGACTCACTTACCTCAAGTTGCCGGTTGCGGTCACCAACAACTTTTTGTAGCGAAGAACACGAAATCAGGTAAAACCGAGACTCAAATGCACACGCTTGATGAGCAACAACGCGTTTCAGAGCTTGCTCGACTGCTTGGTGGCAGCCAGATTACCGAATCGACGCTTGCCAATGCAAAAGAGTTATTAATCGCAGCATAGGTTACATATTCAGCAACTTTCTGATAATTTACCGAAAATTCTTGGCAATTTTGCAACTTAATTCAAAATTGCCAGTCATAACAAGCTCAAAGCGCAAGGAGCTTTTTACTTCTTGCTGGAGCTTGTTTATTATCAGGCAGTATTTTAGCGAAGAAAGATCTCAAACTATGCGAATTAAAAAGTGGTTAGTTGCAGTTCCACTTGCACTAACAATGTTGACCGGTTGCTCTCTATTAGAGAAGTTGGTTTATCGAATTGACATCAATCAGGGTAACTATGTTGAACAGGAAGCTGTCGATCAGCTCAAGTTTGGCATGACAAAAACACAAGTTCGTTACGTTATGGGCTCACCTATGCTTATCGAAAATGGCTACCCAGATACGTGGTACTACATTTACCACCACACAAAAGGCCATGAAGACTCGATTCAAAAAAATCTTGTTGTTAACTTTGATGCAACGGGCACCTTAGTGACGATCAATGGTGATTTTGAAGCCAGTGATGAATTCTTCGAAAGCCTTCGCTAGCTTTCAACTAACAAAGCTTTCCAGTCAAAAGCAAGAATCGCAAAAGCCTGCTCATATGAGCAGGCTTTTTAATATCTGCTAACAAATGAGACTGTATTGTCTAACAAACAGATGAAAAAAAGCTCGCTAATGCGAGCTTCTTTATCATTCAAATTTGTTTGGTATTACGATTTAGCCGCCGCTTTCGCTTGTTCAGCACGCTTACGGCGAATTTCTTTTGGATCGGCTAACAGTGCTCGATAAATTTCGATACGATCTTTATCTCGAACGGTTGCATCTAACTTAACGTTGCGGCTGTATACGCCAACTTTATTTTTCGCCAAGTCGATTTCTGGATACAACTCTAAAACACCAGACTGCGCAATAATCTCTTCAACGGTCGCGTTCTTATTTACCACTAAGGTAAATACACGCTGCTCATGTGGAAGCGCAAACACAACTTCTACGTGGATCATATCTGATTCAATAGTCATGGCTTAGTAAACCTGTTTCGCTCGTTGAGTAAAAGCACTGACCATATTGCTTGTCAGTTCATTGAAAATCTTGCCAAATGCCATTTCAATCATTCGACTAGAAAATTCAAACTCTAGTTTAAGTTCAACCTTACATGCTTGGTCGTCTAGAGGAGTGAAATACCAGCCCCCCTCCAGCTTCTTAAACGGGCCATCTACCAGCTCCATTAAAATTTCAGCACCATCCGCCATTCGATTCGACGTAGTGAATGTTTTACTGATACCAGCTTTAGAGACATCAACCGAAGCCACCATCGCGGAATCTGAAGATTCGATCACACGAGAACCAGAACATCCTGGCAAAAACTCAGGATAACGAGCAACATCATTGACCAAGCTGAACATCTGGTCGGCACTAAAAGACACTAATGCTGAACGAGTAACCTTTGGCATATAGACTCCTGTTAAAGACAGCGTTACATTAACACAAACTGCAATTTTAATTGTATTGGGCCAGAGCGCAAATAAAAAGGATTCCCCATCTAGGGCGCATTCCGTATAATGAGGCCATTATGGCAAAGAATAAATCAAAATCAAAAGCCGGTAGTAATACCATTGCGCTTAATAAGAAAGCTCGCCACGAATATTTCATCGATGATGAGATAGAAGCGGGGCTTGAGCTACAAGGCTGGGAAGTAAAATCCCTACGTGAAGGCAAAACCAATATCGCAGAAAGCTACGTATACATCCGAGATGGCGAAGCATTCATCAGTGGTATGACGATTACTCCGCTAACTCAAGCGAGTACTCATATCGTGGCGAACCCAACACGTATCCGTAAACTATTAATGTCGAGAAAAGAACTCGACAACCTTATCGGTCGTATTAACCGTGAAGGCATGACGCTTGTCGCAACCGCACTTTACTGGTCTCGCTCTTGGGCGAAGATTAAAGTTGGCGTAGCGAAAGGTAAAAAGCTGCACGATAAACGTACTGATATGAAAGAAAAAGATTGGGCGAGAGATAAAGCACGAATTATGAAGAGTAATTTGCGTTAATTTTAAGCACTTAAACGCACAGTGCTAGACAGGGTAAGCTTTTCTGGTACTATGCAAATAACACTTGGGGCTGATTTAGGATTCGACAGGAATTTTGAAGTCTGAGGTGCATGCCGTGGGGCGGTTGGCCACGTTAAAAGCCGCAAAAAAATAGTCGCAAACGACGAAAACTACGCACTAGCAGCTTAATAACCTGCTCAGAGCTCTCTTACCCTAGCTTCCGCTCGTAAGACGGGGACCAATAAGAGATCAAACCCAAACTAGCTAGCGTGGCTTCTCCCACCTGAGAGGAAAAGCGCGAATTATAATTCAGGTTAGCCTTTAACTAGCGTGTCGGTTCGCAGGTTGCTGGTGAAATTAAAGATCGACTAAGCATGTAGTACCAATGATGAATGATTTTTGGACGCGGGTTCAACTCCCGCCAGCTCCACCAAACGTTTGGAAAGGGCGGTAACTCATTGAGTTATCGCCCTTTTTGTATTTATAATCATTAATTATGCTATTCGTACTAAAAGCAGGTACTAAACGCGCCACCTTTCACTCCCGGTAAAAGATACCTTGCACTTTCGCTTTCAAGCCCCCTCTCGCTTTCAACACATAGTAAAAGGACCAAGCGTAATCTCCGCACATCCGACTTGAATAATGCTAAAGCAAGTGCACTAGAGTTAGAAATCAGAAAAATCATGTCCGAAGGTTTACCTACATTTGATCTTTGATCTCATAAGCAAACAATGAACAGCATCAACCATTAAGTAGTTTCAGTCTCACTCAACTACTCGGATGCAATATCTACAGGCAAGTCTAATGAAGACTGATAACCACGTCCTTGTACTTCCTCTTCAAAACCAAGGGCTTTATAGCCTTTCTCTCGCTTCTTAAACATTCGTTGTAGCATTGGTAATTTAGTATCTACGTAGTCAATCACCTTCACTTCTGTTTTACCTTGATATTGCCTTTGAATTCGTCCTACATACTGTATTAACGAGCCTTTCCACGATACAGGTAGCGCTAAGATCAATGTATCTAGTCTCGGTAAATCAAACCCTTCTCCGACAAATTTTCCCGTGGCAACAAGTACCTGAGCTGAATCGAGCTGATCCATTACTTGTTTCAGAGACTTTTTCTTCATAGATCCAACAAGTAGCTGAGCTTGCACTCCCTCTTCAACCAAAACATGATAGAGAGTGGCAGCATGCTCTCTTCGTTCAGTCAAAATGATAGGCACTCGACCTTTCAAGATTTCAGATTGAGTATCAGATAAGATTTGCTTGTTTCTCTCAGGATGTTCCATAAGCCAACGATAGACTTCTGATATATGTGGCTTTGATTCATTATTAGTGAGAGCAAGCGGTGGGACATACGCTAGTTTTCTACAATGCAGTATCTGTTGAAATTGAAATGCTTTATCAACCTTGATCGTGTGTCTCACCCTCCCCAATTGCATAAAAATAATGGGTTGATGTCCATCTCTACGTTCTAAAGTCGCACTTACCCCATAGACATATTTCGCATGAGCCTCTGACAATACACGTTCATATTGCGGTGCAGATAAATGATGGCATTCATCAACTATGATCTGGCCATACTCATGAATCATTGGGTTTACAGTATTATCACTTCGGCTTATCAGGCTTTGATAGGTAGCAATATCGACTTGAGTTGTTGGTTTTTTCCTTGCTCCAGTATAAATACCGATATCAATGCCGTCAGAGAAGGCTGTTAGACGATCCTTCCATTGGTCTGCGAGTTGCTTGCTATGCACTAAAATCAGTGTATTAACTTTGCGTTGAGCTATCAGACCGATAGCCGTCACCGTCTTACCGAAAGCAGTGGGAGCATGTAGCACACCACAATCAAACTTAAGCAAGGAGTCCACTGCTTTTTGCTGTGATTGTCGTAACTCACCCTGAAAGTTAACTAACTCCAACTCCTGCCCAAGCGTTCTTTTATCAACGAGATCTACCTTGATATGCAGATCCGCCAAGATTTCCTGTACATCATCAAGGCATCCTCTAGGTAAGCTTAAATAGCCATTATCTAACTCCGCTAAGCATATAAAGCGAGCTATACCATTAGTTGAAAGACGCATGCCCTGCGCTTTAAAAAACTGGGGGTTAGAAAATGATGCTAACTTTTTGAGTCTAGCGACTAATGGATTAGGAAGCTCTGAGAGAGATAAATAAATGCGGTTTGCCAATACTACGGTTACGTTTGACGGACACCCATCAATGCCCGATGTTGGCAATACGTTACGTTCCCATGGTTTCAAGTCACTAACGTCTGGTTGTTTAGCTTTTTTCTCTATAGCCGATATCAGCTTTTCAAGTTTAGATACTGGTACTTTCTGAACTGATTTTAGTGCCAACCATTGATCGGCATAGGGTTGACCAAAACGATCCAAAAACACTGAGTTTTGATTAGCCCTTGCTTGTTTTTGTAAGGGTAAAGCGATTAGATTGCCGATACCGCCAGTGGGTAAAACATCCTGATTAGGGAAGAGTCGGTCATAAGAATCAAAAGCTAATGCACTATGGATTTGCATCGCTTTGTCTAAGAGAAGAAAGCCTAATTCTCTTGCGTCCTTTGCTGTTGTTGCGGATTCAAAGAAAATCCAGACATGCGCTCCTTTACCTGAACGAGAGCGCTCCCACAAACAATCCAGATCATAAAACTCACACGCTTCAACATAAGCTTGAGATGCCTGAAGCCAGTCGCTTTTATCAAAATCTATGGTTAATAAGAAACACGAATTATCAGGTTGTATAGGATATAAGCCAATGACCTCAGCGCCAGTTAAGTGATGATAGATCGCATCTCTATCCAGAGGTTTAAAGGCTTGATTCAAGCACTCTAAACACTTTACCCTCGGCTTTTCACATACCCCTTGCTGCCACTCATTGGAGCAAGCTATTGAGTAACCATTTCGACCTGCCGAGCTTTGCCAACGATTAGCATAACAGTGGTGATTTCCTCGGAAGTAACTTTGAAATAGCTCGATTTTCTGTCCTGGAGTTAACAGAGTTTGCTCTAGATTCACTGGACTAGACAGTAGTTCATTTCGTCTTTTCTCAAGCTGAGATAGCTCGGATTTTAACTCAGCAATCCTATGATTGACGGATTCCAGTTCATCCATGATCTTCGCATCCTATGCATTTAGAAATCAAAGCCAATAGGCTTTGATAGGTCTATTTATCTGCAAGTATCAATGTCTGCTTTGTCTGACTCGCTTCGGAATCTAGTACGGGAAATAACATTGAATACGGTACTGTCCAAGCGGTATTACCAACCAATACAACCACTTTCTTAGGGTTTAGCTTAGAGACTTGTCCAATATACTCTTGATTATCCCTATTACTAACAAAACCAACAGTTTGCCCAATCGACAGCTCCGCTTTCGACAGTCCTACAGCTTTATTTGATACTAACTCAGTATCAATGTGATCGAGGTTTAAAAAATAAAAGGGTAATGACCAACCTTTTCCTGTTTCTTTTTCACTAATGTCCACCCGAGTTCTACCAACTTTCAATATGGTACAAAGCACAGAATGATTTCGTTCTGTACAAAAGTATTCAACTTCCATACCTACCGTAATTTTCGCTTTTAAAGCTCTTGCTCTATCGGGATCTTCTAAGACTTTCTCTATAGCTGATTTGAGCCGAAACAACTCAAAGTCACTCGCAGTTTCTAACTCTTCAAAAACTTTCTGGGTATTCATACTATGCCTAAGGATGTGTAAATCGAGATCTCACCAATTCTGTCATAAGATGATGCAGTTTTTTACTTTCTTGTTTTGATTCACCAACTTCACCAAAACTATCAAATGTAGCGATAACATACATTTCTCTCTCACCATCAAAGTAGACGCAATGAAACCCCATAACACCAAGAACCCAAGAATACTCTTCTGACATTTCACATTGATGTTCCCATACCTGCGGAGTAGCGAGCTTTATCAAACGCCAGGAACTCTTATCTAGCCCTTCCAAGATCATTTCTTCATAGCATATAAGCTCTATTAGCTTTTCGTCACTGAACACTGTACATCCATCATTATCTCTATGAATTATATTTGATAATACCGTTACGAGGCATTTTCATCAATCACCAACCAACACTTTTATGCGCATAAAAAAGATCAAGCACAACACTTTAATGCGCATAAAAGCGTTTAATTAAAACATAAACTGGCGCAATAATATGATAATGTACTAATGCATATCAGAGGTGAGCAATACGCATGAAGAGAGAAATCTTAAACAAACTACTCAAATGGAAAGAGAAGTCATCAAGAAAGCCACTCTTGATCGATGGTGCCAGACAGACGGGTAAAACTTATCTGTTACAGGAACTACTAGGTCAAAATTTTAACAAAGTTATAAGAATTGATTTCTTAGAAGAGCCGCAGTTCAGAGAAGCATTTTCTAACTCTCTAAATCCTGACGATATCATTACCAATATTGAACTATTAACGGGAGAGGTATTTGACCTCGCCACTGATCTACTGATCCTCGATGAGATAGGTGAGTGTCCAAAAGCGGTCACTGCCTTGAAGTATTTTGCCGAAAAAGCACCACAAGCTTATATTGCAGCAAGTGGCTCTAACATTGGTTTACTTACATCCTTTCCTGTCGGTAAGGTTGAACAACACAACTTAAGACCATTAACATTTAAAGAGTTTCTTTGGGCAAGTGAAGAAAAGCCACTCATTAAAGCATTTGAGCAGCAAGTGAACTCTGAAGTTGCACATACAAAGCTATTCGGCATGCTTACTGATTATTACTTTGTGGGCGGAATGCCTGAAGCTGTTGATGCTTGGTTTACTCATTCAGACAGAAGTATCATTGAACGAACGGAGCTTGTTTCAGACGTTCAAAGCAACTTAATTCAAGGTTACTTACGAGACTTTGGCAAGTACTCGGATAAAGTCGATGCCACACTTATAGAGTCCGTATTCAGAAACATTCCTTCACAGTTATCGTCAGTATTTGATGATTCAGTAAAACGTTTCAAGTTTAAAGGCGTCCATCAGCGTAAATCTCGATATGCTGAATACGAAAGTGCCATTACATGGCTACATAAATGCAGACTAACCTTGAAGAATTACCCTATCGATGGGCAACCTAGATCGCCCTTATCAGCCTATCAAAAAGAGAATGCTATAAAGTTGTTTCTATTTGATGTAGGACTACTTAATCACATGCTCGCGACAAGTTACCGTGAAATAAAGCAACAAGGGTACGAATACAAAGGCTACGTTGCTGAAAACTTTGTTCAACAAGAACTTGCAGCACTAGGCTACGAACCGACTTTTTCATGGGGGGATGCTAGAGCTGAAATTGAGTTTGTCATTGCTGATGAGGTTGGTCGTATAATTCCTATAGAAGTAAAGAGTGGCAAAAGAACTCGTGCTAGGTCACTGCAATCCTATATATCGAAGTGTAAGCCACACAAGACAATCAAGCTAACAGGAACACAAGGCTCCAATGCACTAGAGCAAGACAATGTTGTACTGCCTTTGTATTACACACAATACTTGAACGACCACCTTAAGATTCCGATAGAGAGTTAGCCATACTTTAGGTAGCTCAAAGCCCCATGGCTTTGAGTTCTCTATTGTTCTTTCATTACATAAAGTAAATCACACTAGACTTTTATGTGATAACTCAATGCACTCGCCATAAAGGTTAACTTTAATAGACTTTTATTTAAAATCTACGTATAAATAATTTAAAAGTCTACTAAGGCATACTTTATTGCGTCATGCTATATGGAGGTTCCATGGTTAAGAAAGTAAAAGCGACTGAGTCACCAGATCTAAGCCAGGTGTTCACACCATCACTACTTGGTGAGGCAATCAAAGCAAAAAGAACTCAAAGTAAAATAACCCAGCAAGATGCAGCATTGCTTTCTGGTGTTTCAAAACAAACCTACATAAAAATTGAACAAGGCAGCTCCGATATTAAACTAACCTCTTTAATGAAAGTTGTGTCTGCTCTAGGGATAAAGATATCGATACAACCATGGCAAGACTTAGATGCTTCAGTCCCATCACAGGAGAAAGGTAATGACGTCTGGGTCTAATCAATACATTCTCGATATAGTCTATAGCCAGCAAGTCATAGGCAAGCTATCACTGAGTAAAGAAAGTGATGCTCTATCTGTAATCTACAAGCAAGATTGGATGGATAATGGATTTCCCATATCGCCACACCTTCCATTTAACTCTGATATACCATCAGTCAATATCAGGAGGTTCTTACAGAATTTACTCCCTGAAAATAAAGGGTTAGATTATTTGATCGACTTTCTTGGCGTATCACGTTCAAACATATTTGCACAAGTTGGTGGGATTGGAACAGATACATCAGGTGCAATGATGTTCTTATCCGAAGGTGTTTCTCCAGTTCAAACTGAAACCTCTTTCAACCCAATCAATGATAGTGAATTAATTAAGAAACTATCTGACCCTGAACTTTGGTATTTAGAAGTATGGGAAGGAAAACCAAGACTATCAGTAGCGGGGGTTCAATCTAAGCTAAACGTTTTATCTATCGATGGAAACTTAGGGTTTGGAGAGGGTGAACTATGCTCAACTCATATTGTGAAGTTCGAAAAAAATGACCAACAACACCTTGTCATAAATGAATTTGTGACGATGAAATTAGCGAAGCTAGTTGGACTAGATGTTGCTGACGTTGAATTGCGGTATTTTGACCAATTTCCAGCATTAATTGTAGAGAGATTTGATCGAAAGCTATTTAGTTCAACAAGTGTGAAACGAAGGCATATGATCGATGCCTGTCAAGCTTGTAACCTAGGTGTCGATAGAAAGTATGAACGAAACTTAGGCAAACAAAGAGATGTCAGTCATATTCGTGATGGTGTCAGCTTCGCCCGACTTTTTTCGGTAACAGAGCAATGTGAAAACCCATTAGCGGCAAAACTAGCGATCCTAAAGTGGGCAATGTTCAATCTCTGTATTTATAACGCAGATGCACATGGCAAAAACTTCAGTTTCTTTGTCCAAAAATCGGGCTTAACACCAACGCCACTTTACGATCTAGTCAATGTAAGAATGTACCCTGAATTTGAGCAGGATCTTGCGATGGCAATTGGGGATGAATTTGACTCAGATTCTATTAATGCCTACCAACTTGTAGAGTTTGCTGACGATTGTGGTATTTCACCAAAATTACTTCAACAGAGCCTAGTAAAGATCGCAAATGACATTATAAACAACATTGATGATGCTATATTTCTCGTCACTCCTACTTCTGATTCACAATTACCTTATTTAAACCGATACCGTGAAATCGTTGTGGCTAGATGTGAGCACTTCCTTAAGCAATCACCACTCATCACTGAAATTGAGCTTTAGCTTTAGCTTTAGCTTATAGATAAGCTATCTAATCAGAATATAGAAAGCACAAAGAGCAAAAGCTCTTTGTGTTACCTACTTGATGATTATCGCAGCCAGTTCAGCTCCTGATGAGGAAGTTGAACCGATAGTAATCTGAAGAAAAGCGTGATTTACGTATCAAAAGTAGACATAAAATCACGTACTCCCCAGTTTATTCCCAAGCCATATTCCAGTTAGAACAAAGCCTTATACAACAAGGGACTGAGCCATCTGTTTGCTTTTCTAAACGCTCCACCCAACATACGTATGTTGACGTCCTAGGACGTCCAGAAAGCCCGCTAGGTTATTAACTTAACGGGCTTTCTTGCATCTGGAGCTTCCATTAACGTCCAACTCAGTCCACATCTCTTGGTATTCCAAATTGTATTCCACCACTTTTGGCATACAATCATGGAATACAAAAGTGCAACGGAGGCGTTTCACCATGGGCAGAACAACCACACGGCTTACCCAGAAACATATCGAGCATGCCAAACCCAAAGACAAAGATTATGTTCTCTCTGATGGCGATGGCCTTCAGCTAAGAGTGAGATCGAATGGGTCTCGCTTATGGAACTTCAACTACCGCCACCCTTTCACTAAAAAGCGTATCAACATGGGCTTAGGTCCTTTCCCTGAAATATCTCTCGCTCAAGCACGAAAGCTCACCGTCGAATCAAGAACACTCGTCGCCCAGGGTTTCGACCCTAAAGAGCACAGAGAGCATCAACGCAATGAAGAACGCCTAGTGAGTGAGCACACACTTCTAAACGTAAGCAAAAGCTGGTTTGACGTTAAGCGCGCTTCAATCACGCCAGGTTATGCTGACGATATTTGGCGCTCACTGGATCTACATGTATTCCCGTCGCTTGGTAACTATCCAATTGCAAAAATCTCTGCCAAAGAGGTTATACAGATGCTTCGCCCTATCGAAGCCAAAGGCAGTTTAGAAACTGTCAAGCGATTAACCCAGCGACTTAATGAGATTATGACCTTCGCGGTGAATACTGGTCTCATCTTTTCTAATCCGCTAAGCGGTATCAAAGATGCCTTCAAAAAGCCCAAGAAAGAGAACATGGCGGCTCTAAAGCCTGATGAACTACCTGAGCTGATGGCTGCTATTGCTAATGCCTCAATCAAACGCACTACCCGCTGCTTGATTAAGTGGCAACTGCATACGATGACGCGCCCTGCGGAAGCCGCAGGTGCACGTTGGGATGAAATAAATCTTGAAGAAAAAATCTGGACCATTCCGGCTGAACGAATGAAAAAGCGAAAGGAACATCGCATTCCTCTCACTGAACAGGCGATTGCACTACTAGAGGCCATACACCCAATTAGTAGGCATCGTGAATTTGTCTTCCCTTCTGACCGTGATCCTAAAAAGCCATGTAACAGCCAAACCGCTAATATGGCTCTAAAACGAATGGGGTTTGCAGGAAGGTTGGTTAGTCATGGCCTACGTTCGCTAGCCAGCACCACTCTCAACGAACAAGGCTTTGAGCCGGACTTGATTGAAGCGGCACTTGCTCACGTCGACGATAACCAAGTGCGAAGTGCCTATAACCGTACCGACTATCTTGAACGACGAATTCCTATGATGTGCTGGTGGAGTGGGCATATTGAGAACGCATCAAAAGGAACTCTCTCTGTTTCTGGGATTCCAAAGCTCAAAGTCATCTAGACGCAATACGTTGCTCAAACCAATCGTCGATTTCGCTCTCACCCCACGCAACGGAGCGACAACCAAGAAACATTTGCCCTGGAAAGCGTTTATCGTTGATACAGCTGTAGATACTTGAGCGCGAGAGTCCAGAGTCCCGTTACTGCCATCACCTCTTTCAACTGAATCAACCGAATAGTTTTTTTGAATAATATCACATCGATATTATACCAATCCGGAAAATTAACTGATCAGGTCAATCCAATCTCTTGTACACATTTTTGTGACGCGATCTTTGCACTCAAGAAATCCATTCCAAGCGCTACAGACCTTC
>NZ_JBGONQ010000052.1:0-19135 GCF_041439145.1 Vibrio sp. 1F255 | reverse complement strand
CATCACTTCACGCTACCCCTTATTCCATATGGGTTTTTCATGATCTTGCCCTGATCCCAGGCCCGCCATTGTGTTGCTTTCAAAAAGATGTGAGCTTCTTTCTTGAGTTGCGAGAATAGAGCTAGCTCATTGGACCAATCCCCGTTAAGACAATAGCAACAAAACTGGTGGCAGTTTTTGTTTAGTAAACTGTAATCCAATGTGTTGCCTAATGAGCTCTCAGCTAATCGGGCTGCTGTCTCACAACTAACGGCATGCCCGTTAGTACCACAGCTGACGTATATCGTGATGGCTGATAATGAGTTTACGAATTGCCGAGAAGATACTTGCTCAATTACACCTTTACCGTTTCGATGAATGATTTGGTCATTACCGACATAGATACCTGAGTGCTCTATTTGCCCGAAGGCCAATTTGCAGTACACAATACTTCCGCGTTTAGGTGTTGATGTTTTGTAGAACAGGTTATCAAATAAGCTCTGGGCAAGACTTCCGGCGAGTGTTAACCCAATTGTTTTTCTAAGGCTCATTTTGCCTCCAGGTTAGTCAAAGTGGTCAACAACTTTAATGCTTATGTTGTTGAATCTTTCTTCTATTAAATGTGAGTGAAATGCGATAACCCAGCTTCTCAGTAAGCTCTGAACTTGTTGGCAGTTTAGGGGGCGTTGATGAATGTCAGGATGGTAGAACCAACATCTTGCAAAGTTGAAGTAAAGAGATAAATCTTTTCGTTTGGTTTGATCACAAATCACATCAAACGTGGCGATAAAGCGTAGCTGCCAAGAATCGGTATTAGCCTCCCTGTCTAGTTGGACTTCAATGGGTTGAAGCTGTCTTCCAACATGTGTTTGTCGAAAGTTCACAGCTATTCGCCTAGCGCTGTTAGGAATGTCAAAGCTACCTAATACAGTGTGAATGATCTCAGACAGAATTACCTTGAGACCTTTCTGGCTAATCGTGGGTTGTACTGAGCTCATAAGTACCCCCTTTCAGCAAACGACACACACTCTTTACCGACAACGATATGGTCCAGTACTCGGACATCGATCAAAGCAAGGGCTTCAGATAGGCGTTGTGTAATTCGACGATCTGCGTGTGATGGGGTTGAATCACCGGATGGGTGGTTATGCGCAAATATCACGGCTGCCGCATTGTGCTCAAACACGCACTTTACTACCTCACGTGGATAGATGCTTGCTGCATCAATTGTTCCTGTGAACAACACTGTGAACTCAATGAGCTGATGTTGGTTGTCTAACAGCATCACAGCAAACACCTCTCGGTTATAACAGCCTAATTTGCACGAGAGGTAGTCTTTGGTGTCCTGCGCTTTCGTAAAGGTATCCTCACGACTGAATTTGCGTTCTAGTATCTCTGCGGCTTGCTCAAGAACTCTTAGTTCGTTTGGTCTTCTTTTGCGGCGGTAAGCGGTCGGTAGTGGCTTGGTCATGGTCATCTTCTTGATTGAGGTTCCGGCCATGACATATGTCTGAAATGATTTTCAATCGAAGCGCTAACCCCTTAAAAATTATGAGAGGAGCAATCTTCTGATAGAAACTATTCAGGAGATTTCTCAATGAGATTCATACGACTAAAAGAAGTAATGAGCGTAACCGGATTAGGACGCTCAAGCATCTACAACTTCATGGCTGAAGGAAGCTTTCCGAAGAGCGTTCCTCTAGGTGGACGAGCGGTCGCTTGGGTTGAGAGTGAGGTGTTTGAGTGGATGGAGGAGCGGTTGGCTGATAGAAAGTAGTTATAATATTGCACAGGGCCGCGTTTTTGATTTTCTAAATTATCTTTCTGATGAACAACGCTAATAAAAGTTTTCCGTTTTTGAAGGGTATTTGTCCAAGTTTGGAGCACACTCACATAGCCATCCAGTGCGTCAACATGTAATCAAAATGATTGCATGGTTGCTTCTTTGTGTTAGTCTATATCAAATTAAAGTGATCAGAGTGAAATATGCGACTACCAGAGAAGCTTCCCCATGCACAGCGGGAGCGATTAGCGTTTATTGATTTCTGCCTAACCTACTTTGGTGAGATCAGTAGGGCGGATCTGATTGCCAAGTTCCAAACAGGTTTGGCTGCAGCAACGCGTGACTTCTCTACATACAAAGAACTGGCCCCAGATAACATGGAGCTTGTTCATCAAACCAAACTTTACGCCCGCAAAGAGACGTTTGTTCCTGTTTTTGAGCACGAAGCCCAGACCGTATTGGCGGGGTTAAGCCAAGGCTTTGGGGATGGTTTAATAGCGAGTCACAAACTGAGCAGTGCTTGCGAAGAACAAAAGCTGCTCATTGAGCCATCCACCTCGAGCCTTTCGGTGATTATGAGAGCAATCACTGCACAGAAATGCTTACAAGTGAAATATGTCTCTCTCACCTCGGGTACAAAAACGCGTACAATCGTCCCCCACAGCTTGGCTAACAGTGGTAAGCGTTGGCATGTAAGAGCTTTTGACCGCAATTCGAATGCATTCCGCGATTTTGTCATTACGCGCTTTTTGTCACTGAGCATTTCAAATGATGCAGTGGCAGAGTTTGAAACCAAGAGCGCGGACAAACAGTGGAACCGAATTGTCGATCTAACCCTCATTCCGCATCCCAAGGCGAATTTCGTCCAAGCAATTGAGCTTGATTACGGAATGGTAGGGGGAGAGGTTCAAGTGGAAGTGAGGGCAGCATTGGCAGGCTATGTATTGAATTATTGGATGGTCGATTGCTCTGAGAATGCAGAGTTAAACCCGGAACAATACCACTTAGCACTCAAGTACACCCAAGCTATCTTCGGCATAGAAAACAGCCGATTAGCGCCAGGATATAAAGAGGTTTCCTGATGAATCAAGAGTATCTCACACAACTTGGTTTCAAGTTTGGTAAGAATGGCGCTCATTCAGCACGCAGCATGATGATCGAAGAGCTACAGCATCTCCTGTTTTCTCGAGATGAAAGTGCATCGAAGGCTGATTTTGAAGATGACATCGTTAACTTCAATATCCTGCATAAGCCCACAGAAAAATCACGCCAATTAACGTATCGTCATCTAGTTGATTTATATGCACTAGATAGGAACGTAATTTTATTCGATATTTTTAGGCGCTGGTGGGATTACCGAGAGGATTCACAAGCAATTCTCGCTCTACAACTGGCAGTAGCAAGAGATCCCCTGCTTCGATCCTCTGCAGAGGTGATTCGTCATTTAGAGCCTGGCGAACATTTGGCTAGAGAAACTATGGAGGCTTTTCTAGCGAAAGACGATCCTGATCGTTTCAGTCCTGCATCACTGAAGTCTTTCTCACAAAACATCAATGGTACTTGGACTCAAGCGGGATATTTATCTGGTAAAGCGAAAAAATATCGAGAAACCCCTGCAGTGAGCTTTGTTAATGTGGCTTATGCCCTCTTTCTTGGTCATTGCAATGAGCTTAGCGGTCAACGACTATTTGATAGTTTCTGGTGCCAGATGCTTTGCCAAGATATGGAAACACTCTACGACTTAGCATACATGGCTTCGTTGAGAGGGTTGATTAAATATAAACATGCTGGGGATGTCATTGAAATATCATTCCCTGAACTTGATTTACCAGGGGTATAAGCATGGCTGATCGATTATCAAAATTACTAGAAAGCTATGAGAGCCACATTGATATTCAGTGGAACCCAGCGTTATCTCCTGAAGAGAGAGCGGTCATTGTTGTTTATGACAAATCTGATGAACTCAAATTAAGAGCGCGACTTGGTGAATTTGAGCTAGCGACTAAAAATAGTCAGCATGGCTGGCAGCAATATGATCTGACGGATGCTTTCCCTGAATGGATGATGAGTCAAAAAAGGGTAAAGCCATATTTTCAGCGCCCAAACTTGCTTAAGACGAAACACCAATATTTCTTTGAAGATTTGGTCGATATCATTGTGACCAATATCGAAGAGACTCACTCAGAAAACGATGTTCTGTGTTTATTTGGATGTGGTGCGTTATTTGGCTTTATATCTATATCCGATTTACTCAAGGCGGTTTCTCAACGCTTGAAGGGGCGGGTTGTATTGTTCTTCCCTGGTGAGAAAATCGATAACGTTTTTAGACTACTAGATGCAACGGATGGCTGGGGTTATCAGGCCACAACGATTACAAATTAAGAGAATGACTAATGTTACGCGAAATATTCCATAACGATCCTCTCAAAAAAACGTTGGCGAACAATGGTGTTGCAACGGTAAATGATGACACCTCAAAAGAATCATACAAAACGCTCGCTTATGAGCTAGAGACGTTCGTATGTACTGGTGCCTATCAAGAAGGGATGCAATCGATCTTAGATGCATTCCTACGAAACGTTAACGGCTCAGAAGAACTGCCAGCAGTTTGGATCAGTGGCTTTTACGGTTCTGGTAAATCTCACTTAGCAAAAATGCTGAGAACGCTTTGGACAAACAATGAAATTGAACCAGGCAAGGTGGCGAGAGCTTATACTGATTTGCCTGAGCCGATTATGCTGGCACTAAAAGATCTAGATCAAATTGCCGCATCTCACGGCGGACTCCACGCTGCATCTGGAACACTAGGATCAGGTACCAGTAATGTCCGTTTAACCTTGTTGAGCCTAATTTTTAAGTCTGCTGGTTTACCAGAGCAATATCATCTTGCTCAATTTGTGATGTGGTTAAAGAGCAAAGGTATTTACGAACAAGTTAGAGGGTTTGTCGAGCAAAGTGATGGTGGAGAAAATGCTTGGCGAGAAGAGCTGAAAGATTTTTATATTTCAGAATTGATCGCAGAAGCATTAACTCAGCACCTACCTGGAAACAAAACACTCGATGATATTTCTGATCTTCTCTTGGCTCAATTTCCAGAGAAGGATGAAGTTTCTCTTGATGAGATGGTATCAGCGATTGTTGATGCGCTATCTAGTGATGGTGTAATGCCTCTAACCTTGATTGTGCTGGATGAACTGCAACAGTTTTTGGCTCAGGATTACGACAGACGTGTTTATGAAGTCCAAGAAATTGTCGAGAAATGCTGTAAAGCGGGTGAGTTGAAATCTAAGCTGCTATTCGTAGCGACAGGTCAAAGCGCTTTGAATAGCGTTCCTTTGCTCATGAAGTTACTTGGTCGTTTCCTAATCCAAGTGCAATTAGCTGATACAGATGTTGATGCGGTTATTCGTAAGGTAATTCTACTCAAAAAAGAATCCGCGAAGACAGATATCAAAAAGCTGATTGATGATAATTTGGGTGAAATTTCTCGTCATCTTCGTGGTAGTAAAGTTGAGCATAAACGCGATGATGAAGCCTTTATGATTGCGGACTATCCTCTGCTACCCGTTCGTCGTCGATTCTGGGAGGAAGTGTTACCAGCACTAGATCGCACTGGTACTGGGTCGCAGCTTCGTAACCAATTACGTATTGTCCATGAAGCATTAAGACAAACGGCAGAACAGCCACTTGGCTATGTCGTACCTGCTGATTTTATCTACCAGCAAATTGCCACCAGCCTATTGCAAAGCGGTGTTATCTCGAAAGTTATCCACGAAACGATTGGTCGCAAAATGGCGGGTAATGATGAGCAGAAATTACAAGCTCGCCTGCTTTCTCTTATTCTACTGATCGGCAAGTTGCCGGAAGAAAAGCAATTAGGGATCTTTGCAACAGAAGAGATCTTAGCTGATCTGCTGTTAGAAAACCTGACAACAGGAAAGCATGAACTTCGACCGCTAGTACCTAAAATGCTTAAGGTATTGGAAGATGAGCACGAGATTATGGCTCGTGATATTGAGCAAGGACGTGTCTATAGCCTACAAACGGTTGAAAGCCAAGCTTGGTATGATGAGTTTAAGCGTCAAGAGAATGACCTACTGGGTAACCCACAAACCCTAGAAGCATTCCGTAGTAAAGAGATCCAAAGCTATATTCGTAAACAGGTAGCTCAAGCGCGTATTACGCAAGGTGATGTTGCCGAGCCGCGACCAGTGACGGTTTATTTTGACGCAGAGCTACCCTCTGAGTCTCATCAACGAATTTCTGTCTGGGCTCCCGAGCAAAATGAGCGAGAATTTAATAATGCTTCTCGTGGTGCAGATGCTGATAGCGCGACAATTTTCGTCTATGTGCCAAACATTAATCGCAGTGAGCTCCAACGTGCGATTGTTGAACTAAAAGCGGCAGAAACCACACTTGATGTGCGTGGAAGAGCGACAACAGATGCTGGTAAAGATGCGCTTCAATCAATGGAAACACGCTTGCGTAGTGCTGGAAACACTAAAGCCCGTTTGTTGAAAGAAATTTTTGAATCTATCCAGGTGCGTTTGGCTGGTGGCCAAGAGGTGGAAGGGAATTCACTGGCGGATCAAATTCAAAACGCAGGTGAACTTGCCTGTCAGCGCTTGTTCCACAAATTTAAGATGGCGGATGATCGTGGCTGGGCGAAAGTGTATGACCAGGCAAGTCGCTTAGCGGATCCCAATGCGTTAGATAAACTGGGCTACAGTGGTGAAACAGACAAACACCCTCTCTGTGCTGAAGTGCATCGCTTTATTGGAACAATGAAAATGGGTAAAGAGATCCGTGAGCATTTCAAACAAGCGCCTTATGGTTGGGGGAATGATGTCATTGATGGTGCGCTTTATGCGATGCTTGCTGCGGGTGTGTTGAAAGCCTCTGATGCACAAGAGCGTGCAATTGATGCGAAAAGCCTTGATCGTAGCTCTGTGACTCAAACCAAATTCCGTCCTGAAAATGTTACTTTATCAAAAGTTCAAATGATTAAAGTTCGTGGCGTTGTGTCATCATTACTTGAACAATCTTGTAACACGGGTGAAGAAGCGACAAAGTTACCTCAGGCGATCTTGAATGCGAAGCAGGTTGCTAATAAGGCGGGTGGGCTTGCACCTTTACCAATGGCGCCAAATACTGCGTTGCTTTCAGAGCTTGAAATATATTCAGGTAACGATCAATTGCAGAAAGCGTTTGATAATAAAGATCAGCTGCTGAGTGATTTTGAAGCCTGGAAAGATCAAGCGAACAAAGCTGAGTTACGCATGAGACAGTGGCACAAGCTAGCGGAAGCGATGGAGTACTGTCGCGATCTCTCGATCTACGCTGAATTAGCGAAAGAGAAAGACGCTATTCTGGCCAACCGCAGTTTGCTTGATGCGCTATGCCCGGTGAAGCCTTTGCTGGAAAGTGCGGTTAACGAGCTTCGCACCGCAATCACTGCACATCGCGAGAAATATGAAGAAGAGTACCGCCAGTGTATGTCGGACTTGCTGGATGACGAAAACTGGCAGAAGTTGGATGAGTTAAAACGTGAAGCGTTTTTGCGTAAGCGCAATCTGAGTGCGATCCCAAGCGTGAACACCAGTGATGCAGATTCAGTTTTCAATGCATTAGATGAAATCAGTTTTGGCCAATGGAACGATAAAACCGCAGCACTACCAGGTATTTTTAGCCAAGTATTGCGTGATGCAATTACTGAACTTCAACCAAAAACGGTTTATCACAAACTGAATAAGTCGGTTATTAAAGATGAGCAAGATCTGAAAAATTGGCTCGCTTATGCCGAGAAAGAGTTGCGTGCTCAGTTAGAAAAAGGCCCAGTGGTACCAAGTTAATCGTATTCATTAAACGGTACCAAGCACCAACAATTACACCTACCTGGAGGCTAAGCTTTCAGGTAGGTTTTGTGTTAAAGAACTTAGAATAAATCCTATGAGACAATCACTCGATAAAGCCCTGCGTAAAAAGCTAGAAGATACCGTCGTTAAAGCACGAGACATTGTAGAAAGTGCAGTAAATGAAGCGCTTCAACGATTGGGTGTGACAGAAAGCCAAGCTCCTTCTTATTTGAATGATGAGGATCGTGCACTGCGTAACCAATTACGTGCTCATGCCCGTCAACTGGGTGACAAGCTGCATCACGATACTGAAAGTAAGGGGCAGCAAGAGATTGAGCGCCTGGTTAATGAAATGGCGTACGAGCATTGGCACCGAATGTTGTTTGCTCGCTACCTTGAGCAAAACAATCTGCTGATGTACGACGAGTATACGCCAGTAACGCTGGAAGAGTGTTTTGAACTCGCGGAAGAAGAACCAGATTGTAAAGATGGCTGGGAGCTTGCTGGCCGCTTAGCGCAAAAAATGTTGCCGCAAATCTTCCGTGCTGATTCGCCAGTATTTAACATTAAACTGGCGATTAACCGTGTTAATGAATTAGAAATGCTAATTGCCAAACTTGACCCTGCGACCTATCAAGCGCAAGACAGCCTAGGTTGGTGTTATCAGTTCTGGCAAAACAAAAAGAAAAAACAGGTTAATGACTCTGGAGTAAAAATTGGTGCGCAAGAGTTAAGCCCAGTAACTCAGCTATTTACTGAACCGTATATGGTGAGCTTTTTGCTCGATAATGCGTTAGGCGCATGGTGGGCGAACAAACGCCTTACTCAAGATGATTTAGTGCGTGCGAACAACGAACAAGAGCTTCGTGAACTTGCCTCAATTCCTGGTGTGCCACTTGAATATTTACGTTTTACTCAAGAAGAAAGTGAATCTGGCGCAAAAGATCATTGGAAACTCGCTGCTGGCGGTTTTGAAAAGTGGCCTGAAGACCTGTCGGAGCTAAAAACACTCGATCCTTGCTGCGGCTCAGGCCACTTCTTAGTTGCGGTATTCTTGATGCTGGTACCTATGCGAATGCAGCTTGAAAGCTTATCAGTAAAAGACGCTGTGGATGCAGTGCTACGTGACAATATTCACGGCTTAGAGCTTGATCAACGCTGTGTAGAGTTAGCTGCATTTGCCTTAGCTTTAGAGGCTTGGCGTTATCCGAATGCTGGTGGTTACCGAGTATTGCCTGAGCTGCAATTGGCTTGCTCTGGTATGTCGATTGCTGAAGCACAAAAAGAGTGGAAAGACTTAGCGAAAGGTGATGAAGCATTAACAGATGCTATTACTTGGATGCAGCATACCTTTAAAGATGCGCCGACTCTTGGTAGTTTGATCGATCCTGTGAAGGCTTTACCAGAGGGACAAACTTCACCTTGGGCGTTATTGCAAAATGCGCTTGCCGGTAAAATTGAGGCGAGTAGAGAGGCTACAGCAGTTGCACATGGTTTGGCTAAGGCTGCTGACCTTCTTTCTAGAGAGTATGACTGGTTAATAACAAATGTACCTTATCGTTCCACAAATGATCTATGTGAGCAGGTTAGAAACTATGCAGAGATAGTTTGTGACGATGCAAAAACGGATTTGGCTACAATTTTCTTGGATAAACTATCAAAAATAGTATCACCAAATGGGGGGGTTTCAGTCGTAACCCCACAAAATGTACTTATTCAACCAACATATAAGCATTTTAGAAAGCGAATGCTTTCTAGTTTAGATTGGAGAATCGTTGTTAGGCTAGGGCCAGGTGCATTTCAAGAGATTACCGGCGAAGTGGTGAATGTCCTCCTATTAACCTTAAAGAATGAAGATAATACAGATGACATTGTAACTATTGATTGTGGACGTAAATCTAAATTTGAAGAAAAGATTAATCATCTGAAATTAAGAGATTTATCAATAATATCCAACTTGGTCCAACAAGAAAATGTAGATAGTGTGATTTATTTATCTCCATTTAAACAGGGTACGTCGGTATTGGGGAAGCATTGTTCTTCGATCCAGGGAATAAAAACAGGTGGAGACGAGCAATACAAGCGATGTTTTTGGGAGTTTATTAGAAAAGATGCACATTGGATATGGTATCAAAGTACTGTACCAAGTAGTACTTTCTATGGTGGTTTGCATTACTTGCTTCATTGGGGAAAAGATGGATTACATTTAGCTAGGAAGCAAGGGATGACCGCGTGGGGAAGAAGTGGTGTAGCAGTAAGTCAAATGTCAGAACTACCATATGCAATCTATATGGGGGGGGCCTTTGATAGTAATATGACTGCTGTGGTTAGTGATGATGAAGACTCTATTATTCCATTGATAAATTACACCTTTTCTGATGAATTCTCTCAGGATGTTCGAGAGTTTGATCAGTCAATGAAACCGACTAATAGTAGTTTTGAAAAGGTTTTATTTGATAAAAATCGTTGGATTTCAGAAGGAAATATCAAAAAAAAATGTGATGTTCCTCTTCCATTTAGTGATGATCCAACTCAATGGGTTTTTCATGGTCACCCATGTGCCTCAGTATGCTGGGATGAAGAAGCCAAAACCACTGCAATCACGAAGTTGCGTCAAGATGAGTCTGTACTGCAAGTTGCCGTTGCTCGCCTATTGGGTTACCAATGGCCTGCTGAGTTAGATTCAGAAATGGAATTGGCATCAGAAATGCGTTTAGTGATGAAAAAGAACGCCGATTTTTCTGGTTTGATTGATGATGATGGCATTGTTTGTATTCCTGCTGTGCGAAAAGAGAAAACAGCCGTTAAGCGTTTAGAGTCTATTCTGCATAAAGCATACGGTGATGAGTGGACAAGCTCGGTTGAAGACAGCCTACTTAAATCAGTCAAAGCCAAAGATCTTGAAAGCTGGTTGCGCGATAAGTTCTTTGAACAGCATTCAAAAATGTTCCAGCATCGCCCGTTTATTTGGCAAATTTGGGATGGTTTGAAAGATGGTTTCTCGGCACTCGTTAACTATCACAAACTCGATTACAAAGGCTTAGAGCGCCTTACTTATACCTACTTGGATGACTGGATCACTATTCAAAAGGGTGATTTAGCCGATGGTAAAGATGGCGCAGATATCCGCTTAACCGCAGCTGAAAACCTAAAAGTACAGTTAGAAGCTATCTTAGCTGGCGAGAAGGGGTTAGATATATTTGTGCGCTGGAAGCCGCTTGCGCAGCAGCCAATAGGTTGGAACCCTGACTTGAATGATGGCGTACGCCTCAATATTCGCCCATTTATGCTCGCTAAAGACATGGGTAAAAAAGGTGCAGGCGTGTTACGTGCCAAACCAAACGTACACTGGAAAAAAGACCGAGGTACGGATGTCGCTTCTGCCCCATGGTTCCACCTTGGCTTGCAATACAGCGGCAAAGAGGGTGACCGTATTAACGAGCATCATGTAAGCTTAGCGGAGAAGCGCAAAGCAAGAGAGGAAGCCAATGAGTAAGATAGACAGGCTTACCATTAAGGGGTTTAAGTCTATCCGTGACCTGGATAAGCTGCAGCTAAATAAACTTAATGTACTTATCGGCGCCAATGGCGTCGGTAAAAGTAACTTTGTTAGTTACTTTCGCATGTTGCACGAACTTGTTGAAGGGCGCTTGCAGGTATGGACGAGTAAGCAAGGTGGGGCTGATCGTATAGTCAGTTATGGTGTAAAAGAAACTGAGAGTCTGCAAACAGTGATTCGCTTTGGCGACAATGGTTATTTGGCTGAGTTGTCACCTACCGCTGAAGACGCTTTTACATTCACTAAAGAGCAGCTTTACTTTGATGGCCCTTACTATGGTGTCACAAAGCCAGATTTAGGATCTGGTCATAAAGAATCCAACCTAAAAAAAGAGATGAGTGGTGGGACTTCGGCAAGTGTCGCTTCTTTTTGTTATGCAGCTATATCTGGTTGGAAAGTGTTCCATTTCCATGACACTAGTGACACCGCGGCAGTGAAGCGTGTTGGCGCTGTTCATGACAATGAGTCCCTACGTTCAGATGCGGCAAATCTCACAGCGTATTTATTCAAGTTACAACGCGATAACCCTGAGGTTTATGCCCAAATTTGTAAAACTGTTCGTTTAGCGGTGCCGTTCTTTGATGATTTTGTCCTTAAGCCTACTCAGTTATCTTCAGGCGAAGAGCAGATCCGATTATTGTGGAAGCAATCGGACAGTGATTATCCACTGTGGCCAAGTCAATTATCAGATGGTTCGCTTCGTTTTATTTGTTTAGTGACCGCATTGCTTCAACCAAATCCGCCATCAACCATTATTATTGATGAGCCAGAGCTTGGTTTGCATCCATATGCTATTACGTTGCTTGGCGCGTTACTGCGTAGTGCATCAAAACGAATGCAAGTCATTGTTTCAACTCAGTCAGTTCCTTTGCTGAATGAGTTTGATTTAGCGGATTTGATTGTGGTTGAGCGTGACAATGGTGCATCAACTTTTAAGCGCTTAGATGCCGAGAAATTTGAAAGTTGGCTTGACGATTACTCGGTGGGTGAGCTTTGGGAGAAAAACATCATCGGTGGGAGACCATCGAAATGACCATTGTTCATGTGATTTGTGAAGGACAAACAGAAGAAGCCTTTGTCAAAGAGTTACTTGTTGAACCATTTGCGCTTAAAGGCATTTATTTGATGCCTGGATTGATTGGTCGCCCTGGGCATAAAGGCGGTAATTTTAAGTTTGACCGCCTGTATCCTGATATTGAAAAACGCCTGTTGGCAGATAGAAACTGTTACTGCACAACCTTTTTTGATTTTTATGGTTTACCAGCAACATTTCCTGGTAAAAACGCAGTTACCCCTGCGGCAGTCGTTACTGAGAAAGCGCAGTCTTTGCAAGACGCTCTCAATGAGAAGCTGACAGAGAAAATTGGCGTTGATGCAATGCGCCGTTTCATCCCTTACGTGCAAATGTATGAATTTGAGGGGTTGTTATTTAGTGACCCTATAAAAATGGCGCAAGGTATGGATCGTGTAGATTTAGAGCAAAACTTTGTGGATATAGCAAAGGCATTTGATTCTCCTGAGCACATCAATAATAGCCCACAAACGGCACCAAGTAAGCGTATTGAAAGCCTTGTGTTTGGTTACGAAAAGCCTTTGTTGGGCACGTTAGCTGCTTTAGAGGTTGGCCTAGATACTATGCGAGAAAAATGCCCATTATTTGATTCCTGGTTAACAAAGATTGAGGCGTTGGCGTAATTTACATGTTAGTGATTGAGTATTTGAAAGATCAGCTTCGAGGCTGTGCTACTTACAATAAGTCGGTGCAAGTTGCGCCGGCCGCTATTTTGTGGACGGATATTGATTGTCAGTGGCAATCAGCAATGCCGTACATTAAAGAGCAACTGCCTGAGCTTGTTGAGTTAGGGGATTATAAACCTGAGGATCGCACAGGCCCTGCAATCTGGGTGAAGTGTGCAATTGCAGGTAAGTTGGAAGAGTGTCCGTTACCAGAAGGGTTAACGCCAATTATTTATTTGCCAGGTGTCGGCAGAAAAGATTTGCGAGCGATTGAGCAATGCCCTGAATTTCTAAAGCCGCTGGCGGAGCTTCAGTATCGTGGTAGCTGGTGGGCATATAATTCAGCAGGAAGAGACTGGACTGTTGGCTCGTTTTTGACCAACCCTAAAGTTAAACTTGCCCTTGACTTAGCCAAGGACAAAAAGACTCAAGAAGCCATCTTAAATGTGCTGCCTGATCTGTTGGAAACACCTGTTACCAAACTGCAAGGGAAGAAGCTCGAAGCCGATGACTTCTATTCAATCGTTCTTGATGATCCGATCCGTGACATACTCGGTTGGTTGAACAACCCTGAAGAAAAAGCACAGCAGTGGCAAGGCAGCAAGTGGGCTATTTTTGCCCAGTCTTGTGTATCACGTTTTGCCTTTAGCCCGGATAATACTCAAGTTGAAGTTGCTCTTGCTAAGTTATGTGAAGCAAATAAAGAATGGCAAAGTGTCTGGGACCGTTTTGAAGAAACAGCAGGGAACCTGCCGAACCTGATTGAAAAACTGCGCGATGTTTATCCGTCTGATATGGTGTTTGAAGCGCAACATTATCTTTCAGAAAATGTTCGTGATGAGCAAACCATAGAACAAGCACTAAAAGACTTAGTTGGACAGAGCCGAGATGTTGTTAAGTCAAAGTTACATGCGATTTGGGCACAACAGCAAGAACGAAAATCGTGGCTTTGGACATCACAGGGGCTTTCTCCTTGGCTTGTGATACTTGACGATCTCATCTCTGTGCTTGAACACACAGAAGTAAGGTTTAACGGTCCAAATGTAGAAACGATGGCTGATTTTTACAAAGAACGTTTCTGGCAAGCAGACGCAGCGGTTATTCGTTGTATGGCGAATACGCAAGATATTCACCAGCAAGAGCTGATAGCGAATATCCTTTCTGTGTTATATACCCCTTGGCTAGAAGAAGTAACGATAAACTTCCAAAGGCTAGTTGCTCAGCAAGGGTATCCGGGCCGGAATGTTATTGAAGATCAGTCTGCATCGTATGATGTTGGTGGAGAAGTGACTTTCTTTGTCGATGGCCTGCGCTTTGATACAGCGAAGGTGCTTGAGAGTAAACTGGCGAGCTTTGGTATTACTGTTGACCTTCAGTCTACGTGGTCAGCATCGCCGTCACTGACTGCGACTGCGAAAGCTGCCGTGACGCCGCTGACCGATTTATTGACAGGGCTTGATGAAAATGATGACTTTAAGCCTGCGGTTGCAAGCACTCAAGCCACCTTTAATAGCCACTATCTACAGAAGTTGCTAAGTGAGAAAGGTTGGCAATATTTAGAAGGGCTAGAGACAGGTGAACCTTCTGGTTTTGCCTGGGTTCAGACTGGAGACCTTGATAATCTCGGTCATGATCAGCAGCAAAAAATGCCCTATTTCATCGATAAGGTGCTTGATGATGTGGTAGCTCGAATTCGAGGCTTGCTAGATTCTGGTTGGGAACGAATTCGTGTGGTGACTGACCATGGTTGGCTTTGGGTACCCAATAACGAAGGGTTACCAAAAACAGAATTGAATAAAGCTCTGGGTAAAAACCGCCAACGTCGTTGTGCAATATTGAAAGATAATGTGCAAGGAGAGGGCTTGGTTGTACCGTGGCACTGGAACCCAAATGTTTCAGTTGCGATGGCTCCTGGGATTTCAGCGTATGTAAAAGGGGATAATTACAACCACGGTGGTGTTTCTCTTCAGGAATGTTTGACACCTGTCTTACATATCAAGCGTATTGACTGACTTTAGAATATAGGGCCCAAGTATCGGGCCCTTTTGTTTCATTTAAAGATAACGACCTGATTAGAAAACACTATTGTGTTTAATGCGGGTATGATTTATTTCTGTAGTGCTTTCTTTTTCAGCCGTTAATGCGGCAGAGTAGCCTCCACGCTTAAAGATAACAATTAGTGTGTCATCAGGCTCCACATCAAACTCCGCACAAATCTCAGCGACGTCATCCATATCCATCGCGCGTTTAAACGCATCCATTTGGCCTGAGAGATTGTAGATACTGAAAACGCTTGCCATCACTCTCTTATCTTCGGTTTTCTCACCGCCGCCAGGATTAACGATTTTGTTGAACTCAACTTCACTGTTTTGATCGAGATCGGTCTTAAAGGATAGTGCTCGAGACTTTGCACAGCTTTGTGTGCCATCGTCATAAGTCACACCATTCACCCATTGTGCTTTTATCCAGTTTTGTTGTTCACCACGAAGAGCTCGACCTTTCTTGCGGTATGGGCCATCTTCATCAAGTAACTCACGACGGATGAGATTGATGGCATTGAGTAACTCGTCATCATCGGTATAAGGGCTATAGTCGAACTCAAGATCATTCAGTTTCCCGGGAACAGCTATGTATCCAGCTGTTAGATAGGTTTTAGAGTCATCGAGTTTTCGTGTCACCTTAGGTTCAACGGTCGGAACTACGAGTGTTCCACGATCAAAGCCACGCACATCATACTTCGAACAGATTTCTTCAAATACTTGGTGTAAACCTTCAAACTCCTGGCTTTCATCGCTTGATTCTAAGTGGTCCAGAAGTTCGCTGTACGCTCTTACTGCTTCGAGATTGGTATAGTGCTTGGCTTGCGTGTTTTGATGATAGCCACATGCTCTACCAATGTTGGCTTGAACAACCGCTGCTATGTTCGCAATTGTGCTATCCCAGGTGTTAATGAGGCTAGATTTCATCTCTTGCCCAAAGTTAACGCCGGCTCTGAAGCCTGCAACAGTAATAGCGATCAACTTGTCGTCAAATAGTTGGGCGGTTTCATATTCGCGTTTGAAATCTTCCAGTGAGCAGAGTTCATGATCGTCTACCCCAACTAGCTTCTGCCCAATAATCACTATTTGCTCGGGCTCTATGCCATTTTCAAGCAATACCTGCTTTGCTAGCTTAGCTTGACTGCTCGGTACGCGGATCAACGACCAACCAGCACCATCATGCTCTTTGATTTGGCGGATAAAGCGATTTCGCAGCAAGGAAGGTTCGCAAAAGTCCCGATGGTTTTCATCCAATTTGATGATTTGGTTGTGTTTGTGCATCTGGCGGATGCCATGATACTCATCGCTGGTCTTATGAAAGACCAATGCAGTGTTGAAGTTGTGGCGAAGGATGGAGTCTGCACCTGCCGCGTATAACGCACTGAAAGGTGTTGCTGAAATGAACACGACCTTACAGTCGGTATTCTCGCGTTCTAAATAGTTGAAGACTTTCTCATAGCGAACGCTGTCTGTGCTTGTGCCGTAGTGGCATTCATCAATAATGATCAGCTGTGGGGCTTGGTATTTAAAATCAGCCTTAAGTGCTAGCTCGAAATTAGTGAAGTTGCTAACAACCACATTTTTACATGGCGCTAAGTCGTGTTTGGCTTGCTCTTTTAAAGCGAGATCTGCCATGGTGACAAGGTACAAGGTATCTTTCAGGTGCTTTCTGCTCGTAAGCAGTTCGTCAGCCAAAGAGAGTCGTTGTTTGCAAGCTAGCGCGAGTGCAATACCCGATTTTCCCGATTGCATTTCAGCGGCCACAACAACAGCCTTTGAACCTGCACTAAACTTTGAAAAGGCTTTTTCAGCAGCACTTCTCTGGTGCTCAAAGGTATGTTTAGTCAGTGCTTGCTCGATATGCTCACGATGTTTGTTTGAATTATTCATAGTCGATGGATCAGTACAGAAGGGGCTTAAAGCCCCCCTTCAATTGATTCTAATATGTGGATTCTATCTTATCTGAAAAGTGGGACTCATCTCTGAGTTGGCCAGATTTGTCAGGTAATTCGTTGTGTTGCTTTTTCGCAATAGAGCGTTCAACGTCATACTCACCACGTTTGTAAATAACGAGTAAGGTGTCATCCCGTTCTACACCGAAGTAATCACACATCTCCCAGACATCCTCAAGAGACATCACTTTTTTTGCGACATTTCGACGAGAGATGTTGTAGACACTAAAGATAGCGGCCGTGATCATTTTGTTCTCTGATAGCTCACCAGAGCCAGGCGCTACGATGCGGTTGTATTCCAGATACTCACCATTGTTGAGCATTTGGGTATACAGCATCGTTTTGTCTTTTTGGGTACCGTCAGCACGGGCTTTTTCAGGATTGTCATAGCTATCACCGTTGACCCAATGAGCCTTTATCCAGTTTTTGGTCTTGCCGCGCATTGCACGGTTTCCTTTTACTGTCGGTGCACCTTTAGCAGTGAATTCTTTGCGAATAATATCGATCGCTTGAAGGCAGTACTTATCTTTGGTGTATTGGGTGAACTCCGCATCTTCCTCAAGCAGTTTCGCCGGAACAGCAACGTAGAAATCAGTTTTATAGGTTTCGACATCACCAATAGGACGGCGTTTTTTGTATTTGATGGTTAACCCAACGTCTAAACCGTTAACGTGATATTCCTGACATACGTCTTCAAAAAACTCTTTTAGCCCTTCGAAATCTGAAGCAGCGTGATCGGAGCATGTGCTTTCTAAGTAATCCAAAATACAGCTGTATGCTTCAGCCGCGTTTAAATTGGTGTAGTGGGTAGAGAAATTATTGCCATGATAGCCACATGCTCGACCAATATTGGCCTGTACGACAGCTGCGACACTAGCGACTGTGCTATCCCAGGTTGAGATGAGGTTATTTTTCATCATCGCACCAAAGTTGATTCCAGCTCGAGCCCCTGCCACTGTAATCGCAATCAATTTCTCTTCAAACATCTGAGCTTTATCAAACTCTTTTTTGAAGCGCTCAATACTGCAGTGCTCATCTTCCGGCACACCTGCAAGGTTGTTGCCTAGAATATATACCGCACTTTCATCAATGCCTTGCGAAATTAAAAATTGTTTTGCTTCCATAGCAAGACCGGCAGGGACGCGAACAAGTGACCAGCCCATTCCTTGGTGATTCTGAAACTGTTGAACAAAGTCATCGCGTTGTGTGGAAGGATATAGGAAATTGCGACTGTCATCCTCAAGACCTTTGACCTTGCCATTTTTTAGCATCTCTCGGACTCCATAATACTCATCACTTGTTTTGTGGAATACAAGCCGGGTATTGAAGTCTCGACGAAGAATAGAGTCTCTTAGGGCTTTTTCAGCAGCAATTTGGGCATCAGACAGAAGTTCTTTATCATCTTCAACTTCAGCTTCTTGTTGAAGTCCTAATGCCTCCTGGTACTCGGTTTCAGCCCCATAAAGGGCACCAAATGGTGTTGCTGAAATGAAAACCACTTTGCAATTGTCATTTTCTTGCTCTAAATAGTCAAAGATCTTGCTATATCGCACTGCCGAAACGTTTGAACCATAATGACATTCGTCAATGATAATCAACTTTGGTGGATTTCCCTTAAAGTCATTTTCTAGAGCTTTTTCGAAATTAACGAAATTGCTCACGATAACATTCTTTGCGAGTATAAGATCTTCTTCAGCCTGCTCCTTGAGAGCAGTATCAGGCATGGTGACAAGGTAAAGGGTGTCTATTAGCTGTTTACGGTCGCAAATATCAGTATCAGAAAGGTTGAGGCGTTGTAAGCAACAAAGGGCGAGGGAGATTCCAGATTTACCAGCTTGCATTTCAGCAGCAGTAACAACAGCTCTTACGTTTCCAGTTAGTGCATCGAAGACTTTGGTGGCGGCATTAACCTGGTGTTGGTGTAAGGCTTTTCCCTGGAGAATAGATAGTACTAATTCGCGGTGTTTTTTTACTTGTGTATTCAAATTTTCTTCCTGAAAGCAATTTTGTTCAGTCTTTGCATGATTATATGCGTTTGATGTCTAGTTATCATTCTAAAGCCACAAAAGTTGCCAGGAAAATGCAAACTTTACATTGCACTGCACTGCATTGCTTTCCGGCAGGCCGAGAAGAGGAAATAAACTTAACTGAGATATATACCACCTCCCCGAAGCCACTAATACCAATTAAAGTAAAAATGTGATCTAATTAAGATTGATGAATTATTGTGA
>NZ_JBGONQ010000051.1:0-22238 GCF_041439145.1 Vibrio sp. 1F255 | reverse complement strand
GAAGGTCTGTAGCGCTTGGAATGGATTTCTTGAGTGCAAAGATCGCGTCACAAAAGTGTGTACAAGAGATTGGATTGACCTGATCAGTTAATTTTCCGGATTGGTATAAGGGGTACGAGTCGAGTGTATGCGTCGTTCTCTAGAATTGAGCAGGTAACCTGTATAGTTTATCTGCTCGCTTAAGGAGATCCCCAACTCATTCGTCCCTCGTTCTTGGGGATGACGATATTATTTTATTCGTTCACTTCGCATTCTTGAGGATGACGGGGTTGAGAGCGTACAAAAGAAAAGGGGTTGATGTTCTCACATCAACCCCTTTTAACATTATGATTTATAGCAACTATTCACGTTCGTGAAGTGCTTTAAAGTCACGTTGTTCTTCACCAGTATATAGCTGACGAGGACGACCGATACGGTTCGTCGGATCGCTGTGCATTTCGTTCCAGTGAGCAATCCAACCGATGGTACGAGACATCGCGAAGATTACTGTAAACATAGATACTGGAATACCGATTGCTTTCAGAATGATACCTGAGTAGAAATCTACGTTCGGGTATAGCTTCTTAGAAACAAAGTACTCATCAGAAAGAGCGATACGCTCAAGTTCCATCGCTACGTCTAGTAGTGGATCTTGGATGTTTAGCTCTTTAAGCACTTCGTGACACGCTTCGCGCATTACTGTTGCACGTGGGTCGTAGTTCTTGTAAACACGGTGACCGAAGCCCATCAAACGGAATGGGTCATCTTTGTCTTTTGCTTTCGCAACGTATTCTTCAATGTTATCTACGCTACCGATCTCTTCAAGCATGCGCAGACAAGCTTCGTTTGCACCGCCGTGAGCTGGGCCCCAAAGTGATGCGATACCTGCTGCGATACACGCAAACGGGTTAGCACCAGATGAACCAGCAAGACGCACTGTAGACGTAGAAGCGTTCTGTTCGTGGTCAGCATGTAGAGTGAAAATCTTATCCATTGCACGAGCAACGATAGGGTTCACTTCATACTCTTCACATGGGTTTGCAAACATCATGTGTAAGAAGTTTTCTGCGTAGCCTAGGTCGTTACGTGGGTAGATAAACGGCTGACCGATTGAATATTTGTAACACATTGCAGCCAGTGTTGGCATTTTTGAAATCAGGCGGTATGCCGCAATTTCACGGTGTGTATCGTTGTTGACATCAAGTGAGTCGTGGTAGAACGCCGCTAGAGCGCCTACAACACCACACATTACAGCCATAGGGTGAGCGTCACGACGGAAGCCGTGGAAGAAACTAGCGATTTGCTCGTGCACCATAGTGTGACGTGTCACGGTAGTCTTGAACTTTTCGTATTCAGCTCGAGATGGGGCTTCACCGTAAAGAAGTATGTAACATACCTCTAAGTAATCAGCGTTATTGGCAAGTTGGTCAATTGGATAACCACGGTGTAAAAGAATGCCTTTTCCACCGTCAATAAAAGTGATTTGAGACTCACAAGATGCAGTGGCAAGAAAACCAGGGTCAAAAGTGAAAAAACCATTAGAACCTAGTGTACGAACATCGATCACTGGAGTACCAAGTACACCTTCCGTAATCGGCAGCTCGATTGGCGCTTGACCTTCAATGTGAAGGGTAGCTTTCTTATCCGCCATAACAATCTCCTTTGTTTATTATTAATCCGTCCAGGATGTTTATGTGCCATTTTT
Source organism: Vibrio sp. 1F255 (assembly GCF_041439145.1). NCBI lineage: Bacteria > Pseudomonadati > Pseudomonadota > Gammaproteobacteria > Vibrionales > Vibrionaceae > Vibrio > Vibrio sp. 1F255. Next base: position 20,554 of record NZ_JBGONQ010000051.1, on the reverse strand, counting down.
TTACTGGTCTTACGTGGGAAAGTCAATTTTTCTACAGCTTTGTGTGCACTTGTTAGTGTTTTTTACATTAAATTCGTTAAAAATCTGGTCTGTGTAGCATTATTTGTTACATCAATTGTATTAGAATGTTGCCAGCCGTATAGTGGCGCTGAAAAGTTTGGTTAAAACCTTATAAATGCAAGGCTAAGAAGAAATGTGAGGTGTCTTTCTTAATCGAGCAGTTAACAATTATTTTACAATTATCTAAGGCTCAACTTTAGTTATTTGTTAAGTTAATGTTAAATTTTGAAGGTTTACAATCAAATTTTGTCCATAACAATATCATAAGGTTATTTAATGACCATAATGCTCAATGGAGCTGAGTGAGCAAGCCCGTGAAAGAAAGAAAGACAAGACCTGTTAATTTAGATTTACAGACCATCCACTTTCCAATCACAGCAATAGCTTCCATCCTACACCGTGTGTCTGGGGTGATAACTTTTGTCGCGATTGGAATTCTGCTTTGGTTACTATCCATTTCCCTCTCATCCCCAGTAGGCTTTGCCGAAGCTAGCGACATTGTCGATGGTTTCTTCGTGAAGTTTATTCTGTGGGGCATTTTAACCGCTTTGGCTTACCACATTGCTGGTGGTATTCGTCACCTTCTTATGGACCTTGGTCACTTTGAAGAGCTGGAATCTGGCGCTAAGAGCGCTAAGGTTGCATTCGCAGCAACAGCGGTATTGTCTCTACTAGCGGGGATCTTAGTATGGTAAACAACGTTTCTACTTTTGGTCGTAATGGTGTCCACGATTATCTATTGATTCGTGCTACTGCCATCATTATGACGCTTTACACTATCTACCTAGTTAGCTTTTGTGCTTTCTCTGGTGATATCTCTTACGCATCTTGGACGCAATTCTTTGGTGGAACCTTCACTAAAGTCTTCACCATGTTAGCGCTTACTTCTGTTTTGGTTCACGCGTGGATCGGCCTATGGCAAGTACTAACTGACTACATCAAATGCGCAAAACTGCGTGTTGGTCTTCAAGTCGGTGTTGTTGCAGTTCTTCTTGGATATTTCTTCTCTGGTCTGTTTATTTTGTGGGGTGCGTAAGTGACTATTCCTGTTCGTGAGTTTGATGCCGTAGTGATCGGCGCTGGTGGTGCAGGTATGCGTGCCGCACTGCAAATTTCTGAGCAAGGCCTTTCTTGTGCATTGCTTTCTAAAGTTTTCCCTACTCGTTCTCATACGGTTTCAGCGCAAGGCGGCATCACTGTTGCTCTTGGTAACGCGCATGAAGACCATTGGGAACAACATATGTATGACACAGTAAAAGGTTCTGATTACATCGGTGACCAAGACGCTATCGAATACATGTGTAAAAACGGTCCTGAGTCGGTAATCGAACTCGAAAAAATGGGCCTGCCTTTCTCTCGTTTTGAGAACGGTACTATTTACCAGCGTCCTTTCGGTGGCCAATCTAAAAACTTTGGTGGTGAGCAAGCGGCTCGTACCGCAGCTGCAGCCGACCGTACTGGTCACGCACTGCTTCATACGCTTTACCAACAAAACATTAAACACAAAACGACGGTTTTCTCTGAGTGGTATGCACTGGATCTTGTTAAAAACGAAGATGGTGCAATTTTAGGTACTACCGCGCTTTGTATGGAAACGGGCGAGGTTTGCTACTTCAAAGCGAAGGCAACAATCCTTGCTACCGGAGGTGCTGGTCGTATCTACGCATCAACAACCAATGCACATATTAATACTGGTGACGGTGTTGGTATGGCGATTCGTGCTGGCGTTCCTATGCAAGACATCGAAATGTGGCAGTTCCACCCAACGGGTATCGCTGGTGCAGGTGTATTGGTAACGGAAGGTTGTCGTGGTGAAGGTGGTTACCTTCTCAATAAAGACGGCGAACGCTTCATGGAACGTTACGCACCAAACGCTAAAGACTTAGCGGGTCGTGATGTTGTTGCTCGTTCAATGATGGTTGAAATTCGTGAAGGTCGTGGTTGCGATGGCCCTTGGGGTCCACATATTAAGCTTAAGCTTGATCACTTAGGTAAAGAGACGCTTGAATCTCGTCTTCCTGGTGTATGTGAACTTTCTCGTACCTTTGCTCACGTTGATCCAGTGAAAGAGCCAATCCCAGTAATCCCGACATGTCACTACATGATGGGTGGTGTTCCAACACAAGTTTCTGGTCAAGCTATTAAGCAAACCGAAGACGGCAGCGATGTTGAAATCCAAGGTCTATTTGCTTGTGGTGAAATCGCATCAGTATCAGTACATGGTGCCAACCGTCTAGGTGGTAACTCACTGCTTGATTTGGTGGTATTTGGTCGTGCGACAGGTCTACACCTAGGTGAGACACTGAAGAAGCAAGACGAAGCGAAACCTGCAACTGAAGCTGACATTGAGCGTTCACTAGAGCGTTACAACCGTTGGGAAAACAGCACAGACGGCGAAGATCCAGCGCAAATCCGTAAAGATCTTCAGCAATGTATGCAGAACAACTTCTCAGTATTCCGTGAAGGCAAAGCAATGGCTGAAGGCCTAGAAGAGCTAAAAGCGATTCGCGAGCGTCTGAAAAATGCACACCTATCTGATAAGTCTACAGAGTTCAACACTCAACGTATCGAGTGTCTAGAGCTTGAAAACTTGATGGAAACGGCATTCGCAACGGCTGTTGCTGCAAATTTCCGTACAGAGAGCCGTGGCGCACACGCTCGATTCGATTTCCCTGACCGTGATGATGAGCAATGGCTATGCCACTCACTTTACAACCCAGAGTCAGAGAGCATGACTAAGCGTGGTGTAAACATGGAACCTATCCATCGTGAAGCGTTCCCACCAAAAGCACGTACGTACTAAGGAGATATGACCATGAAACTGAATTTCTCTTTATATCGTTACAATCCAGATGTCGACCAGAAACCTTATATGAAGGAATACACTCTAGAAGTGGATGAAGGTTCAGACATGATGCTTTTGGATGCGCTTATTCTGTTGAAAGAGCAAGATCCAACAATCTCATTCCGTCGCTCATGCCGTGAAGGTGTATGTGGCTCGGATGGTTTGAACATGAACGGTAAAAATGGCCTAGCGTGTATCACGCCATTGTCTGCGCTTTCGGGCCAAGACAAGATTGTGATTCGCCCACTGCCTGGCTTACCCGTTGTTCGTGACCTGATTGTAGACATGACTCAGTTCTACGATAACTACGAAAAAGTGAAGCCATTCTTAGTGTCTGATGGCAATGTGCCACCGGCTCGTGAAAACTTACAAAGCCCTGATGAGCGTGCTCATTTAGATGGATTGTACGAATGTATCATGTGTGCATGTTGTACAACGTCATGCCCATCATTCTGGTGGAACCCTGACAAATTCATCGGACCAGCAGGCCTGCTTGCAGCGTACCGTTGGCTAATTGATAGCCGAGATACAGCGACAGACGAACGTTTGTCCGATCTTGATGATGCATTTAGCGTTTTTCGTTGCCATGGCATCATGAATTGTGTAAGTGTTTGTCCTAAGGGATTAAATCCGACGAAAGCTATTGGTCACATCAAGACCATGCTAGTGAATCGTTCGGTTTAAGTTATATAAAAATTGCCGCCCTAGAAGTTTTGGGGCGGCCTTTTAATAGCTCGGCATAGACCGCAGCAAACGTGAAAACTACTGGTTAAGGGAAAATATGCACAACGGCGTGATGAAGGCATGGCTCGAGTCTTCACACTTGGCTGGCGCCAATGCAACGTACGTAGAAGAACTCTATGAACTGTATCTAAGTGACCCAGATTCGGTAAGTGACGAATGGAGAAGTGTTTTTGAAGAACTGCCTGTGCAAGCTTCAGAGACAGTGGAACAACCACACTCTCGTGTTCGTGAATACTTCCGTCGACTCGCTCAAGAAACAAAGCATTACAGTGTCCAAGTTAGTGATCCAGATGTCGATGCGAAACAAGTAAAGGTTCTGCAACTTATTAATGCCTATCGATTCCGAGGGCATCAAGCAGCAAATCTAGACCCCCTAGGTTTATGGAAAAGAGCGACAGTTGATGAACTGGACCCTTCTTTCCACACTCTTACCGAAGATGACCTCAATGAGACGTTCAACGTCGGCTCTTACGCCATTGGCCAAGAGACGATGGTGCTTAAAGATCTCTACAAATCTCTAAAGCAAACGTATTGTGGCTCTATTGGTGCTGAATACATGCACATGACAAATACAGAGCAAAAGCGTTGGATCCAACAACGTTTAGAGTCTGTATCTGGTCAACCCTCTTTCAACAAAGAAGAAAAGCAAGCTTTCCTAGAAGAGCTAACTGCTGCTGAAGGTCTTGAACGCTATCTTGGTGCGAAATTCCCAGGCGCAAAACGCTTCTCGTTGGAAGGTGGTGATGCTCTTATCCCAATGACGAAAGAAATTATTCGTCATGCTGGCGGACAAGGCATGCGTGAAGTTGTTGTTGGTATGGCTCACCGTGGTCGTCTAAACATGTTGGTCAACGTGCTTGGTAAAAAACCACAAGACCTGTTTGACGAGTTTGCGGGCAAGCACGATGACACGTGGGGTACTGGTGATGTGAAATACCACCAAGGCTTCTCTGCGGACTTCGCAACGCCAGGCGGCAACGTTCACTTAGCACTAGCATTTAACCCATCTCACTTAGAAATCGTAAACCCGGTAGTTATCGGTTCAGTACGTGCACGTCAAGATCGCCTTGGTGATAATGATGGTAGCCGTGTACTTCCAATTACTATTCACGGTGACTCAGCTATCGCTGGTCAGGGTGTAGTACAAGAGACGTTTAACATGTCTCAAGCTCGTGGTTTCTGTGTAGGTGGTACGGTTCGTATCGTTGTAAACAACCAAGTTGGTTTTACAACGTCTAACCCTCGCGATACACGCTCTACGATGTACTGTACCGATATCGCGAAGATGGTTCAGGCTCCGATTTTCCACGTTAACTCTGATGATCCAGAAGCGGTTGCGTTTGTTGCGCGTCTTGCATTGGATTACCGTAATACGTTTAAGCGTGATGTTGTTATTGATTTGGTTTGTTACCGTCGCCACGGTCACAATGAAGCCGATGAGCCGAATGCAACACAGCCTTTGATGTACCAAAAAATCAAGAAGCACCCAACACCACGTAAGCTTTACGCTGACGTGCTAATGGAGCGCGGTGAGTTTGGTATTGATACAGCAACTCAGCTAGTTAACGAATATCGTGATGCACTTGATCACGGTGAAGTTGTGGTTAAAGAGTGGCGTCCAATGGCACTTCACTCAGTAGACTGGTCTCCTTACCTAGGTCACGACTGGAACATCGAGTGGGATAACAAGATTGATATCGAGCGCCTGAAAGAGCTTGGTACCAAACTTTGTCAATACCCGGACAGCCACAAGCTGCAAAGCCGAGTAAATAAACTGTACAACGATCGTACTGCCATGGTGAATGGTGAGAAACAAGTCGATTGGGGTATGGCTGAAACTCTGGCATACGCAACACTTGTTGACGACGGTAAGCGTATTCGTATCTCAGGCCAAGATTCAGGTCGTGGTACGTTCTTCCACCGTCACTCAGTACTGCACAATCAATCAGATGCAAGCACGTATGTTCCTCTTGCGAACATTCATGATAAACAAGGGCCATTCCAAGTGTTTGACTCTGTGTTATCTGAAGAAGCGGTACTCGCATTTGAGTATGGTTACGCGACAGCAGAGCCAAGCGGTCTAACCCTTTGGGAAGCTCAATTTGGTGACTTCGCAAACGGTGCACAAGTTGTTATCGACCAATTCATTTCATCAGGTGAGCAAAAGTGGGCACGTCTATGTGGTCTAACTATGCTGCTTCCTCACGGTTATGAAGGCCAAGGCCCGGAGCACTCTTCTGCACGTCTTGAGCGTTACCTTCAGTTATGTGCTGAACAAAACATGCAGGTTGTTGTTCCTTCAACACCAGCTCAGGTTTACCACATGATTCGCCGTCAGGTTGTTCGACCAATGCGTCGTCCACTGATTGTAATGTCACCTAAGTCATTGCTTCGTCACCCTCTGTGTACTTCTTCTCTTGAAGATTTGGCAGAAGGCACGTTCCAACCAGCTATCGCAGAAATTGATGATCTGGCTCCTGAGAACGTAAAACGCGTCGTGTTCTGTTCAGGTAAGGTTTACTTTGACCTGCTTGACCAAAGACGTAAGAACGAGCAAGACGATGTCGCTATTGTACGTATTGAGCAACTTTACCCGTTCCCTTATGAGGACGTGAGAGCTGCCATCGCACAGTACACAAATGTAGTCGATTACGTTTGGTGTCAAGAAGAGCCACAAAACCAAGGTGCTTGGTACAGTAGCCAACATAATTTCCGAGCTGCTATCCCAGTAGGTGCTGATATTCAATACGCAGGTCGTCCTGCATCAGCATCACCAGCTGTTGGCTATATGTCAGTACACTTGAAACAACAAAAAGCGTTAGTTGACGACGCTTTGACCCTACTTAAGAACTAGAAGTAAAAGGAAAATACGCACATGACAATTGAAATTCTGGTTCCAGATTTACCTGAATCTGTGGCTGATGCAACAGTTGCTACTTGGCACAAAAAACCGGGCGAAGCGGTTGCACGTGATGAAGTCATTGTAGATATCGAAACAGATAAAGTAGTTCTAGAAGTACCGGCTCCTGAAGCGGGTGTTCTGGAAGCTATCATCGAAGAAGAGGGTGCTACGGTACTTTCTAAGCAGCTTTTGGCTAAAATCAAGCCGGGTGCTGTCGCTGGTGAACCAACGAAAGACACCACTGAAGATACAGAAGCATCTCCTGATAAGCGCCATAAAGCTGCGCTAACAGAAGAGAACAACGACGCGCTAAGCCCAGCTGTTCGTCGCCTGCTTGCTGAGCACAACCTACAACCAGCTGACGTTAAAGGCACTGGTGTTGGTGGTCGTATTACTCGTGAAGACATCGACGCACACCTAGCAGCAGCGAAAGCGGCTCCGGCAGCAGCATCTGCACCAGCAGTTGAAGCGCCAGCAGCGGCTCGCAGCCAAAAACGCGTGCCTATGACTCGCCTGCGTAAGACAGTTGCAAACCGTCTTCTAGAAGCGAAAAACAGCACAGCAATGCTGACTACTTTCAACGAAGTGAACATGAAGCCAATCATGGACCTTCGTAAGCAGTACAAAGACCAATTCGAGAAACGTCACGATACGCGTCTTGGCTTCATGTCTTTCTACGTGAAAGCAGTAACAGAAGCACTGAAGCGTTTCCCAGAAGTGAACGCTTCTATTGATGGTACAGATATCGTTTACCACAACTACTTCGACATCAGCATGGCGGTATCTACGCCACGTGGTCTAGTGACTCCAGTACTCAAAGACTGTGACACACTAGGTTTCGCTGATATCGAAAAAGGCATCAAAGAGCTAGCAATCAAAGGTCGTGACGGCAAGCTAACGGTTGATGAACTGATGGGCGGCAACTTCACTATCACAAACGGTGGTGTATTTGGTTCTCTAATGTCTACGCCAATCATCAACCCGCCTCAAGCGGCAATTTTGGGTATGCACAAAATCCAAGACCGTCCAATGGCTGTTGATGGCAAGGTAGAGATTCTACCAATGATGTACCTAGCGCTTTCTTACGACCACCGTCTAATCGATGGCCGTGAATCAGTTGGCTTCCTAGTGACCATCAAAGAGCTTCTAGAAGATCCTGCACGTCTGCTATTAGACGTTTAGTATCGCTAAAACGTCTAGTTAACCCCGTTAGCTAGACGTAAAAAGTTTCAAAGGCTAGGCTGCTCAACGTCTGGCCTTCAATTGAACTGTAAAGCCATTAGAAAATGGACAGCAGTTGTTTTGAGAAGACCCTACAGACGTAACACAGGAAACTGTGTCGTTATGGAAATAATAATCCCTTAAGGGAAAATAAACGGAATATCAAAATGAATTTGCATGAATACCAAGCCAAACAGCTGTTTGCAGAATTCGGTTTGCCTGTACCAGAAGGTTTCGCATGTGATACTGCACAAGAAGCTTTCGAAGCTGCAGGTCGTATCAGTACAGCCAAGAAAGTCGTTAAGTGTCAAGTACACGCTGGTGGCCGCGGTAAAGCGGGCGGCGTAGAGCTACATGACACCAAAGAAGGCGTTAAAGAGTTTGCACAAAAGTGGCTAGGTAAAAACCTAGTGACTTACCAAACAGACGCTAATGGTCAGCCTGTAACTAAGATCCTAGTTGAAGAAGCATCAAACATTGCTAACGAACTTTACCTAGGTGCTGTTGTTGACCGCGCAACGCGTAAAATTGTATTCATGGCGTCAACTGAAGGCGGTGTGGACATTGAGAAAATCGCTGAAGAAACTCCAGAGTTGATTCACCAATCAGCGATCGATCCTCTAGTAGGCCCTCAAGCTTACCAAGGCCGTGAACTGGCGTTCAAACTTGGTCTAGTTGGCGATCAAATCAAACAGTTCGTTAAGATCTTCATGGGTCTTGGCAAAATGTTCTCTCAGTACGACCTAGCTCTACTAGAAATCAACCCGCTTGTAATTACTGGCGAAGGCAACCTGCTTTGTCTAGACGGCAAGATCAACATCGACTCAAACGCGATGTACCGTCAGCCTAAACTACGTGAAATGCACGATCCATCTCAAGAAGATGAGCGCGAAGCACACGCAGCACAGTGGGAACTGAACTACGTAGCACTAGATGGTAACGTTGGCTGTATGGTTAACGGTGCAGGCCTTGCGATGGGTACGATGGATATCGTAAACCTACACGGCGGCAAGCCAGCAAACTTCCTTGATGTAGGCGGCGGCGCGACAAAAGAACGTGTAGCTGAAGCATTCAAGATCATCCTTTCTGATGACAATGTTAAAGCAGTACTCGTAAACATTTTCGGTGGCATCGTTCGTTGTGACATGATCGCTGAAGGTATTATCGGTGCAGTTAAAGAAGTCGGCGTAACAGTTCCTGTAGTTGTTCGTCTAGAAGGTACAAACGCAGACCTAGGTCGCGAAGTACTTGCTAATTCTGATGTTGATATCATTGCAGCTGAATCTCTAACAGATGCTGCTCAGAAAGTTGTTGCTGCTGCGGAGGCTAAATAATGTCTGTATTAATTAACAAAGACACTAAAGTAATCTGTCAGGGTTTCACTGGCGGTCAAGGTACATTCCACTCAGACCAAGCTATCGCATACGGTACGCAAATGGTTGGTGGTGTTTCACCTGGTAAAGGTGGTCAAACTCACCTAGGCCTTCCAGTATTCAACACAGTACGTGAAGCGGTAGAAGTAACTGGCGCAACAGCAACAGTTATCTACGTACCAGCTCCTTTCTGTAAAGATGCAATCCTAGAAGCGATTGATGCAGGTATCGAACTGATCGTAACGATCACTGAAGGTATCCCTACAACAGATATGATCGACGTTAAAGTGAAGCTAGAAGAAACTGGCGTTCGCATGATCGGTCCTAACTGTCCAGGTCTTATCACTCCAGACGAGTGTAAGATTGGTATCATGCCTGGTCACATCCACAAGAAGGGTAAAGTAGGTATCGTATCTCGTTCAGGTACTCTGACATACGAAGCAGTTAAGCAAACAACAGATGAAGGCTTTGGTCAGTCTACATGTGTTGGTATCGGTGGTGACCCTATCCCAGGTTCAAACTTCATTGATATCTTGAAACTTTTCCAAGAAGACCCAGAAACTGAAGCAATCGTAATGATTGGTGAAATCGGTGGTACTGCGGAAGAAGAAGCGGCTGATTTCATCAAAGCAAACGTAACTAAGCCAGTTGTATCTTACATCGCTGGTGTTACTGCTCCTCCGGGCAAACGTATGGGACACGCAGGCGCAATCATCTCTGGCGGTAAAGGTACTGCTGAAGATAAATTCGCAGCACTAGAAGCAGCAGGCGTTAAGACTGTTAAGTCTCTTGCTGACATCGGTAAAGGCCTACGTGAAATCACGGGTTGGTAATCAGCTGGCTTTTATCGATTGAGATAGAAGTTAATCGAAACGATATTAAAAAGGCTTGGTCACTGACCAAGCCTTTTTTATGTTTTCGAGATACGAGATCGTACTGCTAAGTGCTAAGCTCGACTTCTAACCATTTGAGATAGCATAAACATTGCTGCCGCACTGATAACCACAGACGGGCCAGCAGGCGTATCATAGAACCAAGACAAGCTTAATCCACCGAATACAGCGATAGAGCCAATAATTGATGCAAGGAAGGCCATCTGCTCAGGTGTGCTCGAGAACTTCCTTGCCGTTGCTGCAGGAATAATCAGTAGCGATGTCATGATTAACGCACCAACAAACTTCATACCGACAGCAATCACGATACCGACCAATAGCATCAGAATCAGACGCATTAAATCAATGTTGATGCCATCAACCGCCGCGAGATCTTCGTTAACCGTCGTTGATAGTAGTGGTCGCCAAAAGATAGCAAGTACTAATCCAATCACAGCAGCACCCGCATAGATGAACACTAAATCCGTTGGAGATACTGCCAGCAAGTCACCAAATAGGTAGCTCATTAGGTCAACACGAACGTTATCTAAGAAACTGACAGCAACCAAACCAAGTGATAGCGCACTGTGCGCCAAAATACCGAGTAGGGTATCGGTCGCGACCAGCTTTTGTTTTTGTAAAGTCACTAGCAACACGGCCAGCATCAAACAACAAATCAGCAGCGCGAAATACAAGTTAATGTTGAACAGAAAGCCAAGTGCTAAGCCCATCAAAGAAGCGTGAGCAAGCGTGTCACCAAAGTAAGCCATCTTACGCCACACCACGAATGAACCTAGTGGGCCTGCAATTAGTGCAATACCCAAACCCGCCAAAATAGAGGGAAGAAGAAACTCAAGCATTAGTGGTGTCCGTGTTTATGGTTTGAACATTCATGCACGTCGCCTTCGACAGGCTGGCCTGCGAGATCATGATGGTGATGTTCGTGTTGGTGATGATAAAACGCTAGCGTCTCTTGGGTCGCGGTGCCAAAGAGCGCAATATACGAAGGATGGTGTTTGATGTCTGCAGGTGCGCCTGAGCAACAGATGTGGTGGTGTAAACAGATAACATCGTCTGTTTTTGCCATCACTAAATGCAGATCGTGTGAAACCATAAATACGGCACAACCAAAGCGGTGGCGAATGGTGTCAATCAAGTCATACAGGTCTATTTGCCCTTGAACGTCGACGCCTTGAGCCGGTTCATCGAGAACCAGTAGATCTGGTCTTCTTAGCAATGAACGAGCAATGAGCACACGTTGGTTTTCTCCGCCAGATAGCTGGTGCATGTTACTCTTCTGCAGATGTTCAGCACCAACAAGCTTCAATGCTTCAAGGATCTCTTGCTGACTGAAATTGCCAGTGAGTTTTAGAAAACGCTCTACGTTGAGCGGTAGGGAATCATTGAGCTTTAATTTTTGTGGTACATAGCCAATTTTCAGTTTTTTAGCTTTTGTTATTGTGCCTGAAAATTTGGTCTGTAAACCCAGTACCACTTTTACTAATGTCGACTTTCCTGCACCGTTTGGCCCAATCAGGGTGGTGATTCTGCCGCGCTCTAAATTTAGAGAGATGTTGTCTAGAACTTTTCGACCGTCAAATTCGACGCTCACAGAATCTAGTTGGATTAAGTTATCCATGAATAGAACTCATTTGCAATTCGCTAATGTTATAATGTAACATTTACCTCAAGCCTAAGCTACTTTTCTATTATCGAGGGATTATGTCACGTTCATCTTTTATACTTGCTACTTTGCTTTTAGCGCCAAGTGTCGCAAGTGCCAATACTATTCTAACAAGCTTTAAACCAATTCAAATGATTGTGACAGAATTAACGCAAGGCGTTAGTGAGCCGGATGTGTTGATGAACAGCAATGCTTCGCCGCATGATTATGCGCTTAAGCCATCGGATGTCAAAAAAGTTCATAGTGCCGATATGGTCATCTGGTTCGGCCCTGACCTAGAAGCCTTTCTGACTAAGGTGATTGGTTCAAAAGAAAATGTTATCAAGATCAGTGATATTCCCGGAATCAACTTGCGAGAGTTCGGACACGAAGAGCATGACCACGATGCACATGAAGGGCACCACCACGGTAGCCATGACCCGCATTTTTGGTTAGGTATCGAGCAAGTTGAAGTAGCTGCAAAATACATCTCAGCTAAGTTGATTGAATCTGATCCAGACAACGCAATGGCGTACCAAGAGAATCTCGATTCATTCCTGATTGCATTGAAAGAGAAGCAACAGTCTATTCGAGAGCAACTTGCACCCGTGAAAGACAAAGGTTACTACGTTTTTCATGACGCGTATGGTTACTTTGAGCAAGAGTTTGAGCTAAATAACTTAGGTCACTTTACGGTGAGCCCAGAGCGTAAGCCGGGTGCAAAAAGCCTGATCGCTATTAAGAAAACGATAGTACGTGAAAACGTTCAATGTGTGTTTTCTGAGCCTCAATTCACTCCTGCTGTGATTGAATCAGTGACGCGCGGAAGTAACGCAAAACAAGGTCAGCTTGACCCTATCGGTTCAACAGTTGAAGTGAAGAGTGGAAGCTATTTCGATTTTCTTCAGCAACTTACAGATAGCTATACAAGTTGCTTAGACGAGAAGTAAGTCATAAACGAGTATTCTTTACTCTACTTTGCTCTCGTTAATTTATGAATCATGCCGCTTTTTGCGGCATTTTCGTGACCGCTAAGATAAAACCTCCTAACAAATAACAAACCTCCTTTCTCCTTTTCTAATTTCCGCTAAAATGGAAAGATAATAATAAGCACAAAAAAACTCAGTTTTTGGTTTAGCAACGATAAGACGTTGTGGTACCCAAAATTTCATGTGTTGTTGCTGTTCAGGATTAAGAGTTGTATCGAATTATCTTCAAAATGTTCATGTTAATGAGCATTTCATTTAGCGTTCTAGCGGTAAATACCTCGCCCTCCGTTTTCTATCCTTTGCCCGTTCAAGCGCAAGGGAATTTCCTTGCGGCTAAAAACTTGTATTTAGGTGCCGGAGGTGGGCTCTGGGTTCATGATGTGCATGGAAAAGTACTCTTTTACGATGGTCGAACTCTATTCCCTCGCAAGGGAAGCTTACTGCAATTTTCTTCGGAAAGAGTCGCCTTTCTGAACGATGAGTTTTGGACATTTTTCGACAATGAGGTCTATCGACATAACCCTGGAATTGGCAACGAATTGGCGTTTAGCCTAAGTCCCGGCGCTGAAATAGCGAATATCGGTGCATCAGGCGATTATATTTGGGTTACTGACGGCAGTAATTTCTATACCTACAACACTCAATCTTTAGAATTCAACACCTACTCTCTACTTAAACTGTACCGATACAATAACAGCAGTGACATTGCGATTAACGACGCTGAGTGGGTACTATCAAAGTGGGTGCTAGCGACCAGTTCTGGCGTTTACCTTTCAGAGAATCAAGAGTTTACCCATGTCACCGCATCAGACAAAAACCATATTGAGACGGTTTATTTTTCGAATGCTCGACGTGAGTTAGTGATCGGTACTTTAAATGGTGCTGTGATTGTTGATCTCGCGAACCCAGACAAAGAGACCATCGTTAAAGGGTCGCATGTTCTCTCGTTGGCCGAAACTTCGGACCAGTATTGGATTGGTACAGAGCACGGCCTTATTAGCTACAACTTTATTACGGGACAAATTACTCGATTCGAACAAGCCGCTAGTCAAGACTTCTCGTTACCGGGTGAGAAAATATATTCGTTGATAAACGATCATGCTGGTGGTATGTGGGTTGCGACAAACAACGGTATCCGATACTTCTCACTGTTCAGCAAAACCTTCTCGAGAACACCCCTAACTGGAATGGGCATGCATTCGAGTAGTGTGGTGATCAATAAAGTACTGCCTGTCAGTGACCAGTTATCTTGGGTCGCGTCTTCAATGGGGCTCTACTTGGTTGATTCTGAAAGTGAAGAGAACCCAATTCGTGTTTACTCTAACCCTGTTAATGATTTTGAGATCTTTGGCTCTTCCATTTGGTTGGCGACCGAACAAGGTATCATCAGTCTAAATACGGAAACACTACAACCCGAAGCCCTTGATTTACCAAGGCCAATTGAGGGAGTGCGTGTTGAAAACCTTGCGCTTCAAGCCGATAACGTTCTTTGGATGACCTCTGGGCAAAACCTCTATTCGTTATCTATCGAAACCATGAAACTGACGAGTTATGGCACTGACTGGTTAGTCGACAAGTTCTTGCCTGCGAAGATCACCGCTCTCAATGTAGGCTTGCTAGGTCGCATCTATATAGGAACGGATCATGGCTTCTACTCGTTCATTGATAAACGAATTAGCTTTAGTCGTTCCAGCGAACGGTTTGGCAAAGTCGTCGATATTGAAAAAGCGAAGGATGGAGCGCAGTGGTTTGCGAGCAGTTATGGCGTGTATCGAATCCCGGATGACAGCTCTATTATTCAAGAAATCACTCTTGTTGAAGACAATATTAGCCCCAACTGCCTGATAAGCGATGACAATGGTGTTTGGTTAGGCTCTTCGAAAGGCATCAGTTATTACGGATTGGATGGGCAACTGCATAAACACATAGGTTCGCCATTTGGTTTGATCACCAATGAACTGGCGGCAGGAGCGTGTGCTCTTTTTTACAGTCAAGATAGCCAACCTTCGAGGCTTGTTTTCGGCTCAAAGTATGGTGTAGTCAGCGCGTTATCTAACGAGTTACTGGTATCAACTACACCTCATAGCCGTGCCTTGTTGAGTAAGATAAGTGTCGACCAACAAACGGTATCACTTGGCGGGAAAACGGCAGAGCTGGATGAGATTCCTTATGGTTCATCGATGGGGTTTAAGCTAGGTATCTTACCAGCAACGTTCGCACCTGCGATGGAATACCGACTGAGCGACGATGAACCTTGGAGTGAGTTTGAAGGGGGCTTGTTAACGCTCGATCATCTTCTTCCAGGGGATTACACACTTGAAGTGAAGCCGGTTAAAGGCTCCCATTATCGCTTTGTGTCAACCAATCAAAGCTTCTCGATTGCGGAGCCTTGGTATCTGACCAATTGGGCTGCAGCAAGCTCTCTGATATTACTGATTGGCGTTGTGACTATCTTAGTCTTTTGGCGTTCGCGTTATGTCACTTTTGCCAACCGGCACTTAAAAGCGCAAGTTGCACTGAAGACAGACCAATTGAGGCACCAAAGCCGGATATTACTCGCCACTAATCAACAGCTTAAAAAGCAGCTATCCGTGAAGAATGCGCTTGTGTCTCACACTGCCAATGAACTCTCTTCTGAAGTGAATCATATTGCTGCGATGCTCCCGAATTGGAATGACGAGCTCGGGAAGTCGCCGATTCTAACCTTGAAAAATGGCTTAGCTCAATTGAGTAATACGCCTCAAGGAGAAGGGCAAGTTTGTTACGATATAATTTTAATCTTAGAGGTGGTACTCAAAGCTTGGCAGGATGACTTAACCAAAGCCGGTATTGAACTGGATATTAAAGTCGAAACAAAACAACGATATGTCTCGTTGCTGTATTTTAATCTCGATATTATCTTCAATAGCTTGGTCGGGAGCATCATCAAGAGAAACTTTAAGTCGCAGAGTATGGTGGTTCTGGTTGAAGAGGTTAAGGAGCATCTTGTTGTAACCATTCGAGATCATGGCATGCCTTTCCCTAAGCTGGCATCAAGCATGGGTGACAATACCGGAAAGTCGACCGACCTTAACATCGAAAAGCTGCCGCTATTGATGAATCAGAGCGGTGGCGAGCTTAATGCCTTTGTTTCGGAGTCTCAAAATAAGGTTCAGCTTTCGTGGCCAATTGAGTATCAAGTACTCGACAATCTCGAAGCCAGCACAATTGAACAGATTGAAACCATTAAGCTTGCCGCCTCAACACCAGAGCAACAAAAACTGACAGCGGAACAAGAGTGGAAGAACAGAGTGTCGCAGCTTGTGAGTGAAAACTACGCTGATGCCGAGTTCAGTACTGCAACTGCCGCTAAGTATTTGTTTATGTCTGAGAGAAGCTTACAGAGACGCTTTAAATCGGCTTACAACAAGACCTTCAAAGAGCACTTGAATGAAGTACGTCTAGAGCATGCGTGTGAGCGCTTACTCGCTGGAGAGAAGATCTCTGATGTGGCGTTTGATTCGGGGTTCAATGACCCTTCCTATTTCAGTCAAAGGTTTAAGCACCACTTTGGCATGTCACCATCTAAGTTTGCTGAAAACAACGAAGAGTAGCACGCAGCGGATACTCAGCTAGAACATAAATAAAGATACTTTAGCCTCGACATTCGTGTTGGGGCTTTTTTATGCTTCTACGAGATACGAGATACGAGATACGAGATACGAGATACGAGATACGAGATACGAGATACGAGATAAATGGGGAGTTTAAAAAGGTTGTTGGGATAAAACAAAGGGAAGAAAAAAAATATCGTGGCATAGCCGGGGGGACTATACCACGGGTGCCAACGACACCTTCGCTTGCTGCCGGAGTGATATAGCAAAGCCATATCACCTCTGGAATAAAATTAAAGAGAAGTAGTTTCTCTTCGATGGAGTAACTATACGTCCAGCTACTTATTTTACTTATAAAATTAACGACAGATACCTATGAGAAAACCGACATTGTCTCAAGTGATTGATAATTAATGATTTGTTTTTGTTTGGGAGGGTTTGTACTAGTGAGGTAGTTCTCGCTAGTTGTTGAAAGTAACGTTTTTGACGTAAACGTTTTTAACGAAACTTACGAGTATGTATTTTCGAAAACATTGATTTCACACAATAGAATTGTGGGCATGTATGTGTATCATGGCGTTAATAACAATCTTTCTCATTATCAGTCACGAATTGGGTACTTATGAAACTCTCACAATTAGAGCAAGGAAAGGCGGCTTCTATTGTTGCACTAACAGGTTTAACACCAGACGTAAGGAAGAAACTTATGGTCATGGGTATGTTGCCAAAAACCGAGGTGACGCTTATCCGCCGTGCACCTATGGGTGATCCGCTTCAAGTTGAAGTGAGAGGTGTTTCTATCGCCATTCGTGAAAGCATTGCAGAACAAATCGAGGTTATCTAAATGGATTATCAAGTTCTTACCGTTGGTAACCCGAATAGTGGTAAAACAACACTGTTCAACGCACTGACTGGTGCTAAGCAGCACGTTGGTAACTGGGTTGGTGTCACTGTTGAAAAGAAGACGGGTTTATACTCGCACGCTGGTGATCAGTTTCAACTAACGGATTTACCGGGTATCTACGCACTAGACAGTGGTAATGATGCGAACAGCATCGATGAGTCTATCGCGTCTCGCGCTGTTTTAACTCACCCAGCAGATGTGATCATCAATGTTGTCGACGCTAGCTGTCTAGAACGAAGCTTATATATGACATTACAGCTGCGTGAGTTGGGTCGCCCAATGATCGTTGTGTTGAACAAAATGGATGTATTAAAGCGCGAACGTCAGGTGATTAACCTTAAAGCACTAGAGAAAGAGCTAGGTTGCCCAGTTCTAAGCTTGTCTGCAAACGATAAAGGTCAAGTGGTTCGCTTTAAAGAGCGTCTGCATAAACTGCTTGTTCAAGGTGTGAGCCTTGACCCTATCTCTATTGATTACGATGCCGCGTTAGAAGCTCTTATCCCTTCTGTTGAGTCACAATTTGATGATGCTGACGTATCTCACCGAGCGCTAGCGATTCGTGCTTTAGAAAATGATTACTTGGTATTGAATGGTTTAGCCCCACAAACTCGCACTCAAATTGATAGCGTGCGTCTTGGTGCCGATTTCGATATTGACCTTGCTGTTGCTGACGCTAAATACACTTTCTTACATGACCTTTGTAAACGTGTTCGTCGCAGCGAAGGCAAACTAAGCCGTAACTTTACAGAGAAAGCAGACCAATTCATTTTGAACAAATGGGTCGGTATTCCTTTCTTCTTCGTTATCATGTACCTAATGTTCATGTTCTCTATCAATATCGGTAGTGCGTTTATCGACTTCTTCGATATTGGTGTTGGAGCAATATTAGTTGATGGTGGACACCACTTATTAGATGGCCATTTACCAGTTTGGTTAGTCACTGTACTTGCTGATGGTATTGGCGGCGGTATCCAAACGGTTGCGACCTTTATTCCTGTTATCGCAGCGCTTTACCTATTCTTAGCGGTACTAGAAAGCTCAGGCTACATGGCTCGTGCTGCATTTGTACTTGATAAAGTGATGCAGAAGATTGGTTTACCGGGTAAAGCATTTGTCCCACTTGTACTGGGCTTTGGTTGTAACGTGCCTTCAATCATGGCAACTCGTACTCTTGACCAAGAGCGCGAACGTAAACTAGCAGCATCAATGGCGCCGTTTATGTCATGTGGTGCTCGTTTACCGGTATACGCACTGTTCGCGGCGGCGTTCTTCCCAGGTGCAGGACAAAACGTAGTATTCGCTCTGTACATCATGGGTATCGTTGCTTCTGTATTTACGGGTTTGTTCCTGAAAAACACGATCTACCCAGGTAGCAGTGATAGCTTAGTGATGGAAATGCCAGATTACGAATTGCCGACAGTGCAAAACGTAATGTTGAAAACTTGGCAGAAGCTGAAGCGTTTCGTACTTGGTGCAGGTAAAACAATCGTGATGGTTGTGGCTATTCTTAGCTTCCTAAACTCTCTAGGTATGGACGGCAGCTTTGGTAACGAAGATAGCGAAAACTCAGTACTGTCTAGAGCAGCTCAAGTTGTAACACCTGTATTCCAACCAATTGGTATTACTGAAGAGAACTGGCCTGCAACGGTTGGTATCATCACAGGTATTTTCGCTAAAGAAGCCGTTGTTGGTACATTAAATAGCCTATATATAACGCCTTCTGATGAAGAAGCAGCTGAGTTTGACTTAGCAGCAAGCCTGCAAGAAGCGGTAATGACGATCCCTGAAAACCTAGCCGGATTGAGCTACTCAGATCCATTAGGTATTGAAGTTGGCGACTTGTCTGACTCTAATTCTGTAGCAGCTGACCAAGAAGTCGATACCTCTATCTTTGGTAACTTGAAAGACAAGTTTGTATCTGGTCATGCGGCATTCGCTTACTTGATTCTTATCCTGCTTTACACGCCTTGTGTGGCCGCGATGGGTGCTTATGTTCGTGAATTTGGTCAGAAGTTTGCACGCTTCATCGCGGTTTGGACGATGGCTCTTGGTTACTTTGGTGCGACTTTCTACTACCAAGCGGCAAACTTTGCTGCGCATCCTGTGACAAGTGCAGTATGGATGGTGGCGATTGCTGGTGGTTTTGTGGTGACGTATCGCGTCTTCAAGAAAGTGGGCAGTAAGCAGAAAGCACTAGAGGTGCAAGTAGTATGATTTTAACTGAACTTCATCAATACATTGATAGCCACGGCGTTGCGGCTCGTAAAGAGCTCGCTGCAAAGTTTGGCATGAGTGAAGATGGCGTCGATGCGATGCTGAGTGTTTGGGTCAAGAAAGGGAAAGTTTCTCGCTTGGTCGATACGAATAAGCATGGTCATACAACGCGTATTCGCTACACCATCAGCAAACAAGATGGTTTGTCGCTTAACGTGATGATGTAGTTCGGTCTTCAGACTCTCGTTGAAAAAGGCGAGATTAGAAAATGACAAAGCCGCTTATCTAAGATGAGCGGCTTTTTGTTATGTGTCTTTTCTGAAGTGTTTTGCTTTAAAGCTCAATGAGATGAACTCGAATTATGCTTTCTTGAAGATAGAGCTCAGTGACAGAACGTTTTGGATACGAGTCAGGATAGCGGCTTGATCTTCTTCACTGCGCTGTTCGCCTTTTGTATTACCCCATACTGGGCCGGGCCAAGCAATGTCGTCTTTGAAGCGTGCAATATGGTGGATGTGCAGTTGTGGCACCATATTACCCAGCGCACCAAGGTTCAATTTGTCTGGTTGGAACGTTGCTTCTAATGCTTGGCTTACCGCCTGAGATTCATGTAGGAACTGCTGTTGCTCTTTCATTGGTAAGTGGTGCAACTCTTTTAGGTTGGCACGTTTTGGTACCAAGATAACCCAAGGCACTGCGTTATCTTTGTGTAGCAGGGCTAAGCTCAGTGGAAATTCGCCGATAAGTGTGGTGTCTTTCGCAAGTTGCGGGTGAAGTTCGAAGCTCATGATCTTTCCAATTAATTGTTTTACATGAGTATAAGGTCGGAGTTTGAATGTGGCTAGGGCTTACGTTCTCAATAAGCAGATTCCCTATCACGTTCGTCCCTCACTGTAGGGAATGATGGTGAGAAGAGGGATAACGATTTGGTGTGGTTTGATGGCGCATCATTGATGTTGTCTTGGATTCACTACACCTATTCTCGTCATCTCCTAGAGCGACGAATGAGCG
This sequence comes from Vibrio sp. 1F255, assembly GCF_041439145.1. Taxonomy (NCBI): domain Bacteria; kingdom Pseudomonadati; phylum Pseudomonadota; class Gammaproteobacteria; order Vibrionales; family Vibrionaceae; genus Vibrio; species Vibrio sp. 1F255. The sequence continues at coordinate 163 of NZ_JBGONQ010000051.1, read as the reverse complement.
TAATAGGAGATCTCTTGCTGTGTAGGTTAGCTAATCGCTTAAATAATCGAGTAAACAAACCTCCAGACAAAAAAAAGGTTGACGCTTTCACGTCAACCTTTCTAATTTTCTCGAATCTCGAATCTCGAATCTCGAATCTCGAATCTCGAATCTCGAATCTCGA
>NZ_JBGONQ010000050.1:0-22420 GCF_041439145.1 Vibrio sp. 1F255 | reverse complement strand
AAGTACCGTCTTCTTCAACACTGAATTGCTGATCTTGAGGAACTGGCAGGTCATTAACTGGATTAACAGTAAGGTCAGCCGAAGCTTGAACCGTGTTGGTACCATCTGAGATATCGAAGCTGATATCGATGTCACCATTGAAGTTCTCATCTGGCGTGATGGTGAAGCTGCCGTCATCATTAGCTACAACCGTCGCATCTCCACCAACCGTTAGGCCGCTAGCAGTAAGGTCATCGCCTTCCACATCTGATGCTTGAGAAAGCAGCTGCTCTTGGCTTAGACGGATAGAACCATCTTCGTCGATTGAGTACGCTAGGTCACCAGACACAGGCGCATCATCAACCGCAGTTACGCTCACGTCGATGTTTGCTGATACCGTATCGGTGCCATCTGACACATCGAAGCCGAAGTTTACGTCACCATTGAAGTTTTCATTCGGTGCGAAGGTGTATGTGCCATTACCGTTGTCGGTAAGAATACCGTCGCCACCGTCGTAGGTCACACTTTCAATAGTAAGGTTGTCACCTTCAATGTCCGTTGCGCCTGTTAATAGGTCTGCATCAGTGAAGATTAACGTGCCATCTTCTTCAACGCTGAACTGTTGGTCTTGAGGGACTGGCAGGTCGTTAACTGGATTAACAGTAAGGTCAGCCGAAGCTTGAACGGTATTGGTGCCATCTGAGATATCGAAACTGATATCGATGTCGCCATTGAAGTTCTCATCTGGCGTAATCGTGAAACTGCCGTCATCGTTTTGAGTAACGGTTGCATCACCGTCGACCGTTAAGCCGCTGGCTGTTAGGTCATCGCCTTCAACATCTGATGCTTGTGATAGCAACTGCTCTTGGCTTAGACGAATCGAACCATCTTCGTCGATTGAGTACGCTAGGTCGCCAGACACTGGCGCATCATCAACGGCAGTTACGCTCACGTCGATGTTTGCTGATACCGTATCGGTTCCGTCAGAGACATCGAAGCCGAAGTTTACGTCGCCATTGAAGTTTTCATTTGGCGCAAAGGTGTAAGTCCCGTTGCCGTTGTCGGTCAGGATACCGTCGCCACCATCGTAGGTCACACCTTCAACCGTTAGGTTGTCACCTTCAATGTCTGTCGCACCAGAAAGGAGGTCAGCGTCGGTGAATACAAGAGTTCCGTCTTCCTCGATTTCAAACGTTTTATCTTCAGGAACAGGCGCGTCATTAATCGGGCGTACCGTTAAATCAATTGCGCTGCTAATCGTTTCTTGGCCGTCACTGATGTCGAAAGTAAGGTCAAGTTCACCATTAAAATCAGCTGAAGGAACAACGGTGAAAGTACCATCACCATTGTCTTGAACTGTTGCATCATCACCAACTTGAACGTTAGAAGCAACAAGCTCGTCCCCATCTACATCACTTGCGTATTCGAGTAATTGTTCTTGAGTGAATGTTATGGAGCCATCTTCATCCATGATGTAAGCCAGATCTTGTTCAGCTTCTGGCGCATCATTTTCACTTTCCACTTTGATTTTAAACGTTTCGCTTACCGTTTCAGAATCAAAGTCATCCTCTACTTCGCTAATGGTCTCTTCGTCAGAAGCTTGAACATCAACTGCAAACGTCTCTTCTACTGTTTGTGAATCTAGCTCATCACCAACTTGTTGGTCACCCGACTCTGAAGATGTCGCACTCGGCGCTGCTGAAGTACGCGCAGCTTGGCCTTGTTCTTCATTACCTTCAGCGTCTACACCACCTGTCGCAGCCTCTGCGATATCACCACCTACAGCTTGTGCGCCCGCTCCAGCACCGCCACCACTGCCAGCAGCGTTATCCGAGCCAGCTTCAGAAGCGGCTCCACCAACTACATTGGATTGTGCAGCGTCTGAATCTCCATCACTTTCTGGCGTCTCTTCTTGCACAGCCGCACCAGAAGCAGAGGCATCTTCAGCATTACCTGCACCACTCGGATTTTCGTCTAAAGCCTGGTTAACTTCGTCTGCCGCATCCGCATTTTCAGCACCCGTCGCTATTGTCGACGCAATCGTATTTTGTTGATTTTGTTGATTCTGCTGTTGGGAGGGCGTACCCGCGTCGTTCGTGTCCGTTTGTTCTACCGCGTCATTTAGATCTTCATTTTGGTTGTTTTGGTTATTTTCGCCTGCCATTACAGCCTCCGTTGCTACTAGCTAACTGATCGTATTTATAGAGGCATTAAAGGACATCATTTTGAAAAACCAATTTTTTATACAACATTTTTCATAATTTCTTTTTAAAGAGAAAGAATCAAAAAAAATTTGAAAACTGCCTTTAAAGATCCTTAGTTATTGTGATTAAAGCAATTAAGGCAGTGGAGCGATGATAGACATGACGAATTTGTTGCGCTCGGTCGACAACAACCACAAAGGGCTGCAATTGCTATTAGGCGACTTTTACAATGACTTTTCTGACGCAGCCCTAAATATAGAAGCACTTCATAACGGTAATCATTTTGATGAACTCAATAGTTACTCAAAACGATTGAAGACCATCTTAACGTTGCTTTGCGACCAAGACCTTCCGCCAAAAATGGCCAAATTGGAACACTTGAGTAGACACGAGTTTCCTGCGCCGGAAGATCTAATAGAGGATGTAAAAGCTGAATTGCACAACGTCAATCGACAAATCAACCACTTGTTGGATATTAAGGAAGTAATAGATGGCAAGTAACCGAGGTCAGTCATGAGCAATAACCAAATAGAACATCACCTCAGAAAAGCACTCGTTTCCAATAACGAGGCTTCTAAGGTCACAGCTGATGACACTATTGTGCTTGCTAGTGCCATGACCAGCGTTCACAAAACGTTGCTCATTATATTCTTGCTCGCTTTGGTCGCTATTGCGGTGGCGTCACAAGCACGTATCGATATTGTTGTTTCTGTACGTGGCGAACTGCTATTGGAATCGGATGTTGAGAAAGTTCAGCATTTAGAAGGCGGGATATTAGAAGAATTGTTAGTCAGAAAAGGGGAAGTCGTTTATGAGGGCCAACCTATCGCTCGAATACGCTCACTTGACCGTAACACTCAACTTGATACCGTCAATACTGAAATTATTCAGATAGAGCTCGATAAGATTCGTTATGAAAGCTTACGCGACATGATAGAGCCTAACTTCGACGCTTTCATTGAGAAATACCCTGAGCAAGTTCAGGTCAACATGAATACCTGGAGACAAGAATTCTCTAAAAACCGTTCAAATGAAGAACTCATTACACACGATATTAAGCACAAGAACTCGTTGATCAGTTCAATGTTAAAGCGTCGCAAAAGTTCAGAGAATCAACTCTCTCTGATACGTAAGCAGCTCAACATCAAAAACACCCTCTATAAAGAAGAGATGGCGTCTTATGTCGACGTTCTTAACATGAAAGTACAAGAGTCGAATATGGTGCGTGAGATTGAGAACCTTGACGAATCTGTGATGAATGAGCGTTTCCAACTCGACAAACTGGAAAAGCAACACCGTGACTTGGTTGAGAATCGAAACTCTGAGTACCAAGCACAAATCATTCAAGCGAACAAAGACCTCAAGCTAAAGCGAATCTTACAACCGCAGCATTCCGACAAGGTTGATCGCCTAGTCGTCTACTCGCCAGTCGATGGTGTGGTCGATAAACTTCACTTCAATTTCCGTTCTGCTGTGATTCCGCCAGGAGAAAGTATCGCCGATATTGCCCCAATAAATAATTCGTTACACGGTGAAGCGAAGATCCCACGTAAAGACATGGGATTTGTCGAAATTGGTCAGGCAGTGAAAGTAAAAATGGATACCTATAACTTTGCAAAATACGGGTTTGTTGAGGGAACCATCGCCTCAATCAGCCGTTCATCATACGAAGAAGAAGACGCTGAATTCTATTTAGCTGAGATTGAAATTGACCGAAACTTTCTTGAACGAGGAGGCACTCAATACAAGTTATCACCTTACATGGAGTTTACCGCTGATGTGAAAACAGGCTCGCGTCGCGTGATCGAATACGCTGCGAAACCGGTGATGTCAGCCATCGAGGATGCTTTCGATGAGAGATAATCAATGAGCGGTAAACCTTCGTACAATATTTCCATACCCGCCCTACGTCTAAGCATACTATTTAGCGTGGTATTGGCTGCGCTCGCTTTCTATTTATACTTTTCTTGGTCAAAAATAGATTCAGTCGCACAAGTGCAAAGCGCCCCACTGCTCATACAAGCCCAGAAGCTTAATCAGACCATAGAACAAGATATTCAAACTCTGCAACAGTGTTTAAGTACCAACACTTGCGGCACTAACCAATTCAACCTGGTTAACTTGAAGCTTGAAATTGATGAATTTCGCTCTTTAGCCTCGTTGAACAAAACCGAGTTCAGCTTGGTTGGGGCAACTGAATACACACAACTGGAATTGGCGATTAATCGTTTCTCCGATAGCGCAAAAACACGTAACGACGTATTAGGCTTGTACCTTTCATTGACCAATAACTATCTGCAGATGGACGACAACTATCGCACCATGTTTAACAACCATGCAAATGACTTAATGTCAGAAAAAAACGAGTTCTTTATCTGGTTGTTTATGGTGGTCGTGATATTGGCTGTGATTACGATTCTATCCAACTCAGTTGCTATGTTGAAGCTAAAGAAATCCAGTTCTAACGAACGCGAAATCGACTATGAATTCGATGCCCTGTATCAAGAGCTGAAGCAGCTAGATTTACAACGTCTTGAAGAGCTTCTTAATGAAGTTAGCATCAACCCCAAGCAGCGTCAGATTTACTCTCATCTCAAACTTATTTTCAGTAAATTAGAAGACCAAAAGCGCAATAACGATCTCTACAAACAGTTGTATGCGCTGATCGGTTATGAGATTCGCGGAATTACAAACACCATCAACGGTGGCGTCCAATATCTGGTTCAAGAAACCGATGAAAGCGGCGTGTTGATGGCGAACGATATTACCTCTGCGTGTAGCACACTATCTGAGTTAGCAGAAAACTATAATCGCTTGATATCACAGGGTACGGAAAGCAAGTCGAAAGAGTTCTCTTTACTGAGCGTGTTATCTGAATTAATGATTCATATCAGTGCCAAAGTACAACGTAATGAAAGCCAACTTGACTGTTTTATCTCTGACAACTTACCGAATCGTGTTGCAGGCCAATCCACCAGCTTATTCTGGATACTGTTCCTGCAGCTTTCCAATGCCATTCAACTCAAATCAAATAAGAAACTGTTTGTAACGATTGAATCGGGTGCGGCTTCAGACATGGAAAATACCCGTGTCACCATCAACCTCAACTTCTTATCAACACTGGATGTTTCTGTTGCCAAGCTCAACAAACTCCATTGGAGCGCACACAAAGACCATACAGCCAGCACAGATGACTTAGCGAAAAGCGTTCTGAAGGATTACGGATATTACGAGAGCCACTGGTTCCAGTCAGGGGCTCAGGAACGTTTTCAGATCGAGCTTGATCTTAAGGCTAAGAACTTCCACACAGAGAAAACTCGCTTTGATGGCAAGCGTTTACTCTTGTGTGCTAATACTCAAGTTCGCATCGATGTGATGAAGAAAATGCTCAGTAACTTGGGGCTTGATATCACCGAGATTCGCACTGCAAATGAGCTTTTCTCAGCGGCGAAAACGTTCGGTGATTACGATGCGATAATGTTGACCGATACCTTTGAACCCAACAAGCTGCCGTCGTTGAGCAAGACGGTGAAATCTCAGCTTAAGAACCACCCAAATACCAAGTTACTGTTGTCAGTGACCAACACTCAGCAAGCACAAGAGTGTCATAGCTTCGTCGACAAAATCATCAACGCTCCTGCTATCCCTTACGAGTTCATTCCAAACCTACTCACCATTATGGAAGCGGAAGCATCGGAAGAACAGATGGAAAACAGCTCATTCCTTATCGTAGAGGATGACCGAGTTCAACAAATTTTACTGAAACGAATCTTGACCAAACAAGAATATGAACCAGACATGGTTGGCGATGGCGCCGATGCCGTGAAGCACTTTATGAACAAGCGTTCTGACATCATCTTCATGGATTGCATCATGCCGGGTATGGGTGGCATCGAAGCCACAAAACGCATTCGCCAATTCGAACAAGAAAACGAGAAAAACCCTTGTACCATCATAGGTGCAACCGCATTGACCAGCAGTAACGAACACCAGGCTTGTATTGAGGCCGGAATGGATTACGTGATCAGCAAACCTTATAAAAGCGACCAAATCATCAAGGTGATCAACAAGTATGTGGCGGTACAGAAACTTAACTAGCAGCATCATAGCTGCACTCACATTCAGCACGACACCTTCAGCATCGGCGACTACCTTGCTTGAAGCGGTAGAACTCGGCCTGCAAAACAGCCTGTCTCTTCGCGCCAGTGATAAAGGTGTTGAAGAAAACGAGTACAACATTGGTATCAGTCGCTCTAAATTTCTGCCTTCACTCAATGGTGCTGCCGATACCACATGGAACGAGAATGAAACCTTGCTCTCGAGCGTGCCGGATGAAACCTCTAGCTATAACTCAAACAGCTACAGCCTTTCGCTATCGCAATCCATATTCAACCTTGGTGACATTTTCAAATATGGGACAGCAAAGCTCGACTTCAATATCGAAGAGATTAAACACGAGAACAAAATCCAAAGCACTATTTCAGAAATCGGCTCTCAATACTTTGAGTATTTGAAAAACAACGCACAAATTAAAGCGACCAAGGTAGAGCTTAAGTCGTCTGAGACGCGTGAACATCAAATGCGACGCAATGTGGAACTCGGCAATACAGCCGCCAGTGAGCTTTACGAAGTGATTGCTCAGAAAGAAGGTGTGTCGAATCGATTGAGAACCTTGCAGAAAGACCGTCGCGTCATTCTCAACGGGCTATCGATTCAGATTCAATACCCTATCACTCCGTCTCAAGATATCTACGAAAGTGTGCCTTTAAAAGAGATAAACGAAACCGAACAACGATCAATCATGGATCAAGCGTTAAAGCTCAACAACGACTTGTTAGTGGCTAAGAAAAACGTCGAGAGAAGCCGCAGAAGCTTAAAAGAGAGCGGTTCGAACTTCTTACCGACCGTATCGCTTTCAGCCAGCTATCGACACGATGACGCCAATAACTTCGACAAAACCGACATTACAGCGACAGGCGAAAGTAACTCAACCAGTGTTGGGTTAAACCTTGCGGTGCCTATCTTGTCCGGTGGCTCTGATTACTATGGCTATCAAAAATCATCGACGGCCATCGAACGTACTGAGCTGCTTTACCAAGATTCGCTTTACACCACACGTAACAGTGTGAATACCTCCGTGCTCAACATTAACGATTTCTCGCAGTCTATAAGCAGTTACGAAAACATCATTCGCGCCAACTACGCGTCTTATAAAGGGATCCAAAGAGCCTACCAATTGGGCACGCGTACTATCACCGACTTGCTGGCGGCGGAAAGTAAACTATTCAGCGCCTTAAGAGACTACGAAAGCGCACGATACGACTACATCATCGAGACCATCAAGCTTGAGCAAATTAAGGGAATACTCTCAATTCAATCTATCGAAAGCGTGATGCAATTAATGAGCGATATTGAGGGACGAGACAATCAAGATTTGGTGCCAAAACATCTTCTCTCAACGGAGTCATTGAGAAAAGGAGGTCGCAATGCAAACTGAGCAGTTTTCGCAAAAGATCAACATGGCAGATAAGTGTTATCTGACTTTCTCAACGATAATATCGACCCTGTTTGGTTTGGTACTGCCCTTCTCTATTCTGATCATTTTTGACCGAGTGTTACCCAACCAAGCACAAGATACGCTGTTCTTATTGTTCGCGATTATTTTGATTTCCATCTTCCTCGACTACCACTTAAAAAGTCAGGAAGAGAAGATATCTTCCGTTATCATGAGGCAGTTTGAAACCAACCTAACCAACAAGGTATTCCAATCCATCTGTTTGGCGGAAATATCTAAATTCCGTCGTTTGGAACCAGGCGAATACCTAGAACGAATCTCAACCATTCCTGAACTTAAGACCTTCTTTGGTGGAGAATCGGTTCGAGCGCTTATCAACCTTGCTGTTAGCGTGATTACTATACTTATCATCGGTCTCATCAACATATGGGCTGGTATCACCCTTCTAATTGCCTCGGCTGTCTTAGCGATTTTCGCTTGGAGTCTTTCCAAACAGAAAATTGGTAGCTTGCAGAATAAGTCAGACATCGAAGGGTTAACTACCTCCAAAATCATTGAGATCATCTCTAGCCCGCTTGATATTAAAGCGCGAAACATGGAGTACCGCGTTGAAAGCCTGATGACACAAATGGTCGAAGAGCGTGAAGTGGAGAACATCAAATATGAGCAAATCGAGTCGAACTTTGGCTTGATTTTGGCGCTCATCCAACAGCTATCCATTGCTTGCGTTGTTGTGGTCTTGGCGACTGCCGTAATCAATATGGAATCGAGTCAAGGCATCATGGCCGCGATCATCATGCTAACCAACCGTTACTTTGCGCCATATCAACAGGTAATGAGAACCGCGAGCCGCTGGGAGTTAAACAAACTCCACATCCAACGTATCGCTGACCTCCTTGAATTGGCCGCCTCTGTTGAACACCAACATGAAACAACAGAAGTTGAACGTATTTCGGTTAAGTATTCTGAAAAGCAGCGTATCGAGTTCGAACTCGGACAAGCCTATTTGCTGACAGGGAAAAGTGGTTCAGGTAAGACCCACCTCGCTAACTGTATTACGCGTCAGAACAGTGATAGCAAACTCGATATCATGATTAACGACACGCCTTTGGATGACGTCAATTACAACGTTTGGCGTAACAGTGTTCTGATGGTTGATAAGACCAGTTCGTTCGTAGAAGGGACGATTATCGATAACCTGACCTGTTTCCGACCAAGCTTGAATAACACGGCGTTTGCACTGTGTGAAACCATGAACATCAAAGCGCAAATTGATGGGCTTCCTGCCGGGTTTTATACAGAACTCAAAGGCCATATGCGTAACCCATTCTCTCGCCAAGTTGGCTACGCCTTATTATTAGTTCGTGCCCTGCTCGCCAGTAAGCGTGTATTGATATTCGATGACATCGATTGTGTCTTTGATGAGGAATTTGCGAGAGTCGTTCTCACCAGTACGGCTTATCGCGCCAATGACAAAATATTGATCATCGCCAGCAATAAAATGGACAAACTTAATCACCGCCTCAAACGCGTAAAACTTACCGGAGGTGACCAATGAGTATCCTAGTTGACTTCAATAATGTGCCGCAACGTGTCTTGGATTTTGAATCTAGTGGATACGACGAACGTTACAGTCAATCGCCACTTATTCGTGGTTTGGCCTACACCCTGATAGCACTCGAATGGGAAGGCACACCCGCAATACTCAGCGATGCTTTTATTCCAAAACCCAAAGATGGCGACAGCTTTACAGCAACCATAGAGCGCCTTGGATATCGCTGTGATGTTACTAAACTAAAGACACTCGAGAATATCGATAAGCACCCTCAGCCATGCTTTATTGAAATAGAGAATCTAAGTGCGATTTTCTTAGGCACCAAAGATGGAAAGTTGCTGCTGTTTGATTACACGAACAACAACACCATTGAATACCCAATGTGCAAAAAGCCCTGTTTGCTGATTGCGATTAGCGAATATTCTCGTCTGTTCCGCGAGCCACCTCCGGAATCGCAAGACAGAAGCAATTGGATTAAATACGCTTTCTATCGTTATAACAATGAACTTAAAAGCCTGATCATTCTGAGCTTCGTCATCAGTATTCTCGGTGCATTGCAGCCATTCTTTATTATGAGTGTATATAACTTCGCACTGACTTCGAGCTCCGAAGCCACACTCTATTGGTTAACCTTATTCGCCATTATTGTTGGCTTCTCGGAGTATTTCTTTAAAAAGATGCGGGTAAATATCATTGCCACGTCCGGTAAAGATCTCGCCGTGCACATCTCGCAAGCCGTTATATCTAAGCTGCTGTGGCTACCTTATGCGATGACATCTACAGCTGGGGTCTCTTCTCAGTTAGCGCGTTTGAAAGATATCGATACCTTCCGACGCTTGGTGACCGCAGAATCAACGCTTAGCTATTTTGATATGCCGTTTGTGATTGTATTTATCATCGCCATTGCTCTGATGTCTGGTACAGCGGCATTGGTGGTGATGGGCGGCTTAATACTGATGTTAGTGTTCTGTATTTACTCGCGCTATATCTACTCGCAAGCCACATCCAAAAGTTCGCGTGCCAATGCGATGGTTTCGTATCAATGGAATGAAATTCTTCGTGGTATCAAGACTATCCAAGGCCTGCCTTTACTTCGTGTCGTTCAATCTCGATTCAGCGCATCGCATATGCAAAGCACCAGCGATGCAGAGAACGTTGCCGTAACGAACAGTAAGATTCAGGCCGCTGGCGGTAGTTTGATCCAAGTGATTGGCACAGCAAGTATCGTGACTGCAGTTATTGGCGTGATGGAAGGTACTTCTGATGCGGGTGCCATGCTCGCGACCGTTATTCTGGTTTGGAAAGCGTTAGGCCCAATCATGGGTATCTATAACTCAATTTCCAAGTTCCAGTCGATCAAAGCTTCGTCCGCACAGATCAACAATTTAATGTCGATGAATGACGACAAATTAACCTTAGAGAAAAGCCCGCCTATTCGCCTGTTCCAAGGCAGCATCGTGGGCAGCGGTGTCAGTCACCGATACGCGGGAGCAGCAACCGGCTTAACTAACTTGGGGTTCAAAATCCCACCCAGTGCAAAAGTGGTCATTTGTGGCCCAACGGGCTGCGGCAAAACCACCTTAATTTCAATCATTGCTGGGTTAGAAGACCGCTATCAAGGCGCAGTCTCTGTCGATGGTTACAACATTAAACAGTTCAATAGCTACCGTTATCGCACCTCGATTAACTACATCCCTTTTAATTTGCATATTTTTGAAGGCTCACTCGAGACCAACTTCATTCTACACAACGGGCTGATTCCAACAGACAAGATGCAAGAGATGGTGAGCTTCTTCGAGTTAGATGAATGGCTTCCGGAAGGCTTAGCTACTCAGTTAAGCGTGGATAAATGCAAAAGTCTCCCGAATGGAATTCAACAAAAATTGCGTTTGGCACTCGGCTTAGGGAACTGTGAGCAATCTCTGATTATTATTGATGAGCCATTCAATGGTGCAGAAAATGAAAATGCGCAGTACTTTAACCGTTTGTTCAGCGATAAGTTGCTGAATAAAACAGTCATTTTTTCGACCAACGACCCTGGTTTGATCGCAACATCAAACATGAGTTTAGTGTTAGAGCCGGATGGAAATTTGAAATATTTTGGCTTAACAGACAAATACTTAAACAGCTTAAGCTAAAACCTCAACGCTTAATCACAATTCGCTATTTAGGGAAATGGATATAATTGACAAATTCATAAGCGAGAGGGATGATTCGCCCCAATACCACAGGTAACAAGGAAGAATATGTACACATTCGTTGCAGACAAGCTTGATGTAGCTTACTTATCCGCAATTCCTGAAAACCACCAACTTCAGGAGTGCGATGTACCTGAAGAAGAGATGGAGCTTCGAGAGATCGTTGAGGTTTGGTATGAGTCTGCCTTCCTACCCGCTTTCAATCTTCAGAAAATAGACATTGAGAACAAAGCAGAGCTCACCATCGTACAAATGCACGTATTCAGCAATGATACGAGCACACTCGCCTTCCTACTAAAAAACAGAGTGTATCGCGCCGCACTTAACAGAATGCTCGGTATTTGGACATTAGAACCCTCTGCAAAAACCGTATTAGAGCAACTTCTTTTCGAATTAAGCCTCGATAACAATCGTCCTCATTAGTAAGCTTTTTAAGTGATTCATCAATAAGCATAAAATTAAACAAACTGCCAAACGCTATAAATTACTAATAAAAGAACGCATTTCAAAATAAGCTCTGGAATCACAAGAACTTATACCTCTCCCACACTTACGTAAAATTTACCGTTTCAAAGTTTCCATATCGGCATTTTTATTCTACTGTTTTTATATAACGACAGTTGGATGGATCCTTATATGGCGATTACGGTTTGGAATAACCTTTCAGTCAAACATAAACTCTTTGGCTTAGTTCTACTTCCCATTTCATTATTACTCTTCCTAGCAGGTAGACAGGCTTATATATTAACGACTCAGTTAACCGATTTTGAACGAACCAATCAGTTATCTGTCTATCTTCAAGATATTTCTATTTTGTATAGAAGTACCTTAGCCTCTAGCCCTGAAGAGTTTGCTACTCAAAGCAACCAAGTAAAGGCAGAACTTAAAAACCTGTCTCCCATCATTTTTTTAGACGCATCTGATGAAATGAATCAACTTGTTGCCGATTTCAGCGAAGCGACCTTATCGACGATGCAAGTGACTGACACTTACGATAAATTGGATGCCCTCGAATGGCAGAGCGATTTATACAAGCAACTGTTACTTGAAGTAGAGAAAGTCCCTTTTGAAAACACTAAACGTGAAATTCAACAGCACCTCACTGCCCTTCAACAACTTGAGTGGTTGATGTTTTGGTCGAACGAAGAGTTCAAGCTTGGTAGTTCACTGATTGAGATCTTCCAAATCAGCCAAGAGTACGACCCAGAACTCGCCGAACAGATCAAAACCTTGAGTGAAAGACAGCAATTGTTCTTAGAGCGCTTTGTTTCATTGAACGCCAACGAACATCAAGTTTCTTTGATGGTTGAAGTGTTTCGAAATGATGTGTTCGCTCAAAGCCAAGAGATAAGAAGCGCGCTACTCGACCTAAATACAATCAGCCAACTGACGCCACAAGAAGTGTCTGTCGGCTTAGAAGCGATGAGCGCACGGCTCAACTTATTACAAAGCCTTGGCGGCGTAATCAAGCAAGAGTTTCAACAAGAAGTTGAGCAAGCCATCTATGACGCGCAAATACAACGAACCCTGTTTATTTCAATCGTCGCTTTGCTGGCAGCGATTGTTATGGGTTTAACTCTTAGCTTGGCGAGACAAGTCACTAACAACCTTAATTTGGTGTTAGCTTTCTTAAAAAGCGAAAATGATGACACGCGCCCTTCTTTAGATAAATTAATCCAAGGTAAAGATGAACTCAGTCTGTTTGCTCAGCAAGTTGAACGATTGACCATCGAACGAGAGCTCGCGAAAGAGAGATTGACGGTAGCAAAAGAAGACGCAGAGAGAGCCAAAGAGGATGCCGAACACGCGAAAGACAACGCAATACAAGCCAGCAAAGCAAAAAGTAGCTTCTTGGCCAACATGTCTCATGAAATTCGCACCCCGCTCAATGGTGTTATTGGTATTTCGGAAATCCTCGCAGATACGCCGCTTACACCGACACAACGTGACTATGTTGATACGATCGAAACTTCATCCCAACTGCTCCTTAGCTTAATCAACGATATCTTAGACTTCTCTAAAATTGAGTCTGGCATGCTATTAATCAGCCCGCATTCTGCATCGATTAGAGAGTCGATATACGACATCGCCTCTATTGTGGCACCAAAAGCGAAAGAACAAAGAATATCGATTAACGTTGATATCAGCCCAGATACACCAGCACGCGTGATGATAGACGATCACCGTTTAAGACAGATCTTGATGAACTTTATGTCGAATGCGGTGAAGTTTACGGCTGAAGGTGGCGTCACATTATCAATTCAAACGCTCAACAAAGCAGATAACAATGCCACCATTCGATTTGCTGTACGAGACACGGGTATTGGTATCGATTCACTGCAACAAAAACAGATATTTGAACCGTTCGCTCAAGAAGACGATTCAACCACACGCCAATTTGGTGGTACTGGTCTTGGTCTAGCCATCAGTACACAGTTGGTAGAGCTGATGGGTGGTCAAATTCAACTCGACTCCGTCAAAGGTGAAGGAAGCTGTTTCTACTTCGACTTGGTATTGCCTGTTGACTTGATACTGCCAAAACCAAGTACAGCAACGGCTGATATTTATGTGCTGGGTAACGAAAACATGCTCTCCGAGCGAATAGAGTCCGACCTTAACCTTTATGGTTTGAAGGTTACCGATAAAACGAATGATATAACGGCAATTACAGAGCAGCTCTCCACTCAAAAACACACTAAACCTATTACTGTTGTTTTCGCCGAAGATGACGCATTCCTAGCTAATACCCACGCAGATAACTTAGAAAAGCTGCACCAAAACGGCATCACTATCTGTTTGATACGTTCCTTCTTAAGTGAGCCAGCGGATCTTGGTGACAGCGTTACTGCACAAGTCGCACAGCCCCTACTCGGCTTGCGTTTAATTAAAGCTATTGAGCTTTGTGATACTCGAGGTTTGGCGGAACTATCAGAAGCAAGCCAGACATCAGTCGAGATCCAACACAAAATCCTCATCGTTGAAGACAACAAGATCAACCAAAAAATTGCTGGTCTTCATGTCGGTAAAAGTGGTTTTGAATTCGAGTTCGCTAATAATGGTCAAGAAGCTGTGGACATGTTCACCGCTAATCCTCATTACGCGGCGATACTCATGGACTGCATGATGCCGGTTATGGATGGCTTTGATGCAACAAGCAACATCCGAAGAATTGAAAAAGAAACGGGAGCGACGCGACGCATCCCTATCATTGCATTGACCGCCAGTGTCATCGATGACGATATTCAGAGGTGTTTCGACGTTGGTATGGATGACTATGTACCAAAACCATTCAAGTTCGAAATGCTTAAAGAGAAAGTACTCACCGCGGTAGAAGCTATGCCACTACCAGCTTCCTATAAAGCTCAACCTAAGAAACAACCTGCAACTGTCACTCCAATTATCAACGGGGCTGCGACCAAACGTACTTTGCCTGAAGAAGCGGAACAAAACGCAATTCCGAGCAAATCAGAGAGAATCTTGCTAGTCGAAGACAACCGCGTCAATCAAAAAGTAGCTTCTATCATGCTGAAGAAGGCCGGATATGCCTTTGAAATTGCAGACAACGGACAAATTGCCGTTGATATGTACCAGAACGACAGTAGCTTCGACATTATTTTGATGGATTGCATGATGCCTGTTATGGACGGTTTCACGGCAACTAAGGAGATTCGAGAACACGAGAAAAACCAAGGCTTAAGCAAAACTCCTATTATCGCGTTAACCGCCAGTGTTATCGATGATGATATTCAAAAGTGCTTTGATTCCGGAATGGATGGATACGTAGCGAAGCCCGTAAGAAAAGAAAAGCTATTCCATCAAATAGAAAGTGCGACTTGTTAGGAGATACCTCATGGATTGGATTAGAACAATAAAAACACTTCCCCGCAGAGTCATGTTGCCAGTCGCGGTAGGGCTATTAGGAAGCTTGCTTTTTCTAAGCCCTGCTCACGCCGCTGAAGATTATGCCATATTTTCTTTAGACTCCGGATTTGAAGAGATATCAATAAACAAAGCGCGAAAGCTCTATAGAGGGAAAACTAAGCACCTCAATGGCAAACGTGTTGAACTGTCTGATTGGCCTGAGAACAGTGCCGAAAGAGAGGACTTTTATCAGCTTTTGCTTGGAAAAAATGCCGCTCAAATGAATGCACACTGGGCTGGTTTATCTTTTTCAGGAAAAGCGCGTTATCCAAGAGAAATCAAAACGGCGTCAACCGACAGCTTAGTCGACTGGCTTGATGACAAACCAAACCGTATTGGTTACTCCCCACTCTCTTCGGTTCCTCAAAATGCCAACGTTCTCTACGTTATAAGTTCGGAGAAATAATATGAAAAGAATAATTACGTCAGTGTTATGTGCCTCAATGGCCTCTCCGGCTTTTGCGAATATCGAACTTACCGATAATTTATCCTTGAGTGGCTTTGGCTCAACGTCTTGGGCAACATCGGATAACGATAATCCATTAATCATCAACCGCGGTTTTACTGATGAGAGCTGTTACGACTGTGATACCACATTTGGTGTTCAACTCGATTACTTCTACAACTCATTCAAAGCTTCCGTGCAAGTTGTCAAGCCACCCCAATATGATTGGAGTGAGCCGCAGCTAGAGTGGGCTTACTTAGGTTATGAATTTAATGACTTTGATGTCAGCATTGGTCGATTACGACTGCCACTGTTCCTTGCCTCTGAGTACTACTATGTAGGCCAAGCCTATATGACCGCGAGGCCACCTACAGAGGTGTATAACAGCGTTCTCGGAATCACAGCTTTCAATGGCATAAAAGTGAGCTGGACTCACGATGTCAGTGACGAAGCTACTCTTTTACTTACTCCGTTTATCGGCATAAAAGATAAAAATGACGTAGATTTCAACTCGACTACAAAACTGGAATTTGAAACCAACCGAATGTTCGGTGCCAATCTTCAATTGAGCGGTGAAAACTATCGTTGGAACTTGTCATTCCTCGACTCCAATTTTGATCAAACCCTTTCTGGCACGATTACAATCCCTGGGACTTCGATAACAGCTCCATTCAGTAGCAAACAAGACAACCAACACATTCAACTTTGGTCGTTAGGTGTTGAGTATGAATTAGGTCAAGCAGTGCTTGCAAGTGAAGGACAGATCAGTGACATCTCGTCCTCGATATATGCCAGTCTTGGATACCATTTGGGGTTATTCACTCCTTACGTCGTTTATGGCGCACAGTTTGATGATCATGAACATTTAAACGGCAATAGCTATCTCATCGGTGTTGATTATGACGTGCTACCAAATATCTCATTAAATGGCGAAATACAGTACTTTGAATCAAGAAAGTCTAGAGGAGCATTCATTGACCAACCAACAAATGATACTGATGCCATGCTCTACACCATCATGTTGAGTTTTGTTTTTTAACTCGAATTCAAATCGATGGTCACTCTCAGCAATTAAGACCCAAAAAAGCCAGTCGAATTTTTCGACTGGCTTTTCATAAGCGGCTTATCTATTTACTCATTCAAATATTATGAGCTTGGCGCTACTCGCTTCTCTTTCAGCTGCTCAATAACATAGTCAGGAGCCACTTTACCTAGCTCACCCAAGCAATCATCGGTCTTGTCGTTGCCGTATCGCACGTAGATATCACATACCGCGTATAACTGCTCCGGAGAACCAGAGATCAAATACGCCTTCTCGAACGATTTAGTCGATTTGTCGATATCCAGCTCTTCTTGTAGTACCCCATTCAAGTACCAGTAGTAGCTGTTATCTTTTGCAAGTTCTGCTGCTACTTCAATCTCTTTGGCTGCTGCTACCTTGTCTTCAAGGCGAACCAAAGTTAATGATTTAGAATAGTGCATCGCTGCATTGTCCGGCACGTTCTTCAAACCACGATCCAACACCTCGACCGCTTGTTGATCTTTATTCTGAGCTCGGAAGTTATCCGCGTAGCTCAGCCAAACTTGAGGGTCTTTCTGGTGAGTATTGATCAACTCAAGATAGATCGTTTCCGCTTTATCCCATTCATTGTGCCAACGGAGCACATCAGCAAACAGTAATTGGTACTTTTCAGATTCTTGCGTTTCCAAGAAGCTAATAAGCTCTATGACTGGTGGTTCAATTTGTGCTTTCTGCTCGTCATCCAATGCATTGAAGTCACGGACTAGGTTTGACGTTGCCGTATGGCGAACCATGGTATCGCTGTCTTTTAGCAAGGGGGAAACTAACGCCCAGCGATGTTCAAGTTGGTAAGGTTCAGAACCAATAACCGCCGCTTCACGAACTTCAGGGTTTTGATCTTTTAAGCCTCTTGCCACCGCCACCAGCGCATTTTGGCTTGGATATGAAGCAAGCTCTTGCAGTGCACCAGTACGATTTTCAACAGATTGATTCTGATCTTGTGCCATGTAAGACAACTGTTGAATGCGGGTTTGAGTGTCCGTCATTTCAAGCACTTGATTGATATTTTGTGCTGGCGCGTCAACCGTTTGTTGAACGCTATTCGCAGCCATCGCAGACGTTGAAATTAATGCGGACGTTGAAATCAATAAAGCAACAGCCGTCGCTAAACTCTTCTTCATCATAGTATTACCTTAAACTGGAGAACTTAGCCTGTCCTTAGACTCGTATCTGATTAAATTTATCTTGGACCTGTTGATCCAAAGAACGAGTTAAAACTTGGTCTCGAACGTAGCTTGTTGCGCCTGTTTTGCTCGATGCGCCATCAATACTGAGTCGCTGAATTTACCATGAGCAACCGGATGCCCCATCGCGCGAGCGATGTACGCCATCGACTTATCGACATGAGAAAAGAACTTATGCCAACCAGCACATAAGTAGTTCAAACCCGGTTCGCCTGCACGAGTTTTGATAAAGCGGTTCTTAGGGCACTCACCATGACAAGCGAACTTGTAATCACACTGCTGACATTGACTGGTCAGTGTGCGGGATTTAGCAAAACCAAACTTTTGCTGTGGTGCGCTGTACGCCAAATCATCAAGTTTCTCGTGATGAATATTACCAATCTTGTATTCAGGGTAAACATAATGGTCGCATGAAAATACGTCGCCATTTGGCTCCATTGCCAAGCCCTTTCCGCATATCTCATTCAAGGTACACAGTGGGTTCGGACGCCCAATCCATGTTTCTACGCTCGCTTCAAAATACTGAACAAACACCTTGCCGATGTCGTTTTTGGCCCACTCGTCAAACACAGAAATCAAGAAGTTACCCCAAGCCAAGTCCGACACACACCACGATTCCATGATTGAATCTTTATGGCCGGGGATCAGGCGTTTGTCGCCTTGTTTAAGCTGCTCGCTTACTTGGGATGTTTGTGGTGCAACCGTTCGGAACGTTTTCTGTTCAACGATAGGAATAAACTGCATTTGCGGTGACTTCACCACATCACGTAGGAAGCGATAGACCTCAAGTGCATTTTGACTGGTGAGGTTATTCACACAGGTAAGCGTTGCGAACTTCACTTGGTGTTTGTGCAGCAGCTCCACAGCCGCCATCACTTGTTTGAATGTGCCACGGCCAGCTCTGTTAACACGATAAGCATTGTGCAGCATTTCAGGACCATCAATACTCAAACCGATCAGGAAGTTGTTCTTCACAAGAAACTCCGCCCAATCATCATTCAGCAAGGTACCATTGGTTTGTAAATCGTTTGAAATCAATACACCTTCAGGTTGGTACTTTTTCTGTAGCTCAACCACGCGTTCAAAATACGCCAAACCTAGCATTGTCGGTTCACCGCCCTGCCATGAGAAGATAATTTCTGGCGTGTTTTGACCTTCGATGTATTGTCGGATGTAGGTTTCTAACGTCTCATCATCCATTCTTGGAGAACTGCCTTTCTTGTACTCCAACAAATCTTGCTTACTTAGGTAGTAACAATATTTACAGTCAATGTTGCATGCTGCGCCAATCGGCTTAGCCATGACATGCAAGCGCTTAGACGCTTTACCGTTATATTGTGGACCTTGAGTAATATGCATGATTTACCTACCTATTTTAGTATTCTGGACACATCATAATTCCTATTCGATCAGGTGACATGTTATACCCTTTATAACCAATAGGAATGACCTTAAACGTTAGAATTAGACCCTATTTCGAACATCTGAGGCACGTGATGAAATTTCTTAATTACAAACAGTTAGCAACAATTAGCAGCGTCACCATGACTATCCTTCTGAGTGGCTGTGCAAGCGTGCCTACACACCCCATCGCCCAACAAATTGACCAAGAGATGGTGTTGGTTGAAGGCGGCACATTCACCATGGGGTCGAACGGTCCAGAAGCGACCAAAGCAGAGCGTCCTGCACGTAATGTAACTGTAGATAGTTTCTATATTGCGAAGTTTGAGGTGACTCAAGAATTGTTCGAATCGGTGATGGGTTCATCTCTCAGTTATTTCCAAAACCCACAAGTTCCGGTCAATAACCTTAGTTGGCAGCAAGCAAACTATTTTGTTGAGCAGTTGAATGAATTAACGGGTGAAGAATACCGTCTGCCTACTGAAGCTGAATGGGAATTTGCAGCCAAAGGTGGCAATAAAAGTAAAGGCTATACTTACAGTGGTTCCAATAACTTAGATGATGTTGCGTGGTACTCAGCAAATTCTAAAAATAGCGCACATCCAGTCGGGCTAAAGAAACCAAATGAACTAGGCTTATATGACATGACAGGAAACGTGGGCGAGTTTGTTATCGATGCCTTCGATGACACCTTCTACCGATTCGGTCCAACAGACAACCCTAACAACGCAAAACACAGCGACGTCGGTTTATCACACAAATCGGTTCGCGGTGGCAGCTTTGCTTATGACGAAAATGAATCTGAAAGTTACCGTCGTGACTTCGCAAGCCAATCGATCACTATGTCAGATATGGGGCTGCGTTTAGTTAAGGATGTGAACTAGCTAACGAAGCGAACTAACTAAAGATGCCGAAGGTTATGGTTCACTAATCGTCACCAACAATACTAAAAATACGATTCGCACTGCACACACGTTACATGTCTGGCCAAACGTTGGAAACCTGACCAAACATTAGAACTCAGCGGCAACAGTGAATAAGGAAACTCTATGCAATACACCAAGCTTTCAGGACTAACCCTCGCGTTACTCTGCGCTCTCCCTGCTTCAGCTGAGGAAAAGCCAAATCTAGTCCTTCAAATCACGGTAGATGGCCTGCGCGCAGATCTAATCGAACGATATAAGCACAACTTCGGTGAAGGCGGTTTCCGGTACTTAATGGATGATGGTACCTACTACACCAACGCAAACTACCAACATGGCAACACGGAAACGATCGTGGGCCATGTGTCGCTTGCAACAGGTGCTCCACCGAGCGTACACGGCATGGTAGGTAACGTTTGGTATGACCGTAGCGAAGAACGTTTGGTGTATAACGTAGAAGACGGTAACTACCAAATGCTGACCTCTGGTGCAGGTGTCGATAAAGCAACAGAGATCGACCCAACGCAGAAGACAGCACAAGGCGATGGCCGCTCTCCAGAGCCAATACTCTCCACCACGTTTGGTGACGAACTGACGATTTCCAATAGTGGCAAATCAAAAGTATTCGGTGTATCAGTGAAAGACCGCGGCGCAATCTCATTGGCAGGACACAGTGGTAAAGCCTTCTGGTTCTCCAAAGCACAATCGGAGTTTGTCACCAGTAACTATTACTATGACGAGTATCCAGATTGGGTATCACGCTGGAACGAGAAAGCGATTGCTGCTCAGTATTCCAAACAGAAATGGGAGCTCTCATTACCGCGTGATAAGTACACGTTGCAAGAACACGATACCGAACACAAAGTGAAACTCGGTGACTTCCAACGCACCTTCCCTCATCCTTATGGCCCGGCAAGTTACAAGTACTACAGCACAACGCTAACCGTCAGCCCTGCTGGTGACGAAATCACGGAAAACTTCGCTAGCACCTTGTTGATGCAAGAGAAGCTTGGCCAAGGCGACGTGACCGATTATCTGTCAGTGAGTTTCTCATCAAATGACTACGTGGTGCACCTTTACGGCCCTGAAAGCCTAGAAACAGAAGACAACCTTATCCGACTTGATAAGACTCTCGCTAAGCTTTTCAAAACCGTGGATAACCAAGTCGGGCTAGAAAACACATTGATTGTGCTGTCTGCCGACCACGGTGTACCTGAATCTTCACCTGCGGCAAATGCGCTTGGTTTCAATCAAGCTCAATACTTCAATAAAGACACACTACTCTCGAGTGGTGTTGAGAAACGATTGAAGGATGAATTTGGTTTAACCAAAGACGCGATTCGCTTGTACGCACAACCTTACATCTATCTGAATCATGATCTGATCGCTGAGAAGAAGCTTGATCTGGCTAAGGTCCAAGAAGCTATTGCGGATGAAATTGCAAAAGTGAAAGGTGTTGCGTTTGCTGTATCAAGTAGTGACATTGCGGCTAACCGAGTACCGGATACGCATGTGATGCAGCTAATTAAAAACAACTACCACCCTGCTCGTTCTGGCGACGTGTACGTAGTATTTGCACCGCGCAGCTACATTAACGACATGGAAGGCCTCCAAATTGCCTCTACACATGGTTCTCCGTGGAAATACGACACTCATGTGCCTGTGATCTTTGCAGGCTACGACGTTGAAGCTAAGAAGGTATCGCGACCAGTGACGCCATATGACATTGCGCCAACGCTTTCGAACAAACTGGGTATCACCCAACCAAGCGGGTCAATCGGAGAAGTGCTGCAAGAGATCACTGAGTAGACTCAATCTCTAAGGTTTCGTGAGCTAGATTTCGAATCCAGCACCCACTCAATAAAAGAGCCGTTTATCTGTTTCTGACTCACTAGGTCGAAACAAATAAGGTTCATCGCGCATTAGCGGGAACTAAAAACAAAAACGGTAGTAAGTGACATGGTTTAGTCGCCAAACAAAAATCATACACAAACTACCGTTTTCATGCCGAATC
>NZ_JBGONQ010000049.1:0-22991 GCF_041439145.1 Vibrio sp. 1F255 | reverse complement strand
CCACAACGGTATGCTAAGAACAAAAATGCCGTTCACTCTTAAGTGAACGGCATTACACTGAATGTGGCTTTTTTTGTGCCTGCTGCTTTTGTATTTAATGGGAAGATATTTCGGATATTTTTTAGAAGCACAAAAACAACAAAGCGATTTCTCCAACGAGAGAAACCGCCATCATTTTAATCTTTGTATTGAAACGAACGAACAGCTACAAGTTATGTAGGATGTGAAACAAGATAAGCAGAGCTGCAAACTAGAGCTAAGAGCTCAGCGCGTTATCTCGGCATAGGGTAGTGATAATGTCAGTGATAGCTAATACGATCGTCGACTTCACCTTTTGATTATGTCGCCCCAAGAACATTTCAAGCATTGTGCCAGACATCGTTTCCACCATCTCCGCGTCATATTCGATAGGCATAATACGCTGAATCGCGTGCACCTTGTTGAGCTCAAATATCACATCAACTTCTGTAAAGCTGGTGTCTTCACCCTGTATTTTCGCCCACTCTTTCAAGGTAACGAAAACCTCTAGATCATCGTAGAGTTCTTTACTGATCACGCCAAGTCCGAGTAGCAACTTAGCACGAATCATGATCTCGCCTAACGGCCCACCACTGTTGAGAAGTGGCTCGACAACGAACTTAATTGCAGTGTCGTCTTTCTTAAAGATGTTTTTTAATACGGCATCTACCGTGTCGTCCAATGCATCATAAGCAGCCATTAGGCAAGCGCTAGCACTCTCAGCTTCCGAAAGGGCTTCGAGTAATTCAGTTTCATGGCTTGTTTGTATTGGCATAACGGCTCGACAATAAGAAAGTGCCACTGGTGTGGCACTTTGATGGTTTATCATTTCAATGCTAGA
Organism: Vibrio sp. 1F255; assembly: GCF_041439145.1. NCBI lineage: Bacteria > Pseudomonadati > Pseudomonadota > Gammaproteobacteria > Vibrionales > Vibrionaceae > Vibrio > Vibrio sp. 1F255. Next base: position 22,132 of record NZ_JBGONQ010000049.1, on the reverse strand, counting down.
TAAGCTTCTTCCGCTAGTTTAACAACTTCTGAGTCACTATTCAGCTCAGAATAATGCGCTAATGTCTCAGCAAAGCCTTTTTCTGCGAACATTGCTTGAAGTTCAACCGCTTGTGGGTCGTCTTCGTTCTTGTAATGGAACGCAGCAGCGATTGCTTTTACTAGGTGAGCATTCGGTAGGCCGTACTCTAATGTACCGTTTAGAGGCTTAACTAGGCGGTCTTGCGGGCTCAGTTTACGAATTGGCTGACGACCAACGCGGTCTACTTCATCACGTAGGAACGGGTTAGCAAAACGACCTAGAATCTTTTGGATGTAGGCAGCGTGTGCTTCTGGATCAAAGCCGTAACGCTTAATCAGAACCGCACCACTCTCTTCCATCGTCGCTGTTACTTCAGCGCGGATTACGTCATCTTCGATAGAGTCTTTAATAGTCTCATGACCTGCAAGCACACCAAGGTATGCCGTTACCAAGTGACCAGTGTTAAGAGTAAACAGTTTACGCTCAACGAAAGCCATTAAGTTATCAGTGCATTCCATTCCTGGGATGTTTGGAATCTCACCTTTGAATTGTGTTTGATCTACGATCCACTCGCTGAACGTTTCAACCGTTACCGCTAGAGGATCTGTTTCGCCCGCTTCTGCCGGTGGAACAATACGGTCAACCGCAGAATCAACAAAGCCAATGTGCTCTTCAGTGAACGCTTTCATTTCATCAGAAAGGTGCTCTAACACGGCTGCTTTTAATTGGCTAGTACCGCGAACCATGTTCTCTGCCGCGATGATGTTCATTGGTGCAGTGTTGTTTGCTGCTGCACGCTTTTCAATGCCTTGAGCGATAGACTTAGAGATGATTTTAAGAACCGTAGGGCCCACTGCAGTCGTCACAAGATCAGACTCAGCAATGCAATCTACTACTGCGCTTGTCGCTGAGTTTACTGCTGTCACGTTCTTAACAACTTCGACAACACACTCTTCGCCAACAATCTTAACTGGGTATTCTTGGCGTTCAATTAACGCATTTACAACCGTTTCATTTACGTCAGCAAACGTAACCTTCATACCAGCATCAGAAAGAAGCTTACCAATGAAACCACGACCGATATTACCTGCACCAAAATGTAACGCTTTCATAATTTTGACCTTATAAATATTTGAATCTAGATAGCTAACTGCTCAACAACATGCCTTGACGATGTGCCCTAGGCATTAAGCAGTAAGCTATTCAGACTGAATCTTGTTAGAAAGATTAAGACCGAAAATGAGGCCAGTAGGGGGATACCGGCCTCCTTCACTCAGGAGCTTGACTAGAGCTTTTTAGTTTCCGTTGAGAATACGTAGAACATCAGCAGGGTTTGTTGTGTTCTGTAGGCATTCCACAGCTTCTTCATCATCGAGTGAATTGGTAATCGCCATCAGCACCATGTTGTGCTCATCGCCTTGTGCGGCAATACCGATAACCATCTTCGCGATATCATCTTCATCTTCGCCCCACTGAATACCTTCAGGGTACTGACAGAAAACGATGCCGGTTTTTTGTACGTACTGTTTCGCTTCGATTGTGCCGTGTGGTACTGCGATAGACTCACCTAGGTAAGTAGACACAAGCTCTTCACGAGCAAACATGCCATCTACGTATTCTGGTGATACGTTGCCAAGTTTTACTAATTGTTCGCCAGCAAACTTGATTGCGTCTTCTTTTTGAGTCGCTTTAAGGCCAAGGAAGATGCTGTCGTCAGTGAGTGCAAGCTTGTTGCCTTCTTGCGCTGGAGCTGCTGCAGGTGCCGGAGCTTCTACTTTCGCTTCACCACTTTGAGCATCGACAAGCTCAGCAACTAGTTGGTCGTATACGCCGCCGTCTAGGAAGTTGCTTAGAGACATATGCATCGCACCTGGCACAGTGCTACGAGCACGGTCTGTTAGGTCTTTATGCGTAATAACGATTTGCGAATCAGCCGGTAGGTTGTTGATTGCGTAGTTGGTTACTTCAATGTCTAGGCCAGCTGTTGCTACTTTCTTACGTAGTAGACCTGCACCCATTGCACTTGAACCCATACCCGCATCACACGCTACATAAACTGCTTTTACATCCGCTAGGTTTACGTTTGCTTCTGCTGCTGCACCTTTAGAAGACGCTTTCATGTCTTTCATTTGTGCAGAAGCTTTCTCTAGTGAATCTTCCTCATCATCTTGCGCTGATGTTTTAAGAAGGATTGACGCTACAACAAACGATACTGCCGTTGCTGCGATAACAGATAGAATCACGCCGATGTAAGAGCCTTTTGGCGTCATCAGTAAGACTGCGAAGATAGAACCTGGAGATGCTGGAGAGATAAGGCCAGAATCGAACATTACGTTAGTGAATACACCCGCCATACCACCTGCGATTACCGCAAGAATTAGACGTGGGTTCATTAGAACGTAAGGGAAGTAAATTTCGTGGATACCCCCTAGGAAGTGGATGATAGATGCACCAGCAGCAGATTGCTTCGCGCTACCTTTACCAAACACCATGTAAGCAAGTAGAAGACCAAAACCAGGACCTGGGTTTGCTTCGATTAGGAAGAAGATAGAGCGACCCATCTCTTCAGATTGCTGGATACCTAGTGGAGAGAAGATACCGTGGTTGATTGCGTTATTTAGGAATAGGATTTTCGCAGGTTCAACAAAGATAGATGCTAGAGGTAGTGCACCCGCTTCTACCATTGCGTTTACGCCAGCCGCAAGTCCGCCAGACAGAATCTTAACCGCAGGACCAATCACGATGAACGCGATGATCGCACAGATCATGCCGATGATACCCGCAGAGAAGTTGTTCACTAGCATTTCGAAACCACTCTTCACTTTACCGTGAACAGCTTCATCGAATTTCTTAATTGCGATACCACCTAGTGGACCTACAATCATTGCACCCATGAACATTGGGATATCAGTACCAACGATAACACCCATTGTTGTGATAGCGCCCACTACCGCACCGCGGTCACCACCAACCATTTTACCACCGGTGTAACCAATCAATAGTGGCAGTAGGTATGTAATCATAGGACCAACCATTGATGCTAACGTTTCGTTAGGCCACCAACCCGTTGGGATGAATAGTGCAGTAATGAAACCCCACGCAATAAATGCGCCGATGTTTGGCATTACCATATTGGATAAGAAACGACCAAAGTTTTGAACCTTAATCTTTGCTTCTGGTGATAACATAGGTAGAACCCCGTAATGTATTGGTTGGTCAAATGACCGAAAGTGTGTACTCAAAAGTCGATTAAAATGTATCACAACATTTCCAAAATGCACCTTAGCCCAACTTTCGTGATAGCCATCACACACGAAAAACACTTTCGGGTTAACAAGCACACCTTAGATCACAAAAACACCATGAATTTAAATTACAAAGCCAAATTAATGAGAATAGATATCATCAACACACGATCTAGATCACATTTTATTTTGTAATACTTAAAAATAAATAGTGATTAAAGTCACATTTAATAAAATATAGCATCTAAGATCTATATAAACCGTATAAAAGAACATCGTGTCACGTATATAAAATATGCACCCAGATGAGCAAAATCGCGATACCTGTAATTTAATTACAGGTTGAGCTACATTTTGCTAAACATACAAAACGAGACCTAACGCTCTACTAAAAACATAGACCACTGAACTGCAGTTAGCATTGATAGATGTGATATGGTATTTACCAACGCTATCGCATCATATATATATCCAACACCCATCAGCTGATCACTCCGCTATTTGAGAAAAGACTATGTCAGACAAAATTTCCACATCCGCACTCGCTAAACAAAAAGGCATAGAAGCTAAAGCTTTATTTAGCAATCTAAAAACAGCGGGCTATATAGTGCGTTCACAAGAGCGTTGGATTCTCACAGAACGGGGAGAAAGCTTTGGTGGGGAATATGTCGAACACAAGAAGTTTGGTGTCTTTATTGTCTGGCCAGAGAAACTGCTTATCGATTTGGACTCATTCTCAGGAAAAACACTCACCGCCACCCAGCTTGGCAGTGCCTTTCAACTCAGCGCAAAGAAAATCAACTTACTGCTCAACGAGCTTGGTTGGATAACAAAAGAAGAAGACGGTTGGCATGTCACCTCTACAGGCTTAAAAGCCGGAGGTGAACAAAGAGAAGACAAAGCGACTCAAAACTTATTCGTGGTATGGCACGACTCATTGGTTCGCAATAAACGTTTAAAGCAGTCTGTTGTTGAATTCCTAGGGCATGATGCTGAAAGCCACTCGACCGATGTGTCATTCTCCAGTTTTCGTCAGAAATTTAAGGCGAAGCACCGAAGCTTAGACGGGCATTATGTTCGATCAAAGGGAGAGCTGATCATTGATAACTGGCTTTATATGGCAGGAGTGGTCCATGCGTACGAGCGTCCGCTTCCGATATCAAAAGAAGTGATCAGCGATTTTTATCTACCAAGTGGCAAAGTATACATCCAGTTCTGGGGAACTGATTCTGCGCCAATCGCCGAAAATAAACGTGAAGCTACGAGAAAAATCTATGAAGAGCATGGTTTTGGTTTAATCGAAATCACGCCAGAAGATATCCCCAACCTAGACAGCGTACTTCCGCCATTATTGCGCCAATATGGTATCAAAGCGTACTAAGCTACTGAATCTAGAGATTCCACCTCCATTAAGATCACACTTATTGAATCATTATGGACATTATTAACCATAGTGATTTGATATGTTCGCTATTTTTCCCGAGTCATTCTTCTATTATCTTACACCCATCGACTTGAGCTACCGCAGATACTCGATTTATTGGGGCATGTTCGATAACTATTTAGACGTTCAATCTATTGAGATTCGTTTAAATTGGTTATCCGTTTATTGTTGACGTAACTGAACATAAAACCCTACAACATTTATTATTGATAGATATTAGGATTCAACATGACTCATCCAATCATTACTGATCTAAACACTCGTTACACAGCTAAAAAATACGATGCAGAAAAGCGCATCTCTGCGGAAGACATGGAAGTAATCAAAGAAGCACTTCGCTTGTCAGCTTCTTCTATCAACTCTCAGCCTTGGAAATTCATCATCATTGAGAGTGACGCAGCAAAACAACGCTTCCACAATACTTTCGAAAACATGTTCCAGTTTAACCAACCACATGCGAAAGAAGCGTCACACACGATCCTGTTTGCTCACGATCCTAAGTACACTAAAGAGAAATTCGCGAAGCGTGCTGATACAGAAGTAAGCTCTGGTCACTTACCAGCTGAAATGTACGAGCAATTCTTAGGTGCTTACGCATTCGCAGAAATGAACACAGACGAAACAGGTTTCAACGGTAACTGGACTAAGTCTCAAGTTTACATCGCACTAGGTAACACACTGCACACACTAGCTCGTCTAGGTATCGCTTCAACACCTATGGAAGGTGTAGATGCAGCTATGATCAGCGAAGAGTTTGCTGATGAACTAGAAGGTCACGTTGTTGATGTAGCTCTAGCTATCGGCTACCACAAAGACGGCGAAGACTACAACTACGGCAAACCAAAAGCGCGCCTAACTCTTGATGAAGTCGTTACAACACTTTAGGGCGTGTTGACCTTTCGTGGTTAAATTTTGTTCGGATGGGGACGCCTAGTCAAAAGCGTTTTAATCGCGGTGAGGGAGAAGTAGCCTAGTCATTCTAAGCAAACCTCCCTCAACAAAGAGTAAAACGCTTTTTGCGGGGGCGCCCAGCTCGAACCCTTCGGGCAGCGTTTGCTGGTCATTTCTACTGCGTTATCGGCTTCTCATGTAGGCTAGCTACACATCGATGCCTCTGCCTTGTATAAATACCCAGCAACTCACTGCAAAAATCAGCTCGAAAGATCAACACGCCCTAGTTATTGATGTGACAGAGCCCTAACCGCAGGGGTATCAGGCAAGAAAACCTCGATAAACAAGAACAAAAAAAGCCAGTCAACAGACTGGCTTTCTTGTATTCATCTTAGTGCGATAAGCACATTGCGTTTAAGTAAAGGCGAACATTAACCGATAAACGAGATGTAACCCTGAAGGATAATCAGGTTAACGATATCGATAAAGAAGGCACCAACAATTGGCACCACCATGAACGCCTGTGGTGAAGGACCAAAACGGTTCACCAAAGAGCCCATGTTCATTACCGCTGTTGGTGTTGCACCTAGGCCGAAACCACAGTGACCACCTGCCATAACCGCTGCGTCGTAGTTAGAACCCATTACTTTGAACGTCACAAAGTAAGAGAAGATACCTAACACAACCGCCTGAACCGCCAGGATAACCAAGAACGGAATCGCAAGGTCAAATATGTTCCAAAGCTTAAGGCTCATTAGCGCCATTGCTAGGAACAGTGACAATGACACCGTACCAAGAATATCGACCGTTTCGCTGTCAGTCTTATGCAGCTTAGTCACTTCAAACACGTTAGTGATGAACACACCGATAAACAACGCGTAAACGAAGTCAGGAATCATCAACCAAGAAATTTCAAAAGTCGCCACCCACTGCTCTAGGTACTTCGCACCCGTGATACAGATAAGAAGGATGAACAACACTTCAATCACCTTCTTCGCCGTCACTTTGTCTTCTTCATACTCGTTGTAAGTAACAAGTTCAGGGAAGCGTTCATGTGTTTGCGTGCCAGTGCCGTACTCAGATTCAAGCTGGTTTTTATCAATCAGCTTTTGCGCCACTGGGCTACCGATAATACCACCGATGATCAAACCAAAGGTCGCTGAAGCCATCGCGATTTCTAGCGTATTTGCAATGCCAAACGTGTCTGCAAAAGTTTGAGACCAAGCCGCGCCTGTGCCGTGACCGCCCGAAAGGGTGATAGAGCCAGCAATCAAACCCATCAAGGGTTCAAGGCCTAGTGCCGTAGCTAAGGTTACGCCTACACCGTTTTGGATAATGATGTAAACCGACGCTACCCCTAAGAATAGGAATACCTTAGCACCACCTTTTATCAGCTGCGTGTAGTTCGCCGCAAGACCGACCGTTGCAAAGAACATCAACATAAACGTGTTCTGCAGGGGCAAGGAAAACTCAAGATCAAGGCCGTTAAAGTGCAGGGCTGTAATAGCAAAAGCGACAATCAAGCCGCCGACAATGGGCTCTGGAATGTTGTACTTTTTGAGAATCGGAAGCTTTGCATTGACGAAATGACCTAGAAACAAAACACTAATCGCGATTAGGAAGGATTCTAGTGGTCCAATTGAAATTAATTGATTCATATAACCTCTATTTTTTTACGTTCTCATCTTCCCTAATGAGTCTAGTTTTATCTGTAATTATTTGTGCTGCTCTACCTATATTTATACAAACTGGAGAGAAAGTGTGGATTCGAAAAGCGAACACATTACTGCGATCGCTTAGTACCATGTTAGTAGCACGTTAACTTTTATAGGAGATAAAAGGATTTGTGACAACAATCACCTCCTAAAAGTTGAAAACGGCGTGAGTATCTATGCCGCTGACTCTGCTTTCTTAATACCTAAAAAAGCAAAAAGGAGCTATTTCTAGCTCCTCTTTCATCACCATCGCTGGTAATTAGAATTTTTTCGGTGCGTAACCAGTCATAACCTCAATGCGAAGTTCTTTACCGATCTTCGTCATTGGGTGAACAATTACGAGTCCTTTAACAGACTTTTTAAGTTTACCCATATCCGCTTGCTCAGCCTTAGTGATCTCACGGCTAAATGGCATATCAACCAGAGACTTACGCTCTTGGTTCACATCATAGCTTTCTTTGTGTTTAAGCTGGGCAATTTTCTTAGTTAGCTTCTTAATCTCTTCCTCGAACTGACGAACAACAGGACGATCATTACGAGTTTTAGCAGCATCTAACTTGTGGCGACACTTGTCTAGACGGTTGTTAATTTGTTGAAGTTCGTTTTTAACACTCATAATAATTTCCTAAGATTAAACAAGCCAATTCGGATTGGGGCGCGGAGTATAGCACAAGGGTTGTGTTGAACCGAAATTTATCTGTTAATTACCAATAGAAACGAATCACATCGACACCGCTCATTCAGCTTACTTATTCTTTGTGGCGAATCTCTAAGCGGATTATTCATTGATATGATAGCGCCTACTTCAAAAATTGCAGTCCTCGATGCATCAAAATTCCGTCTAAACTTATACTCTAACGAAATAACTAAATCAGGGTACACAGCTTGGAGTTGTTACCCCCAGCACGACTCTGAATCGCAACGTAATCACAAGGATAGCCGATGACATTATTGAAACGAACATTGACCTGCAGCCTAGCCCTGAGTGCAATGTTTGCCACAACTTATGCATCTAGTGAACAAGCCACCCAAAGTAACCTAATCGTCGAGTACTCTACACCGCAAAATACCGAAGAAGAGCAGCTCAAACGAGAGATTCAAAGCAGTGGCGTTAATGACACCGTGGTCGACCTATCAAACCAACTCTTCATGTTTGAGAAGCCATTAACCATTCAATATGGCGGGGAAAAAGGACCACTCTACGATCCACAAACCCATCAAGTACTGATCCCTTACAGTTTTTACGCTGAGTCACTCAATTACTTTGAGAAGAACCAATACGAAAAAGAGTATGGGAAATCTGCGCAAACCGGCGCTATTGATACCTTGCTGCACACCCTGCTACACGAGACTGGGCATGCGTATATCGAAGATCAGAACATTGCCATATTGGGTAAAGAAGAAGATGCGGTTGATAACCTAGCAACCGTGCTACTGCTTAACTACGTAGAGCATGGGGCCGACGCTGCTATCAGCGCTGCAGACATGTTCGCTTTCGAGTCAGAAGACCGCCCAGAGTATTACGACTTGGGGGAATACATCGACGAGCACAGTTTCGACCTGCAGCGTTACTTCTCCACGTTATGCTTGGTGTATGGCAGCGATCCCGATGCCTATAAGAACTTGCTCGATGAAGTGGAAAACGACTATTTGAAAGACAGAAAAGAGTTCTGCGTTGAGCACTTTGACGTGATCAATGAAAATTGGCATCAGTATTTAAAAAAGAGTGACGATGCTTAGATGCTTAAAGGTTAGTGTCGAGAACTAGGAAAACGGCTTTGGCATCAAATTCCAAAGCCGTCACTCGATAGATTGGCTTAAGTCTTACGTGTTAAGAGTTAAGAGTTAAGAGTTAAGAGTTAAGAGCTTAAACCCTAGACGTTCACTTTGTACTTCAGATCTTGTGCTTCATCGCCCGTCATCCCTCGAAAACCCCAACAATGTGAAGGCTGCTCTTTAATGGTGATTTCAATATCAATCGGAGAGATAGAGAGCTGCTTTTCAATCTCAGAAAAGATCTTCTTGATTAGACGCTTTTTGGTGTTTACCGCTCGACCTTCCATCATGTTGATCTCAATGACGGTATAGGCTTCTGTTCTTCCTTCTGGGTAAAAGAAGTCATCCCGTTCCAATGGCACAAATCGATGTGCTCGCTTGTCATCGGGTAAACCCATTTCACTATTCAAGCACTGCTGCAACACATTAGAGAGCTGCAACTTAATTGGATTTAAGCACTCTTTGATACCATAAATAACAATCATGACCATTCCTTTGATGCGATGTTAGGTATAGAAGAACGTCAGATATAAGCATCGTCTGGCGACTACCCATTCGCTTACTATTTGTACATATATTACATAATGACGCGTATGAAAAAAGGTAAAAACAGTGAATTTATGAACAGGTGCAACAAAATACCTATCCCTTTACGAACATAAGCCGAAGCGAATTGATCGAACACCACCCTCCCCGCGTATATCTTCTCAAATCACATTTGAACTAAGGAGTACTATGTGCCGAATTCACCTAGGAAGACCACGCGGACAGACGCCGAACCAGAAACACCCGTAGAGTCTTCTCTGGAGCTCGCTGTGTTTCCCCTCCCCATCTTCCTTTTACCGGGAGGCAGACAAAGACTGCGCATTTTTGAGCCAAAGTATCTCGCGATGGTCGCTCACGCAGCGCAGGGCGATGGTTTCATTATCGCCACTCAAGACAAATCTAACTCTGATCATCTCAGCTCTTGGGGAACAAAGGTGACCATCGTCGACTTCAATATGTCGGACGACCAGATATTAGAAATTGATGTCGAAGGCGAAAAGTTGGTGCAATTGCATGGGTCGTTTCGAGACGATGATGACCTGATTAAAAGTAAGTTCAGCTTGTTGCCTCACTGGCCTACCGATGAATATAAAGTGCCTAACGTGTTTACCGCTTTTTTGGTTCAGTTGTTTCGCGACCACGATTCGATAAGAACACTCTATCCCACTCCTGATTTTGAGAGCCCACAATGGATCTGTGCGCGATTGCTCGAAATGATGCCTATCCCACTGGAAAAGAAAACAGAATTTACTGAGCCAGCCAGTTTTCCGTCTCTAGTTCCTTTTTTGAATCAAATCATTACGGGGCAATAAGCACTTTTCTTCACTATAATTTTGTATAGTAGAAATTAATTTAAATTAAAGTGATCCCGACTTTCTCCTTTCACGTAGTGCCCATCAAATTCGCATGATGGTTAGTTACTATGCAAGTGGAAAGCAGAAGTTCAGGGAACGGCAAGGAGCATGTCATTATTCCCGATAACAAAGTACCTACAGACAACAAAGTACCGACAGAGCTCTCGAGCTGGCTGGTGTTGGTTGGTACAGACCGAGACAAGCAGGCGTTCACCTGTTTGTTCAAGTTCTTCGCTCCTAAGATCAAGCGTTTTGGTATCAGTAAGTTGGGTGGCGAAGCTGCTGCAAACGAGCTAGTTCAAGACACGATGACTAATGTTTGGAAGAAAGCACATCTCTACAATGTAGATAAAGGCGCTGCGACCACTTGGGTCTACACGGTAATGCGTAATGCAGCATTCGACATGTTGCGCAAAGTGAAAGCGAAAGCCGAACAAACGATAGCCGACGATATCTGGCCAATCGATGCGATGGTAGCCGAGTCTCAAAGCGAAGATTTGCCATTCGGTGACCATTTGATGAGCCGACACGTAATGACTCAAATAGAAAAGTTGCCTCTCGCTCAGAAAACCATCGTCAAAGGCGTTTACTTTCAAGAGCTCTCTCAAGAGCAACTCGCTCAGCAACTTGGCGTCCCACTTGGAACAGTGAAATCACGTCTGAGACTCGCTTTAGCCAAATTAAAAGTTCACATGGGGGAACAAGACCATGATTAAACATCACCCAAACGCGGCAATCTTGAAAGACTTCGTCGATGGCACGTTGGCTGATTCAGTTTCTTTGATTGTTTCTAGCCATGTAGAGCTGTGTGAACACTGCCAACAACAAGTCAAGCAGCTTACAGCTGTAGCAGCGAATAATGCTTTTGACGCAGAGCCAGTATTCTCAAATGAAGATCTAGACAGCTTCTCAATGGACGACATGGACTTTGATTTTGACGCGATAGAGCAAATCACAGCTGATACTTCTCAGTCTGTTGAAGTGACTCCAGAGGTTCAGAAAGTAACTGTTGCTGACACGACATTCACAATCCCTCGCGCTCTAAACTCAGTAGCGAGAAAGGACTGGATGAACCTAGGCAAAATTTCACGAGCAAGACTCGATTTTGCTGACGAAGCACACCACACCAGCTTGTTGCACATCGACAAAGATGGACAAGTGCCTTGCCACACCCACAAAGGCTTCGAGATCACGCTTCTTCTAGAGGGCAGTTTCGAAGACGAAATGGGCGTTTACAACAAAGGTGACTTCATCTGGTTGGATGGCAATCACACTCATCAACCGGCAACAAAAGAAGGTTGTGTCTGTTTAACCGTTTCAAGTGATGCGCTTTACTTCACAAAAGGTGTGAGCCAACTATTCAATCCACTTGGAAAATATATCTATTAACCCAGTTGCAGGCTATAAATATACAGGATGGCATAAAGCTATCCTGTATATCGTCAATACATCTGAATAAAAACAACTACGGTGTCAAAGTAAAAACACACCCAGCTCTGTAAATACGATTAGCAATGTTGAACTATAAGAAAAAGCTCAGAGCAAGAGCAAAGGAGTTGGCCAATGGAAAAGAAAATCAAAATCGGTATCAGTGCATGTGTTGCTGGACACAAAGTACGTTTCGACACAGGTCATAAACGCTCTCGTTTTTGTACAGACGACCTAGCAGACTACGTGGAATTGGAACCTGTTTGCCCAGAGATGGCTGTTGGTCTTCCAACCCCTCGTCCAACCATTCGTCAAACAAGAATGCTAGATGACATCATCCATGTTTCTCGCCCTGATGGCTCAGGTGATGTGACCAACGAACTGATCGAGTTCGGTCAAAACTACTCAAAGAAAAACCAACACATTGCTGGCTTTATTGTGTGTCAAAAAAGCCCAACCTGCGGCATGGAGCGCGTGAAGGTGTACCACCACCATGGTCGCGGCTCTGAATCGACAGGCATAGGCATGTTCACCCAACAAATTATGGACGGCAACCCGTTACTTCCCGTTGAAGAAAACGGCCGCCTTAACGATCCCATTTTGCGTGAAAACTTCATGACTCGAGTGTTCACTTACCAAAAATGGCTCGATCTTGTGGATGAAGGTGTGACCAAGCACAAACTGATTCAGTTCCACAGCGCACACAAATATCTAGTCATGTGTCACCACGTTGAGGGTTACAAAAGCTTAGGCAAACTGCTAGCGGGTAATGATTTAGATATCGACGAACTAGCGGCTCAATACATCGAAGGCTTGATGACGGCGTTGTCTCATCACGCGAATCGAGGCAGTCACGCCAATACGCTGCATCATTTGCAGGGTTACTTTAAAAAACAACTGAGTAGCGCTCACAAGCAAGAGCTGACCAACCAGATCGCATCATTCAGAGAGGGCGTTGTTCCACTGCTAGTGCCACTGACACTGATCAATCACTACCTGATGGAATACCCGAACGAATACCTAGAATCACAGGTTTACCTAAACCCGCACCCTCAAGAACTTAAACTGAGATACGGATATTGAGCGACATACTATGGATACGACGAGACCTGCGGATTCACGATAACCCAGCGCTCGTCGCGGCAGTTGAAAACGGCGTAACGACCGCCGTTTTCATTTCAACGCCTCAAACGTGGCGGCAACACCACCTTGCGCCGATCAAAGCTGATTTCATCTATCGTCATCTAAAACAACTCGATTCCCAGCTCGCTGAATTCGGGATAACGTTGCTTCACCTGAAAGCTAGCGACTTTGACGACCAATCCAAACAGCTCATCGATTTGTGCCAGCAGCTTGATGCCAAGTGCGTCTACGCTAACTCTGAACCAGAGGTCGATGAACAAGCTCGCGATAAAAAGCTGATTTCAAGCGGCCTAAACCTGAAGATCAGCGATTGTGACGTTATGCTGCCACTCGGTAGCGTTCTCAACAAACAAGGCGAGATGTTCAAAGTCTTTACGCCCTTTAAGAACGCTTGGTTAAAAGAAGTTCAGGTGAAAGGCATCATCTGCAGTCCAGCTCCTGTCGAGTCAGCTGAACGTTCACAAACACAGCTTCCTGACGACTTACAAGCCTTAACCATCTCTGCTGACTATGATTTCGATTTTCCGCGTGTTGATTCGAGTCGCTGGCCATTAAGCCAAGATGTATTGGGCAATGTGATCCCCAATTTCTTAGGCAATAAAGTCAACGACTACGCACGTCTGAGAGATATTCCCTCAGTTAAAGGAACATCGGGGCTATCACCTTATTTAGCGATTGGCGCCGTGAGCCCACGTTGGTTAGCGATTCAATTGATTCAGCAGCAACCCGATCTGTTATTTGATACGCAATTACCGGCCTTTTGTTGGCTCAATGAATTGATTTGGCGAGATTTTTATAAGCATTTGATGTTCCACCACCCTAAACTGGTCAAAGGTGCTAACTTTCAGCAAAAATACAATGGTTTAGATTGGTATCACGATCATCCTAGCTTCAAAGCTTGGTGCGAAGGAAAAACAGGATATCCATTGGTTGATGCCGCAATGCGTCAACTGGTTGAAACGGGCTGGATGCACAACAGACTAAGAATGGTGGTGGCAAGCTTCCTAACCAAGCACCTGCTTATTGACTGGCGTTGGGGCGAGCGTTTCTTTATGTCGCACCTTATCGACGGAGACTTTAGTGCCAACAATGGTGGCTGGCAGTGGGCTTCAAGTACTGGCTGTGATGCTCAACCTTACTTCCGAATTTTCAATCCAATCACTCAGAGTGAAAAGTTTGATCCAAAAGGAATTTTTATTCGTAAGTACATACCAGAGCTGCAAAATATCCCAGATAAGCATGTACATTTCCCACATGACTTTATCGCTAAAAACGGAATAGACAGCGAATACTGGCAACCCATCGTTGAGCATAAAGAAGCACGATTGAGAGCCTTAGCCTTCTTCAAATAATTAGAGTGAATATTATGGATAACTCTCTATGGCTTGATAACTTTCTCAACATGTATCGAGAACTCGGAACCGACAATTTCGACGTGCTTAAGACGGTTTATCACCCTGATATTGAATTCCAAGATCCGCTGCATCATGTCAGCGGTATTTCGGCGCTTACGCACTACTTCGAGAACCTCTACACCCAAGTAACCAGCTGTTACTTTCATATCGAACACACTTTCGAAGCGAACGACGAAGCTTCCGTTTACTGGACGATGCAGTTTGCTCACAAGCAATTAAATGGGCAAAAGCCAATCGAAGTACAAGGGCACAGCCACCTTAAGATGCTCGACGGTCAAGTGGTCTACCACAGAGACTACCTCGACGTCGGCTCTATGTTGTACGAACACATTCCAGTACTGGGTTGCGCGATCAAATCCATCAAAAAGAGGGCGAGCCGATAATGCGTATTATGATTACAGGCGCGACCTCAGGTATCGGCCAATCCCTAGCTAAAGATTACGCTCAGCAAGGGCATCAGGTGATTGCTTGTGGCCGCAACTCAGACAAGCTGCAAGCCTTAGTTGACTCGCACGAGACAGACGTCGCGCATTCATCAATTTCACCGCTCTGTTTCGACTTGACTGATTACCACAACTTCCCAGAACTCGACCAAGACAAGCCGCTCGATCTGCTGATTTTAAATGCGGGTGATTGTGAGTACATCGACGACCCAGTGAATTTTGATGCCGAGCTTTTTGAGCGCGTCATCAACATAAACCTAATTTCAATTGGCTACGCCCTTAAAGCTTGGTTAAAAAACATCAAGCCGGGCGGCCGTTTGGTTTTAGTCAGCTCCAGCGCCAGCTTTTTACCTTTGCCAAGAGCCGAGGCTTATGGCGCTTCAAAGGCAGCCCTCACCTACTTAGGCAGAACACTTTCGGTTGATCTGGCAACGCACAACATTCATGTCTCAATTGTGCACCCTGGCTTTGTTGAAACGCCATTAACCGAGCGAAATACGTTCTCTATGCCTATGATTATTAGTAGTGAGGCCGCAACTCAGCGAATCGTAAATGGTATCGCTCAAGGAAAGAGTGAAATCGATTTCCCAAGACGATTCATCATGTTGATGAAGCTACTAAGAATGCTCCCAACTCCAGTTTGGCAAAAACTCGCTTCAAGGATGGTATAACAATGAAGAAAATCGCCATTATTGGTTCAGGTATCTCTGGACTCACTTGCGCGCATATATTAGATAAGCACCACGACGTAACAGTATTCGAAAAGAATGATTACGTTGGGGGGCACACCGCGACCGTTGATATTGAACATCAAGGCTCGGCGTTTTCGATAGATACAGGTTTCATCGTATTCAACGATCGAACCTACCCGAATTTCAATCAGCTTCTAGAACAACTCGATGTCGAAAGGCAACCGACTGAGATGAGCTTCAGCGTCCACAACACGACGACCAAGTTTGAATACAACGGCCACAGCATTAATTCGTTATTCGCGCAGAGGAGCAACATCTTCAAACCTCAGTTCTGGTCTTTAGTGTCTGACATTCTCAAGTTCAACAAGCTGTGTAAGGCTCAGTTTGAAAGCAATGAATTCACACCAGACGTTACCCTTGGCAGTTTCCTACGAGATAATCAATTTTCCGATTTTTTCAGCCAGCACTACATCTTACCGATGGGCGCGGCGATTTGGTCGACAAGCTTGGAAGAAATGGAAGTGTTTGAGCTCAAGTTCTTCATTCAGTTTTTCTACAACCATGGATTGCTCGATATCGCGAACCGTCCTCAGTGGTATGTGATACCAAAGGGATCGCGTTCTTATGTTGAAATCATCCTTTCACGCCTAAGTAAGACTGTTGCACTGAATACATCGATTAAACAAGTGACTCGCCAAGAAACAGGCGTCACGATTGAATTTGAAGATGGCAGCGCACAAGGTTTCGACGAAGTAATCTTTGCTTGCCACTCAGACCAAGCCTTACGCTTGCTTGGTGATGCAACAGAACAAGAGCAACAGGTACTGGGCGAGATCCCATACAGCCGCAATGAAGTGGTTCTGCACACCGATACTCGCTTGTTACCAGACAGAAAACTGGCTTGGGCAAGCTGGAACTACATGTTGGATGGCGACAGTAAACGACCTGCCTGTGTCACGTACAACATGAACATTCTGCAAGGCATCGAAAGCCAAGACACCTTCTGTGTCACCTTGAATCAAAGCGAAGCCATCGACCCAGAAAAAATCATTCGCAGCTTTGTTTATCATCACCCGGTACTTAATTCGAACACGGTCGAAGCTCAGCACAAGCGTGAGCAAATCTGTGGCAAAAACCAGACGCACTTTGCTGGTGCTTATTGGTATAACGGCTTCCATGAAGACGGTGTCCACAGTGCACTCGATGTGACCAAACGCTTCGGTTTAGATTTGAGTACGAGTTCCGCGCTATGAACAGTCAAACCCTGACACCCGAGATGGGGATCGCATCCGAAAAGAGTGAAGAGCTCAGCGGTATCTATTGGGGTAACGTCAGACATCGCCGCTTTGGCGACATCACTCATGAGTTCAGCTATCAGCTGTATATGATGGGGTTAGATCTTGATGAGCTGCCCCAAACCACAGCGCGCAGTGCGCTGTTCGGAACTCGTTGGTACAACCCGATTCGCTTTGTCGAATCGGATTATCTCGCTGAAAAAAAAGAAAATGTCACCACGGATGAACCAAAATCACTTAAGCAACGTATAGCTTCCAAAGTGCAACAACTTGGTGGGGTTTGGTCTGATTCAAACCGTGTGACGATGCTGGCTCAGTGCCGCTGTTTAGGCATCTACTTCAGCCCAATCAACTGTTTCTTCTGTTATGACGAGACTGGAGATTGTAAGTACATGTTGGCTGAGGTGAGTAACACGCCTTGGCGAGAAAGACACTACTATCTCATCGACATGCACCAAGAATTGAAGGTAAAAAAAGAGTTTCACGTTTCGCCGTTCATGGATTTGAACATGACTTATTTTTGGAAGATTAAGCCACCAGCGAAACGCACGTTAGTTCACATTGAAAGCCGCCGAGACGACAAGCTTTTCGATGCGACACTAGCCCTGACGAAGCAGTCAGTAACCAAGACAAACATTAGACGAACGGTATTCAAGATTCCGGCGATGACGATAAAAGTCGTGATGGGAATTTATTATCAGGCTTTCAAATTATTCCTGAAAAAAGTACCGTTTGTGGCGCATCCAGACTCAACGTCTTAAGCGCACATGAAAGAACTCAATTGAAGCTTGGGTTCGCTCCAATCAAGGAGCAGAACTCAGCTTAGTTGGCACAAAATATTAGAATGAGTTATCAGCGAGGTTTACATGGAACAGCTTGCCAAACAAAACAACAATATTGAACAACAAGCTAAAGCCGTTGCTGTTTCAAGCAACTGTAAATATCGAGCTTTAATCTTCAAGGTGTTAGAAAGCCTGCAATTCGCGACGCTCGAGATCATTGAGCGCGACCAGCATTCGGTGTTCGGTGATCGAGAAGCAGACTTGAAAGGTCGAATCGTGATTCATGATGCGACCTTTTTTAGAGATGTGGTCATCAACGGCAGTATCGGCGCATCTGAAGCGTACATCGATGGTAAATGGACCAGCCCAAATCTAACGCGTGTGATTCAAATCATGGCTCGTAACCAAGCCCAATTGGATGAGCTTGATGACAAGACACAATGGATTTCTCGCATCAAAAACCTATTGCTGCGTCGTAAGAATGCCAACACCGAGCAAGGCTCTAAGCGAAATATTCTCGCCCACTACGACATTGGCAACGAACTGTATGAGCGCTTCTTAGATAGCTCGATGCAGTACTCTTCCGCAATCTACAGCGAAGACGCAGAAACCTTGTCGAAGGCTCAACAAAACAAAATGAAAACCATCTGTGAGCGACTAGAACTGTCTGAGAAAGATAGCGTGGTCGAGATAGGCACAGGGTGGGGCGGCTTAGCCATCTTCATGGCGCAACACTACGGTTGCCACGTCACCACTACCACGATCTCAGATGCCCAACATGCACTTGCTGAACAGAGAGTAAAAGCGCTTGGTTTAACCGACAAAATCACCCTGCTCAAAGAGGATTATCGCAATCTCACTGGTGAGTATGACAAGTTGGTTTCGATCGAGATGATAGAGGCGGTCGGACATGAGTATCTACAAAC
Source organism: Vibrio sp. 1F255 (assembly GCF_041439145.1). Taxonomy (NCBI): domain Bacteria; kingdom Pseudomonadati; phylum Pseudomonadota; class Gammaproteobacteria; order Vibrionales; family Vibrionaceae; genus Vibrio; species Vibrio sp. 1F255. Next base: position 3,516 of record NZ_JBGONQ010000049.1, on the reverse strand, counting down.
CTTCTTTGAAAAATGTTCCTCGCTACTTAAGCCCTCAGGCAAGATGCTGATTCAAGCAATTACTATTGCTGACAGCCGTTACGACAAATACCGCAAAGGTGTCGACTTTATTCAGAAGTACATCTTCCCCGGCGGTTGCCTACCTTCTGTTTCAGTGATGACCCAACACCTTGCGACCAGCACCGACCTTGTGGTTCAAGAAATTGATGACATTGGCCTACACTACGCTCGAACGCTGAATGATTGGAACATCGCCTTTGAAAATAGTTGGGAAGAGCTAGAGTCTCTCGGCTATTCAGAAGAGTTTAAACGCTTATGGACCTTCTACTTCTGCTACTGTGAAGGCGCATTCAAAGAGCGCGTGATCAGCACTCACCATGTAGTCGCAAGAAAACCTCGTTACTTTGGAGCAAAAGATGAAGCGGTTTTGGATTATTAATCTCGTACTGTTTCAAGCGACCTGGGTTTGCAGTGCCTTCTTTACCGCGCAAGCCCCGTTCGTCACACCACTGATTGTAGTGGTTCACTTCCTTCTATCACCGACTCGCAGTAGCGATTTGAAGATACTCATTTTATTACCATTGGGGCTATTGCTTGATAGCCTCTTACTCCACTTCGGCGTGTTTGCCGTCGACTCTGAAATTGCGAATCAATCGTGGTTCCCGGTGTGGCTTGTCTGCCTGTGGATCATGTTCTTAATCAGTTTTAACCACAGCCTAAATTGGCTTTTAAAATGCTCGAAAGTGATCTTGTTTGTCATAGGGTTCGTAGCAGGTACTAGTAGTTATTGGGGAGGCATCAAAGCAGGTGCTCTTCTTACTACTTGGCCAGATGCATCGGTAGTTGCTGCCCTTGCAATAAGTTGGGGGATTTTGTTGCCCTTACTGGTGGCCGCCTACTCCAACTTAATACAACCTAAAATGGCAATAACGAGGTGACTTATGGCTTATCCACGCAACCCGACACAAACGTTCAAACCTGAGCGAGGTATTGTTCGCGCTCATCAGCAAGCAAAAAACACACTTCTAAGCTTTATTACTCTCCCGTTAATCTTTGCTGCGCTGTTATTTGCCGGACACGCTAGAGCCTCTGCTGTCGATGATCTGAACAAACGTGGTGAGGGTGAAATGAGTTACCTGTTTTGGACTCTCTACTCGGCAGAATTCTACGCGACTCCAACCAACTCCGAACGAGCTTTGAAGCTTGAGTATTACCGCTCTATCGATAGCAAAGACCTCGTAGACGCTACCGAAGATCAGTGGAACAAGCTTGGCTACTCTGACAGCAACATTCAACGTTGGTTGAAACCCTTGTACGCGATGTGGCCGAACGTGGAAGAAGGAAGCACACTCACGATTCGTGTCGCTGAAGATAACGTAAGTCGTTTTTATTTCGATGAACAACCGATCGGCACCATCCAAGACAAGCAATTTGGTGAAGCCTTTCTAGCGATTTGGTTGTCTGAAAACACCTCTGAACCCGGTCTTCGTAAACAACTTTTAGGTTTGAACAAATGAATCCAAAAACAACAATAATAAAATTTGCTCTGGCATTTTTTTCACTAACTTGGCTAGTGGGCTGTGGCTCTGCAAGTTTAGAAGACCATGTCGACACTACGCCAGAGCTCAAGCTTGAAACCTTTTTTAATGGCGAGCTAATGGCCTACGGCATGGTGCTAGACCGCTCTGGTAACTTACTGCGCCGCTTTGATGCCAAACTGATCGCGACTTGGGACGGTGACAACGGAAAAATAAAAGAGTGGTTCTCTTTTGCTGATGGCGAGCGCTCAACTCGCGTTTGGAATCTAATCAAAACGGGCGAAAACACCTATTCTGGGACTGCCAACGATGTCGTTGGAACCGCTTATGGTGAAACCCAAGGTTCTGCGCTGTATTGGAAATATGACTTAGAGATTGAAGTAGACGGCAGCACCTATGAAGTGGTGCTCGATGATTGGATGTTCTTAATGGACGATAAACGCTTGTTCAACAAGACTGAGATGTCTAAGTTTGGCTTTAAAGTCGGAGAGGTCATCTTATACATCGAGAAGATTTGATGTAACTGCCGTTTCTGATTCTTAGTTTTAAAACGATGACTACATCTCCAGTACGTAACAAAACAGCCCACAACGAAAATTGTGGGCTGTTTTGTTTGATCCCTCGAATAGCATACCTGCATGCTCAAGCCATTGTGCTAAGATGCGCCACCAGCATACAAATGGACTAGACTGACACTAAGCAGTCCCCATTTGTTTCGCTAAGCGTAGATTCCCTACCATGAATAATTGAAAAGGCTTTAAAGCATGAGCAAGTTGACCTCAGCGGAGCGTAAAGCTCGCGACAATGAACGTTTCTCACAACGCGTAAACGACCGCAGAGAAAAAGGTGAAGACGTAGTTGCTTACGCACTGACCAACAAAAAAGCTGTAAAATTCCTGACTAAGTCAGAGAAAAAACGTTTCAACGAAACGAGAGCGACTCTGCAAGAAGAGAAGCGAGTGAAAGAACAAGAAGAGCTTAACCGAATCGAAGACGCGTTCACGATCAAACAGTTCGACGACGAATAATCACTTATGATTACTCAAAAGCGCTGGCTCTATGCCGGCGCTTTTACTTGTTAGTTCGTTGTTTTTTAACGCTGTTATTTCTTGCTAAACCCGTCGATTCTTAACGGCTTTCCCCCACTTTCTTAGCTCAGCCTTACCGCTCGACCGATCACCCAAGCTATCAACCTATCAACCTATCAACCTATCAACCAGGCTATCGATCAACTTTAGCCATAGATCTCAGAAAATCTTAGCCTAGCCCCTTACTATCTCGAATCAACTCTACAAATTGAAGACAGTATGATTTTAATTACCGGATCAAGCAGCGGTTTAGGCGCAGCTCTCGCGAAACAATATGCTAACGCCGACGCTCAGCGCGTAGCCATTACAGGTCGCAATGCACAACGTTTAGCAGAAGTGGCGCAAGGCCTACCTGCGAATACCATTAGCCAAGCGTGTGATCTCTGTGACCCGCACTCAGTGAGCGAGTTATTGGATGCGTTACCTGAAATGCCGAAACTGGTGATCCACAGCGCTGGCAGTGGGTACTTCGGTAAGATAGAACAGCAAGATCCAACCATCATCAGCGACATGCTGAAGAACAATATTGAGTCTTCAATCTTTTTGATTCGCGAGCTTGTACAGCGCTACAAAGATCAATCGGTCACCATCGCTGTGGTGATGTCGACGGCGGCACAAGGTGCTAAAGCGGAAGAGTCCACCTACTGCGCGGCAAAATGGGCCGTGAAAGGCTTTATCGAATCGGTAAGGTTAGAGCTAAAAGGTCACCCGATGAAAATCGTGGCGGTTTACCCTGGAGGAATGGCGACCGAGTTTTGGAATACAAGCGGTAAAGGCATGGATACCTCGAGCTTTATGACCGCGCAAGAAGCCGCTCAGATGCTACAACAGGCGTTGACCAGCACAGAGCATGGATTCGTGTCAGATATCACGATAAACCGCGGCTAGCA